>JAGXLU010000047.1 GCA_018334565.1 Halanaerobiales bacterium | reverse complement strand
CTTATATATAATTTAGCTCGATTTAGATAAGGAAAGGGATTTTCTTTAAATGGTATAAAAAAGATACTCTTATCTAGACCTAGACTTTTAACGAGATCTTGATAACTATTATAAAGCGGACCCTCTCCTAAAAGAACTAGATTAAGATCTAATTTTTTTTGATTAATATATTTAAAGGCCTTGATTAAATGGATCTGTCCCTTCTGTTTTGTGAATCTGCTCATATTAATGATCACATCTTTTTTAAAGATATGTTCATCAAGAGGATTGATCGGCTGCCTACATTTATTTTGTATTGATTTTATATCAACAAAATTATATATTGTAGAGATCTGGTTTAAATCTATATTGAAGTTTTTAAAAAGATCATATTTTACGGCATGAGAAACTGTAATAATCTTATCAGACCTTTTATATAGTGGCTTAATAAAAGGCAAATAGATGGCCTCTGGACCAGAGAGATCTTCCGACAGGTAATTCCTTACAGAAATTAAAACTCTGTCATCAACCCTGCTTAAGATATTTAAGAGGTTTGGGCCTTCCATAAAACTGATGCTTACTCCAATTTTATATTTCTGTTTTAATCTTCTCAGGCTGATGAATCTTTTATAGAAGTTGTATATCTTAGTGGTTATTTTTTGATTATAAGGCAGCTTAAGGTCTATTAATTTTCCTTTAACCTCATATTTAAAATCAGTGTTGTCAAAAACTATTGTATACAAATTATATCTTTTTGAGAGTTGTTGGGACAATCTGCTAACCGTTTTTTCTGCTCCACCACCTCTTAAACTGGGTATAATCAATGCTACATTCTTTTTATACATCTTATTTTCCTATCCCCTCTATTCTTTACTTATTTTCAAGAGAGAGCAAAAGCAATTCCGGTTTGGAGTTGATACGAAAAGGCAATTTGATAGTACCTAACCCTCTGTTCACGATTAAGATTAGGTGGTTTAATATATATTTACCGGCAGTATATTTTAAGTCAAATTTTGTTTTCAAGATATTTCTAATTATGGGTAGATTAATCTGATATCCATGAGTGTCGCCGACTAAAACTAGATTTATCTGATTTAAATTTTCTTTTTCAATTATGTAATAGCAGTGTGATAAAAGGATATTTATAGAATTAGTCAAATCAAGATTTTTAACAGTTTTATTGTAATCATCTTTATCAATATCAGGACTACCAATTCCAATTAAATTGACCTCATTTTTTTTGATAACTAGTTGTGCATATTCATTATTTAGTATTTTAATATTATTTTGGGAGAATATTTTATTAATTTTTTTTAAATTATACTGATAATCATGATTGCCGAAAACGGCAAAAGCATGTTTTTTATTCTCAATTTTTCTTAAAAATTCATTTAAGTTGATCATATACTGTTTGTGATTAATATAGTCACCACCAAAAAGCAAAATATCGTATTCTATGTTATTAATCAAATTAAGTATTTTTGTTTGATATTTTTTATTAAAATCAAAGTGGAGGTCAGTCAGATGCAATATTTTTATTTCATTTTTTATATAATCATTATATACTGACTGCCGATTTATTTCTACATCATGGGTGTGTATATCGATTAATTTATAGGATAAGTAGATAATTACTAAGATTATAATTAGGTATAACATGATTTTAATCCTCCTAACATTATATTTGTTTAATCACATTATATGATTTATAATAAAGATAATAAGAATATATTAAAAAAATGTGGGTAGGTGGTTTATGTGAAAAAGGTTAAATTAATATACAATCCCTATTCAGGTACCAGAACTTTTCCCGGTTATCTGGATTTATTTTTGAAAAAATATCAGTCGGCCGGTTATCAGGTTGATATCTTTAGAAGCTTGCAAGAAAATGATCTGTATAAAGGTTTAAAAAATCTTACAGATGAACATCAGTCAATAATTGTTGCCGGTGGAGACGGCTCGGTTAATGAAATAGTCAATGAGATGATGAAAAGGGAAATTGATCTACCGCTCGGTATTATTCCTTCGGGAACAATCAATGATTTCGCCTCATTTTTAAAGATGCCTAAAGATTACGGAAATTGTTTTGATGCACTTTTAAAAAATAATATTAAACCGATAGATGTAGGTCAAGTAAATGATAAATATTTTATAAATGTCTGTGTGGGTGGGCTTTTTTCGGGTGTTACCCAGGGTATTGACATTAATATGAAAAACACCTTAGGAAGATTAGTATATTATGTCAATGGTTTAAAAGAAATTCCTAAAATTCAGATCATACCTTTTAAGATTCAAACGTCCAATCAAACTATAGAAGAAGATCTTTTTGTCTTTTTCATTCTCAATAGTAAAAGAGCGGGTGGTTTTCAACACCTGGCCAAGTTTGCTTCTATAAATGATGGGATGCTTGATTTTATTGGGGTGAAGACCAATCAAATATATAGGTTGCCAACTCTGCTTATGAATTTGATGAACAAGAAAAAATTTTCAAATAAAAATGTAATTTACATCCAGGATAACTATTTCAAGATAGATATAAATAAAAAGGAAAATAAAACTCACTATGCTAATATAGATGGAGAAAGAGGACCAGATTTTCCTCTAATAATCAAAGTACACCATCAAGCTATAGATATGATTGTAAACATTTGAAGAAATAATTGTTATAAAATTTTGCAATCCGAGCAAATTTTATCTAATAAATGGAAGTATATAATTATTTTTGAATTTTCGATAAATATTATCCAAAATAGAAAAGGAAAATTTCAATATCATTTTTTATCTAAGATTTCTTTACATTTGAAGATTATCTGGAACTGTTCTTTTCTATATTGACTGGTTTTATCTAATTCATTAATTGTGATTAGATTAAATTGTATTAAAAATCTAATTATATTTTTTAGACTTTCTAAAGAATAATCCTTTTGATAGACTGTATAGAGTTTTTTAATAATTTCAAAGAGGTTATTGATAATTCGTTTATCATTACCTGATGTTATAAAATAACTATTTCTTACTCTTCTCTGCACCCATTTATCTTTTTAAATGCTTTATTCTTTTTGAAAACAAGAGCAACTGTGGAATGAAAAGTTCATATTCGTGCAATATCTCCGTACTGAACTTCAAATCATTTTAAAATAAAAAATCCCTTCTGATTAAATGTAAACAAATAGTAGGTCTGAAACAATCTTTTTCAATTAATAGGTCAAAAAATTATTTTCCATTCAAAAGCTCAGTAGTTAACAAATCACTTCTATCAGATATGGCTGCTTGGAAACTACCTTTGTAATTGTGGTAACAAAAGCTTTCAACATCAAAAGCAAGTATATCCAGTTTATCTTTTTTTGCTATTTTGAAACAATTAGCAAAAGAGTTTTCTTATAATAAATCATTACTATCAAAAAAATATATATATTCTTTCTTGCAATGCTTCAATTCACTATTATGGTTAGCAGAAATACCTTTATTCTCTTGATTTATTATTTTAATTCTTGCATAGTTTTTTATAATTAATTCTTTCCAGAGTTCATAATAAGCTTAATTTTTATTTTTTTCAAGCGTAAAATAGACTGAAACCTAGTCAAAACACCATTTATTTTTAGTCATCTATCCAAAAACTCTGGATATTTTCTTTCCAGGCTGTTAAATTCTCCTGTATTTGTTTTATTTCATAAGAAGATATACTTTGATCCAATAAATTTCTACCCAATCCAAATTCAGCCTTATATCCTAAAAAGGACATAATTGTAGGGCCGATATCTAAAGTAGAACCTATTTTTTCAACTTTTTTGCTATCATTAAAATCAGGACTAATAATCATAAAGAGATTCCTTCTCCTGCCAACTTCTAAAATATCAAAGGCTGTGTTACGCATAGCTAGATGATCTGATGCGATGACTATCACCGTATCTGAAAAATATTGAGAGCTAATGATTTTTTTAACAAAATTAGTGATCAATTTATCAGAAACTTTAACAGCATTTAGTATAGGGTTATCCCCATTTTTATATTTGATACTTTCATAATCTTTTGGTATATGGCCTTTGGGATGATGAGTTCCTAAGTTAATTAAAAATAGGCCAAATTTATCTTTTGTTTTTGCTAACTCAAGATATCTCTTGAAAACTAATTCAAAAAGAATATCATCATTAATCCCCCAGTTGTTTAAATAACTATCTTTATTTATTAAGGGTTTCAAATTATTTAATCCACGTATTTCGTTAAACCCATGAGTTTCATAAAACTTACCTTTGCCCTGAAACTCTAAATCAGCCCCCCCATAATATGATAAAAAGTAGCCTTTTTCTTTTAAAAAATCTCCTATTCCTAAAGCCTCGGGCAAAAAATATTTTATTTTATGCATATCTTTGCTGTTAATAGGGGTAAAAAGTGGTATTCCCAGCTGACTGGAAACCATACCTCCTATCGTCCAGCTTGTACCGGCCACCTGTCTAATATCAGTGAAATAAACACTCCTTTTTTCTAAGTTTTTTAATCCTTCAATTAGATCCGGAAATAAATTCACATTGAAGTATGTTCTTTCAAGACTTTCTGTATAAATAAAAACCAGATTTTTATTTTCTGCAATTTTTTGAATATTTGGCTCTTTGTAATATTCGCTAAATTTAATATTTTTATCTTTATCACTATATATCTTATATAGATCAAAGGCAACTGGATTGATTAATAGTGAGATAATAATTAAGATGAAAGCTAAATAGAGAAGTTTTTTATTAAATTTAGATTTTCTTTTAATTGAAGAAAGATAAGACAGTATTAAAAAAAGAAAAATCATGGATGTAATAGTTAACAGTATTACCTTCCAATATTCTAAAAAGCTTGCTCCAGCTAATCCGTAGTTAATGTGATATAAGACAGCTGTATTAACACCTTCACCATTGAAATAATAAGCAACAAAGTATAGTATATGAAGTGAAAAAGTTAAAACCAAGAATCCATTAAAGATGAGTCTATTTATCTGACTACTCTTACTATAAAAAAATAGATAATAGGCTGCTATTATAATAATAAATGAAAGCAGGCTGTTATATATCATAAATAGATTCACCTCTATTTCTATTTAGAATTTGTAATAAATGTATTTGTGTTGAATTAATTATGGTGTTTGAAAAGCTTTTTCTTAATTGCTATTCTATCCAGAAATTCTTTTTCGATATTAGCAAAAACCTTTTGTGAGTTGAATTCGTTTTTGAAGTAATTTACTATTAAATAATTAACTTCATGTTTTTTAATATACCTGCATATCCTGTTATTGGAATAACTTTTAAATAACTGGTTTTTTAAAACGATATCGTGATTTTTAGCTATTCTTATAAACTGTTGTGTAATTTCCTCTTTCATTCTAAAATATTCTTTTAAGATAGTATTTTCTACATCTTTTTGAATGCGGTCACCCAAATATACCCCCATTAGAGAAGATAAAGTATCAGGTATATCCTTATTTTGATAAAAACAGAGGTGTATTTCAGTGGTTTCTTCATTGATTGATCTTACAACTTCATCAACCACCATTTGGATATTAGCAAAGCTGAAAAGCAAAACCATGATTTTATTCATTTTTATCACTTTCCCTATTTAAATAAATAATTCTAAACCCAATAAAGGCCATATTCTGACAGCAATTATATACAATAATACCATCGAAATCAAATTTAATATCAATCCAACTTTAATTACTTCCCTTAATTCTAGATAACCTGAAGAAAAAGCAATTGCATTGGGGGGAGCCCCCATCGGTAAACAGAAGGCCAAACCACCGGTTAGAGATACAATATAGGTAATAATTACTGGATTAAAATTTAAAATATCACCCATACTATAAGCGATGGGAAGAATTATGGCCACAGCAGCCACATTACTTACTCCTTCGGTTAGAAGTTTAGTAATTAAAATTACGACAACTAAGATAATAAAAGTGGAGTTAGGTAGTATTTCAAAAACTGAATTGGACATCCACTCAGCTGCGCCTGTAATTGTAAGGGAGGTCGCAATTACAATTGCTCCTCCATACATCAAAATTATTCCCCAATTTACATAACTCTCTATCTCATCCCAGGATATGATTTTAAAAACAAAGACCGATACACCACCTAAAATTGCAGTTACAGAAATATCAATATAGTTTGATAAAAACATCCAAAAAAATATTATTATCAAAAATAAGATGGCTAGTATCTTCTCTTCTCTTTTGACAGGGCCTAGTTTTTCATATTGTTTACTTATAGAGCTTAATCTCTGCTGAATATTAGAAACCTTAGTATTAAAGTAATAAATGATTATATAATAAGAAATGAACAATAGGGGTAGAGAATAAATTATAGAATACTGTAGCCACTCTATAAAGTTTATGGAGATCCCATAGGTGTTCTGTAATAGACCAACTGCCAGGATATTCCTTGCACCACCTAAAAATGTAGTGATTCCTCCCACCACTGCTCCCCAGGCTAAGGCCAGAAAAGCTGCTTTGGCAAAATTACTTTCTAAAGGGGTTAATTTCAAAGATTTAACAAGTTCAAAAACTATCGGAAATAATATTGCTGCAACTGCGTGTTCTGGCATAATCAAAGACAATAAGTAAGAAGAAACAATAATACTAAAAATAATTTTGTTAAAAGAATTATCAATCTTTGAGATAAAAAGATATGAAACTCTTTTAGCTATACCAGTTTGATATATGGCTGCTGCAATGATGAGAGAACCCAGGATAAAAAAAACAGCTCGATTACCAAATATGGAAAATGTTTCAGCTGCAGACAAAACACCAAACAGTGGGATTAAGGCAATTCCCAATATACTGGTAATAGCTAAGGGAAGATAGTTTGTCACCCAGAGACTTAAACAAAGTACAAAAATTGCAATTGCATTTTTTCCTTCTAGAGTTAAGCCTTGAGGTGTAGGAATTATTAGCATAGATATAAAGATAACCATACCTAATATTAAAATGATATTACTAAAATTAATTTTTTTCATGATTAATACTCCTTAAGTTTTACAACAGTAGCTTAATACAATATGTATCAAAATGACACCTAATAATGATTAGTTTTATTTTCATAATTTAAGTCAATTCGACCATTTGGGATAATTCTCTCTTTTGAGATTATCTGTAATTTGCATAGTCTTTTTGTTTTCTATATCCATGATATGTATTTCAGCATATTTTACATTCAAAAATCTGTTGTCATATCTTATAAAAGTTATTTTTTTACTATCAGGTGACCAATTAGGATAACCTTCATAGATATCATTATCTGTAAGCCTAACCATATTTTCATCTTCTAAATAATAAAGATAAAGTTCTTTACTGCCTTCTATGTAAGTTGTGAAAACGATTTTTTCACCATCAGGTGACCAGTCAGTATATCCTCCATCAAAAAATGATTTTTCTATTAATTTCTTTTCATTACTACCATCTCTATCCATAATATATATATCTGCATTCAAACCTTTATCTGATCTAAATAAGATTTTTTCACCATCAGGTGACCAACTAGGATATTCATTATGTACTTTACCGGTTGCTTCGGTAAGTTTCTGTAAATTACTGCCATCTACATTAATAGAATAGATATCTTTTTTACCTTCATTCCAAGCACTAAAGGCTATCTTTTTTCCATCAGGTGACCAGTTTGGGTAATCCATAATTGTATCCATATCGGTCAATTGTCTTATATTTGTTCCCTCATTATCCATTATATATAGATTCTTCTTACCAGACCTGTTAGAAATGAATACAATTTGAGAATTATCAGGTGACCAATTAGCTTGTTCATCATTATAGTTGTTATCATCAAATATAATCTCATTACTGCCATCAGCATTGATGATTGCGATTGATTTATAACTTTCAGAGAGGGTAGTATATAATATCTTTTCATTTGAAAATTCTGCACCGATTTCCAGAGTTTCTTCTTTATTATAATCAACTTGTGTAACATAATATGCTATTCCAATTATGATGATAATGAAAAATACCAAAAATATTGCACTTTTTTTTACACTATTCATCCTGTTTCCTCCATTAATATATTAATTATATATCAATTCCTAAAAATGTTCTTACTAATATACCAATTATAAATGATAACACCGCAACTCCAATACTAATGCCCGCCATTTCAAAAAACCTTTCGCGGAAGTTTAGATCTTTGGCAACGGAGATATAGAAGTTAAAGATTAAGATTATTAATATAGCCAGCGAAATTGTAAAGATTAGAGCCAAAAGATACGATTCTAATAAAAGATAGGGCAAAATTAGAAGGATTACCGTAATAATATAAGCCCCACCAGTATATAAAGATGAGGTTAAAGCATAATGATGTTCTTGAGCAGTCTTTTTAGAAAGATATTCTGAAGCCGCCATGGAAAGTGATGCAGCTATGCCCATGATTAAGCCTGTGAGAGCAATTAATCGAGTATTTCTGAGAGCAAAACTCCAGCCAGCCAATGAACCAGTTAATTCTACAAGGGCATCGTTTAGTCCTAATACTATAGAACCTATATAATTGAGTCGGTCCTCTTGTAGCATATCAAGCAATTTTTTTTCATGATCGTCTTCTTCATCTAATATTTTTTCGGCACCTTCTATTTGGTATACAATTTCCTTATATTTTTCCTGGGCTTGTTCTTCTCCCTTTTCCATCAATTTAATTCCAAATGTTATACCGAAAATAATTGATATAAAATAATAATAATAAACTTTCCATTTTTGAGCTTTTATATTTGTATTAGTTCTTTCATTCCAAAAATTATAATGTTTTAATTCATCTTCAGCTATACTTCGTAAAATCTTAGCATTTTCTTTATCATCTATTCTATCTGCTAATTTCATATAGATTTTGTATTCTGTGATTTCAGCCTGCTGCATTTTAGTGATTTTATCTATAATCTGTTCCATATAGATACCCCCATTTTACTATTACTATTTGATGTTTTGCATATATTTAATTTTACAAAAAGAATATTTACAAGGTTCAAATGATATTTATTTTAGACTAAATTTAGTTTTTATAGATAAATTAACAAATTTTCAATACTTTATTTATATATTCAATATTAAGGTAACATATCCTTTCAGATACAGTTGAAAAAAATTATAAAAACTAGAGAGAAAAGTTTATTTTATTCAGCTGTTAATATGAGACATTCATTAAATATAATCTTATTTATCTTTGTGTATTTTTAATAATTTATTAAAATATCTTCAGGATACAATTTCTGATAAACTACTTCAACCTGATCAAGATTAATAAGAGTCCAATTTGTTCCTGCTGCAAGGTCTTTTACATCTTTATAATGAGTAAGATAGCCATTTTCTTTATGTTTAATGATATAAACTGGACCTGTATCTGCAAATGAAATAATTGGGTGTAGTCAAAAAACAATCTTATTTATAGTATGGTCCAAGGCATCCTATAGAGAAGGTGATACAAATAAGTTAACATCATTATAAATTTAAATATTAATATTGAATTGATCTTTAAATAATCAATTCATACCCGCCGATTCATCAGCGAGGTTTTCTTGCTTACAATTCGGTAATTTAACAAATTAACCTTGAGAGTTATTACTTTTATCTTGTCAGGGTTGAGATGACTGAAAATTAATAATTCTAGATTTTTAAAATAATTATTATCATTTTTATGTAAATACAACAGTGATTTTTTAAAATAGCTTAAGCCTTTAATTTTATTACTTTATGCTGATATTTCCGCGGCTTTTCTTTGAACATATGATTGATCTGGATTACTTTAATTTTTCACATTTCTATTCATATTAATTATATTACAAATTGTTTCTTTTAAAAAAGCATATAAAAGCAATAATATATTTGTGTTAATATTATCCTATTTGAAAAAGTTATTTAAATTTATTCCCAGTAAAAATTGTTTTCAATGTATTTAGAATGATTTTTAAGTCAAATAGAATGTTTCTATTATTAATATAAATTAAATCCATTCTTAATTTATCTTCAGGTTCAGTATTATAAAAACCATATATTTGAGCCAGACCTGTAAGCCCACTTTTTACTTTTTGTCGGTAGTGATAGTCTTTTATATTTCGGTTATATTTATTTATAAAATGGGATCTTTCTGGTCTTGGACCAATTAAACTAATATCCCCACGCAGAACATTATAAAACTGAGGTAGTTCATCTAACTTTGTCTTTCTAAGAAATCGACCGAATCTGGTTGTACGAGAATCAGATTTAGTTGATAAAATCGGGCCTGATTTTTTTTCAGCATTTTTAACCATCGTTCGGAATTTATAAATGATAAACTTCTGACCATTTTTGCTGACCCGATCCTGTTTATGGAAAACAGGCCCCTGACTATCAATTTTGATCATCAGGGAAATTAAAATTATGAGGGGAAATAAGATAATTATAGTCAACATTGAGAATATAACTTCGAACATTCTTTTAAATAAATAGTTATTATTACTCATTGAGATGATATTATAAAAAGGCAATTCCCCTATTTGATTTAATTTGCCTCCAGCTACCATTATTTCATAAAACTCGGGTATAATAGATATAGTCCAGTCACTATCTAATGATAAGTAAAATAACTCTTTTTTGTCCTTGATAGGTAGATCAAAGCTGATAAAAATTATATCAGGATCAATTTCTTTAATTATTTGAGATTTTTCTTTTTTATCCAATTTTTCGAAGTCTGTATTCAAAATAATTTTTTTAATATTAAAACCATTATTTGTATATTTATCGATATTAGTTTTTAACTTATTTGTGTTTTTTTTAGAACCTATTAATATAATATTTTTGTTTTTAGTAAATTTCTTTTGCACTATTAAAAGTAAATATCTCCATAATATTAATAAAAAGATTAATATGGGTAGTGCGATAAGAAATATAGATCTAGGAAATTGATAGGTTTGAAAAAAATATGAAACAGTAACTGAGAACAAAATTATAATTATACAAGCGGGAATGAAGGCCAATAAATTATCATTGACCGGTTTAAGAATTTGATTACTGTAAAGATTATAAAGACTAAAGATTATCAGAGAAAAAATGATTATAAAGGGTATATTTTGATAATATGCCCTTAAATTATTAATCATGATCTCTTCAAATCTAAGATGGAATGCTATGATAAAAGAAAAATGTATTATTAAAACATCTCCTACTAGTCTGATTATATTAAAGAGGCTTTCCTTTTTTTTATCTTTCATCTTTAGTTCTCCCCAATCTTAATTAGAGATCTTATATTTTAAACTGAGGTAAATAAAATTTATAAACAGTTGTTTTTAACTATTACCTATTCCGACTCCAATATAGTTTAATCCATATTCCTTAATCTCGTCTTTTTTGTATACATTTCTGAAATCAAAGAAAATAGGTTGTTTCAATAATTCTTTTACCTTGTTAAGATCAAGCCTTCTAAATTGATTCCACTCTGTCAATAAAACAAGTCCATCCGCATTTTTCATGACTTCATACTCGTTATCACAGTAAATAATATCTTTATCAAAATTTTTAAAATAACATTTGGCTACTTTAATTGCTTCAGGATCATAAGCCATGATTTTAACACCTTTTTTAATTAATTCAGGCAGTATAGTTAAAGAAGCTGATTCTCTCATATCATCAGTTTCAGGTTTAAAACTCAATCCCAAAATACCTAATTTTTTTCCCTCTAAAGTTTCATAATAATTTTCAATCTTTTCAACCATATACATTTTTTGTTTTTTATTAGCTTCAATACCTGCTTGAATTACCCTTAAATTTAGACCATAATCTCCAGCTGTTTTAACGATTGCTTTTGTATCTTTAGGAAAACAGCTACCGCCATAACCTGGACCGGCGTGTAAGAATTTATCTCCTATTCTACCATCCATTCCCATTGTTTTTGCGATAGTTTGTACATTTCCATCTACCTTATCACAGAGGATAGACATTTCGTTTATAAAAGATATCTTGGTTGCTAAAAAGGCATTTGAAGCATATTTGATCAATTCTGCGGTTTGAGGACTGGTAAAAACAAATGGTACATTATTTAAATATAATGCTCTATATACATTTTGCATAATCTTTTTTGCTTTTTTACTATTAGATCCAATTACAATTCTATCGGGGTGTGTAAAATCATAAATAGCCTTACCCTCTCTCAAAAACTCAGGGTTGCTGACTACATCGAAACTAATATTTTTCTCTCTTTTTTCTAATTGATCTTGAATTATATTTTTAACCTTTTTAGCTGTTCCCACCGGTACAGTCGATTTATTAACAATAACCTTATATTCATTAATTATATTACCAATAGTTTTTGCAACTTTTTTTACAGCATTCAGATCTGCACTACCATCTCCGTTAGAAGGTGTTCCAACCGCAATGAATATTACCTGACTGTCACCAATCGCTTTTTCAATTTTAGTAGTAAATGATATCCTTTTCTCTTCAATATTTTTATCAAATATTTCCTTTAAGCCACGTTCGTAAAGTGGCATTTTCTTATTTTGAAGTTTTTTAATTTTCTCTTCATCAATATCAACATTGATAATATTATTACCAAAATCGGCCAGGCATACTCCTGCTACCAGGCCTACATAACCTGTACCAATAATACTTATCTTGTTTTCATACATTAGTTAAATCCCCCATTATTATTATGATTAATATAACCGTGAACCCCTACACCCAAATCAAAAATAGGATTTTTAAGCTGGCTTTTAACTGTTTCATATAGATTAAAATTCAGTCTATACTACTAGGTTAGTTTACAAGATGTTTGATATTTAA
>JAGXLU010000088.1 GCA_018334565.1 Halanaerobiales bacterium | reverse complement strand
ATAGTAGAAAGCATTAAAGATAGACTTTATATGTTTGCTTTCCGACAGTGTTATTACGGAACATAGCTTAAAATTTTAACTTGTCAGTCCTATTTAACACAAAACAAGGCCCCAGGGATATCTATACCCCAAAAATACATTATTTAAATAAAATCTTGTATGAATTAAAATTAATAGCTCAATTTAGAAATCGAAAATGTAAATATCGTTATTTTAGCTTAAATTAGTGTGTAAATTTATTTTTTGTGGCTACTTTCCGAATTCAGGTTTAATTCTACACTGACTTTGCTTTTGACAGTTATTACAGGCTCCTTTTGAAAATATAGCATAAAATGATTTGTTATATTCATCCTTTTCTTAATACTCAGGTTTAATATCATTTGAACAGCTCAAGATATTTTCAAGGTTAGAGTCTAGATTAACGTTTTCATAATAAGTCATTTTATCAACAGCTGGTTTTTTACTCGTTAATTCACCCGGCATAAACTGAATACCTAAATTTAAAGCTTTTTTAGCAAGTTCATATGTATAATAAGCACCATCCATAAAGATTTTTAACGGGTTATCAGTACTAACGTTTAATGTATGATCATTACTTAGTTTTTCTAAAGTATCAGCACTAAAATCTTGATCAGAATATATATTAGGTTTAAAATCATAACTTTTTATTACAAAATTGTCTTCATCAAAAACTTCAACTACATTGGCTGTATATTCGATGTTAGCTTCATATTTTTTCCGGTAGGTAGCATCAGAATCACTGGGATTTTGTAAAACATCAGATTTTAAATCCTTGCCATCTTTCGGATCAATATTATCAAAATCATCATCTTAAGTCTGCACACCGAGCATTCTTTTTAGTAAAAGGAATTCTTCAGTTTTAATAACTTTACCACCAGTACTAACTGCTTTATTGCATTCGATTTCTAAATAATTTGCAATTATATTCGCTAAAATTTCAATTTCTTGTTATATTAAGTCTATATTATTTTCTTGATATTACTTTTTAACCCGTTCTCTAAAATTATAAAATGTATTTTTATAGATGGGTAGTCTTTTTTTACTAGTGAACATTAACGCATATTTAAACTCCATATTTAGATAAATATTAACAACCAGCCTTTCATCAGTGAGCTCAAAAAGCTATTTGATAATAAGGCTGCCAATAATTATATTAACAGGAGTATTTTGCCGGGATCCTTTATCACTGTATAAAACAGAAAAACGTTCTTCATTAAAAGCTGGAAAAATAATTTCTTGAAAAGTATGAGCTTATCAGTTACGCAGATATTCCTGGAGATATTTAGGCATATCATCAAATGAGTCGTATAAACTTAATTGTTGGTGACTATTTTTTACAAACATTATATCATCCTTTCACTTTAATCCCTTATTATATTATATCACATAAAGCCCTTCATATAATGGATTATAGGGAATTAGTTGAACTAATTTAAGGATGATTAAAGTAATTCATAAAGGATAATGTATTAGTATTATTTGGTTATATAAAAAATATATTTAACCTTTTTGGGAGTTAGCCATATATTTGTTCCTTGATATTTTTTGAAAAATTATTTAAGACCAGGGGATTATTATGTCTATTTTTATGTTCTCAATCATAAATTATAGGTTGAATGATAATTAACTGGTTTAAATTCCCGAATATTTTAGATCTTTGTGTAAATTTATTTAGAAATAGGATGTATTTAAACTTCATAGCAAATCCTCGGTTTCGTTCAACATATTTTATCTGAAATTCTCATTATATTATTAATAAAACTCTCTAATTTAAATAGTGAATATAAAAATAATAATTCAACCTATTATTTTTTTGTCAAACTTCAGATACAATTTTATTTTGTTAGACGACGTGCCTCGAGGTTATTCTAATCTTTTCCACTTTGCATTTCGACCTTTACCTAATAATTCAATTACTCCTTCTTCTTTTAACTTTCTAAAAACTCTATTAATTGTTGATTCTGAAACATCCGGACACGCATTCCTTATATCTTCCTTTTTAAAAGTTCCTAATGTTCTTTTTATAGATTGTTCAACCCTATAACTTTTATTTCCTCTTTTGTTCCTAACTAATCTCACTCTATCTTCAAATTCTTTATATGCTGCTAATAAAATACCTAGAAAATAATCTAACCAAATAAAAAGATTATGGTTCCCCTCATGCCAACCCACTGAAGATTTCTTCAATGCCTCATAATAGTTTGATTTGCTATCTTCAATTATTTTTTCTAAACTTATATATCTTCCAACCTTATAATCATATTTATATAATAACAATAAAGTTAATAATCTTGCCATTCTACCTTTCCCAACATTAAAGGGATGAATACTCAAAAAGTCCAAAACAAAAGCTCCTATTAATATTAGCGGTTCGATAGTTTCTTCTTTCATCTCTCGATTTAAATAATCACATAGTTCTTCCATAGCTTTTGGAGTCTCAGCAGCAGACAAAGGTTTAAATCTAACATATTTTTCACCATTAGGTAATACTTCTTCAATTACATTATTTTGATTTTTCCACTCTCCCCCCTCAGCCGAAACAAACTTATATAAATTTTTATGAAATTGTAAAATTATATTGGGATTTATGGGAATGGCATCATAGGAAGTATGAATACTATTCAATACATCTCTATATCCTGCAATTTCACCTTCAGAACGATCATCAGGCATAGTATCATCTCGCATTATTTCCTTTAAACGTTTATCAGTAATAACAATTCCTTCAATACTATTTGAAGACTTAGTACTCTGAACAATTGCGGCTTCTTTTAACTTCTCTAATACTTGCGGTGCTTGATCTAAATATAGGTTCTGCTTTCCTTTGTACTCATTTATTTTACCAATTAATTTTACTATATTCATAGGAATTTCTTCAGTTTTCAGTTTTTCATTTCTAAATGACATCATAAATGTATTCACTCCTCTATAAACATATTCATTTAATATGTTTATGACAATGTTTATTATATCATAAACCTATTCATTATACCATAAATATATTCATTTAAGGTTTTAATGAGTATGTTTAGGTGACGATGAACATGTTATAGAGGCGTGTAGTCTAACTCAGAAATATATGACAACTACTTCATAAATGCTAAAACATTATATATATTATTGAAGTTTTCTTATTCTCCATCTTTCCATTTGAATATTTCACATAAAAAACCTGTATTAGGTAAAAGCAATTATCATTTTTATTCCAAATATTTTCACATGTGGTTCCTTCAATGCAAAAAGAAGCTGTAAAAAAGCTTGAAAAATATAAAAATGGGAATCATGGATACAAAATGGCTACAAAATAAAAAAATCCCGGTGAATTATTCACTGGGCTTTCCCTATAATCCTTGTTATATCAACAAAATAAAATGGTAGACCATCGGGGACTCGAACCCCGAACCTACTGATTAAGAGTCAGTTGCTCTTCCGATTGAGCTAATGGTCTACTTAAAATGAAATACATATAAAAATGATAATTTATGAGTATTTCATAACTATATTTCTTAATTATCCTTTAATACAAATAACATTATACTAGTAATTAAGCTTAAAATCAAATAATAATTTATTA
>JAGXLU010000002.1 GCA_018334565.1 Halanaerobiales bacterium | reverse complement strand
TCTCTTTTTAATCTTTACCTGGTGAATAGAATCTATACTTATAAAGCTTTGAACTTTATCAGAAAGCTCAAATTTAAGATTGCCCACTTTATAAGTAGACTTCATTTTCTTAGATAAAGATAATAAAAGATTGTATCAATAATAACATTTACAATGATTTAAAAAAGCATTCTAAAAGGTTAATAGAAGGTAAAGACTGTCAACTATTAGAGTTTGGTGGCGAGAAAGATCATATACATATTATGTTCAGTACTCCACCACAAGTACAGTTATCAAAAGTTATTGATAGTTTAAAAACAAGTACATCTAGATTAATTAGAAGGGATTATGGTAATTATTTAAAAAAGTTTTATTCAGAAAAATATTTCTGGTCAAGAAGTTATTGCATCATATCTACAGGTGGTGCAAGTATTGAGGTTATTAAGGAGTATATAGAAAATCAAGACCGTTAAAATTTAGAGAGAGTTTTCTTTTAACACTTTTGATAAAAAATAAATTAAAGATTACATACATGCCAATTATTTATAATTTTTTTAGATTATATAACTAGCTTATCTTTATCAAATATGTTTTTTTAGGAAATAATACTTTTCTCTAAACAACACCATCATTATCCGTCTGGATTTTGATTTCATGTATTATCATATTGAATAATCTAATTTTAATAGGGCACATGCCACTTATGCTTTTTTCTTTAACCACTACCCTATATTTTAAAAATATAATTTGGTAAATCTCATTTTTTACAATTGGTGATTTTCAATATATTCAAACAAAATAATAATTTGGATATTAACACTTATTTTTTTATTTCTTGCATCCACTTCTTGAATTCGTAGAACCTCTGATCAGTCTCTTCATATCCACTTTGATAAAGTTCTTTTAACTTCTCTTTGTCATTATTCAGGGCCCTCATTTTGACCTTCTTTTGAGGTCTAAAGATAAAAATCTTACCTTCGTTTTCTAATTTATTGATCCATTTTATTCTTTCATTATAAACTTTATGTCTTTCATTTAATTTATCAACCAGTTTGGGGTAGTCTCTTAACAACAATTTTAATATGGCTTTAGACCTCTTCGGTTTTAACCCAAAACCCTTTTGCTTAGTAAGTATTAAAACATTATTCTCATAACCATCTTCCATAGCTTTTGTTAGGGGTATGGAATCTGATACTCCCCCATCATAATAATAACTGCCGTTGATCTCTACAGGCTTTGTTATTATTGGTATACTACTGGAAGCTCTTAAGATTTTTTCTCCAAATAACTTTGCATCAAAGTCATCTTTATCGAAATACTCTGTTTCACCAGTTTCACAGTTTGTAACTACCACTTTGAACGTTATGGGAGATTGTGCAAAGGTCTCATAATCAAAAGGCACTATATCATTGGGTAATTTTTTAAAAAGGAAATCCATACCAAAATAATTTCCCTCATTTATTAGATTCTTCAATCCACAGTACCTCTCGTCATCAACTAAGTCGATAAATACCCTTTTATTTCTGTCTCTCTGCTCAGATACATAGTCTGCTCCATTATTAGCGCCAGCAGAAACTCCGATCACATAAGGGAATATAACCTTTTTCTGCATCAGGTAATATAGCACTCCTGCAGTATATGCCCCTCTCATTCCGCCCCCTTCTAAAACAAGCCCTATATTTTTCAAATACATTAAAACCCTCTCCATGTTTAAATATCTATTATTCGTAGAATAAGATTATTTTTATAATATTAATAACAAGTTATACTTAAAAAACTTAATTTCTTTTTCTGTTTAAATTATTTATTAACTTCTGTCTATGAAAGATGTAGCCATGACCTGGATAAAAGATCTGGCAGTCAGATTTTGCTATCTTCTCCCAGCTTTTATATAGCTTTTGTGCATCATCTGCAAAGGGTGGATTAATCGTAAAGGGTACATAACTGAACATAGTATCTCCTACAAAACAGTGCCTATTTTCAATTATTAAACAGATGGAACCAGCTGAGTGTCCAGGCGTATGAATTACTTCACCCTCAAAGCCAAATCCACGGATATCATAATAATCTCTGATCTCTATATCAGGCTTTACAGGTTTGAAACTATTTTGCTTTCCTTTTAGCAAACCCATGATTTTAATCCCCAAACTGCCTAACAGAGTATTCCCGCCCGGTAAATATGACTCGCCTTTTTTTAAAAGTTCTGCTTCCCGAATATGAACAAGTACGGGAGCCTGAGTTTTTTTCTTTATAATTTGCAAATTACCTACATGATCATAATGTACATGTGTGATGATGATAAGTTTGATATCACTATATTTGATACTAGCTTCTTTCATTTTAGCTATTAATTTTTCAAAACTGCCCTCAACCCCGGTATCAACTAGAATATACCCTGAGTTACCTTTAATCAGATAAGAATTTGCTATCCCCATTTTGATCTTGATGTATTTACCATTCATCTTTTTAACCTTCTTTTTATTTAAGATGAAAAAAATTATCATACAAAATAAAAATCCTTTTTGTTTTATAAAAATTGGATTTAAATTAATTAATTAAAATTGCAGTAGTAATTTAAATAAAACTCATAAAAAACATTTTAACTAATCCATATTAAAATTAAATAAACTTATCTATTATTGGTATTTTCTTTCCCAGACCTCACGCATAACTATGTTTTTATTATCTTCTAAATGATCTGTAGCTAAAATACCATATAAATGGTCTATCTCATGTTGAAATAACTCAGATAAATCATCTGAGAACTCTTCTATATACTCCTCTCCCTTAATATCCTGATATTTTACTTTAATCTGTGTAGCCCTTTTTATTTTAACAAAAAAGCTAACATTAAAACTAAAACAGCTGTCCCATACTGCAAAAGTTTGAGAACTTTTCTCTATGATTACGGGATTAACCATTAAAATTTCATTACCACCCTTATTATAATATATTATCTTTTGATGGTAACCAATTTGAGGAGCCGCAATAGCCCTGCCAATCTCATATTCATTTTGGAAATTTAACAGAGTATCATGCAAATCTTCTACTTTTCTTTCTAATTCTTGATCAAATTCTTTTACCTGAACCGATTTTTTTCTTAATACATTACTACCTAACTTATATATATTTTTAACTGACATCTACTGCTTCCTCCTATCTAAAATCAATATTAATTATTTTCTATAAAATACTTCTCTGCAAAATAAACTGCTTTTTTTCTGGTTAAATAGCTTTGCATCTGCCAAACCATTTTCCCCTAATTTTATATCAAATTCTTTTTCAAAAGCTTATCCAATTTTATTGTAATCTTCGGAATCAAATTCTATATTTTTAAACTCCTTTTAAACTTTTTTCCCATTGATCAAGATGGGAAGTCCACTTGCACAAGTTTGCCTCACCCCGGACTTCATTTCTGATAGATAAAAGGAAATATTAATATCATAATCAACTCCAATCAATAATACATGGCTCCCAAGTTCATAAAACTTACCCAGGGATGATTTATCTCCTAATCCATAATCCAACCTGTGCTCTTTTTTTAAATAATCTGAATCTTCACCCTAAACCACAAAAAACTGGAACGGCTGCTTCTCTTTACTTCGATAAATGTGCGGAATATTTCAGATGTGATACCAACACCTCTGGTAAAAGTAATATCTTTTTTTGAAAGCAGACCTATTCTTCTTAATATCTTCAATTCATTCTCTGGGCACGGGAGAATTGGACCAATAATTGGGATTTGAATAATCACCAAAGTGAGCTGGTATCATTATATTAACTCTTTTGTTATAAGATCCATTAAAGCCTGTATTAGAGCAACTGTTCCTTCTGTTACCATCCTATCATACTTCAAGAGGAATGAATCATAATGTTCCTCCTCTCTTTTACCCCAATTTCCTCAAGATCTTTTTTTACTCATATAAGCCTAATCAGAATATTCTATAATATCCTTCTCGCTCATCATCTTCTCTCCTCATCAAATCTTTTAATCACTTCACAAGGATTACCAACTGCTATAACATCTTCTGGAATATCTTTAATAACCACACTACCTGCCCCTACAGTAGAATTTGACCCTATTTTTATACCAGGAGAAATTACAGCCCCTCCTCCTATCCAGACATTATCTTCGATGATTATCTTCTTCCCATACTCTGTTTTAGCCAATCTCTCTTTTGGCTCAGTCGGATGAGTAGCCGTATAAATATGAACCCCCGGGCCCAAGCTAACCCCATCTCCTATAATTATTTGAGTAACATCAAGCATTATACAGTTAAAATTCGCAGAGAAATCTTCACCTATTTCAATATTATATCCATAATCACAATAAAAAGGAGGCTCTATAAAAAAGTCATCACCAATTTTCCCGAATAACTCTTTAAACAGTTCACGACGCTTAATTTGATCAACAGGTGAAGAATGATTTAAAGTATGCAGTAGTTTACGGGTTTTCATACGTTCTGTTATTAACTGCCTATCCATAGGGTCATAAAAGTCACCCCTTACCATCTTTTCTTTTTCATCCAAAATAAATACCTCCTTATTGAAACAATAATATTTCTTTAACTTTTCCAACCAAAAAATTAAGATATTATTCAATCACATCTATATAAGCTTGTTATTATTAGTTGAAAAAAATGTTTCCCGATTTAAATAAGTAAGTCAATAAATTTAAACCAAAATATTTATTTAAAACATAGATACAGAGAAATATTATAATAAAAGTTGTTATTCTACCTGCTTCCGGAACCATTTTTATTCCAGCAATCATGCCTTCTCTTATTTGAAGTCTTATACCCATATCCATAAAACCCAGAAACATAGTCTGGCTTAAATTCCAAATAAAATGAAAACCCAATATCCACATAAATAACACCCAGTACTTTATCTTTTAATCTTTGATTATCCATTTTGAGATAACGGGTGCGGTCCATAAATTTTTTAATCTGAGCAGTAGGTGTTCCAAAATAATAGAGAGAAACCATTAAAATGCCATCGGCTTTTATTAATTTATCCCCGATTTTTTCCATATCATCATCGAGCACACCTTTACCACCTCTTAAACACTTATTACAATCCGTACAAAACTTAATATCATAATCTGTATGTGTAATAATTCATTTTATATATTCTTATCTGATAAAACTTTTAATGACGTTTTTAACAGAAAATGAGTCCCTCTTTTTTCTGGCCTCCCCAAAATACCTATTACTTTCATCTATTAAAACCTCATTAATTATTTTTATACCTTTCTTTAGCTTTCTCTATTATTGAAACCGCTTCTTTTATATTTGCCCAGCCCTTGATACTTACTTTTTTATCTTCTAAGTTTTTATACACTTCAAAAAAATGCCTAAATTCTTTGAGAATATGCACTTCCAGATCATCAATAGATTCAATATTATCAAACCTAGGATCATTGAGAGGAACTCCCAAGATTTTTTCATCTCTACCTTTTTCATCTTTCATGATGAACATCCCTATGATGCGAGCTCTTATAATACAACCGGGAAAAGTGGGGAAGGTTGTTAATACCATAGCATCCAGAGCATCTCCATCATCAGCCAGAGTTTCTTCTATATAACCGTAGTCAGCAGGGTAATATACAGGTGAAAAGAGAACCCGATCCAATCTAAACGCTTCCTTTTTTTTATCATATTCATATTTATTATTGCTTCCCTTAGGAATTTCAACAAAAACTTCCATAATATCTTTAC
This sequence comes from Halanaerobiales bacterium, assembly GCA_018334565.1. GTDB lineage: Bacteria > Bacillota > Halanaerobiia > Halanaerobiales > M55B127 > M55B127. The sequence continues at coordinate 112,106 of JAGXLU010000002.1, read as the reverse complement.
CCATTATATTCCTCCTAACATTAGACATCATAAGCTGATCTTTTTCTTATAAAAGCATTCTTTTTAAACTGTCTTCTCTAATTTTCCCCCATTAGCTTCAATTATCTTTTTTGAAGCAGTATTATTACTATCACAGGTGATCAGTTGTTCTGTTAAGTTTTTTTTCTCAGCTTTTTTTATAAGTCCTATTAATATTAATTTCCCCTAACCTTTTTTCGCTCTAATCTGCGTACAGCATAAGAAGCATGACCGCCTCTTTTTTAAAAAAGATCATTTAGATGATGCCTCAACTTTTCTATTCCAACTGGATAGCAATCTACTAAAAACTAATAAATAATCTGGAAACAGTTTTTTCCTTTCGACATCCTCTTATTAGCCTTTAAATAATATTTAAATTCTGTAAAATTTAATCCCTTCGCCTTATTTTGAAAGCCATTTTTATTTTTTTAATATCCTGCAACATTTTTTTATATCTCTACCATTATCCAAATCAGGTTCTCTTAATTCATACATTTATTAAACTCTGCTCCTTTTAATTTATTTTTCGAAGTCATGTGAGCTCAACAATTCATCTATTTCATCTCTATTAGGTATAGAACTCTGTGCGCCTTTTCTTGTAACTGACACTGCTGCCCCGGCTGAAGCAAATTGGCAGGCTCTTTCTAAAGAAAGTCCATTATTTAAAGCTGCGGCCAGTCCCGCATTGAATATATCTCCAGCTGCAGTAGTATCAACTGCTTTCACCTTAAAGGTATTAAACCTTATAATCTCATTTTCATTATTCACTATAATAATATAGTCAGAACCCCTTTTTAAAATCAAGTTTTTAACACCGGATCTTAGTTTAAACTCTAATGCCTCTTTTTTTAGATGATTTTTCTTGATTTTCAGCTTATCTTTCAAATAGTGAAATTCAGTCTGGTTTGGTGTGAGATAATCCACATCTGTAAGCCATTCGATCTCAGTTTTTTCCTTGGTAGCAGGATCATATATAATTTTGATGTTTTTTTCTTTTAATAATCTCAGGGATTCAGCAATGGTCTCTTTGGGAATCTCATTTTGGATCAGACAAAAATTAAATTTTGGACCATGTTTAGTCAAAAATCTTTTCACAATGTCCGGGCTGTGGGAATTATTAGCACCTGGATTTGATACAATTTTATTCTCTCCTTTACGGTTTACTTCAATAAAGGCTCTTCCACTTGATGTGTCATTATGTATTTGATAACCTTCTATCTTAAATCTATCAAATCTCTTACTAATCTCTTCACCTTCTTTATCATCACCTATAGAAGTAGAAAAAAGCAGCCCACTATCTGTTATTTTGGCTACTGCTATTGCTTGATTTGCCCCTTTTCCGCCAAAATATTGGTTTAAACTTAAGGCAGTTTGAGTCTCGCCCGGCAGGGTAAAATGATCAACTTCGTAAACGGTATCCAAGTTTGTACTTCCTATTACTGCGATCATAATCTCACTCCATGGTATTATTTTAGTTTAAGCCAACTGATATTTCTATCATACTTAAAACCAAGGCCTTCTGACATTCTTATCGATTTTTGATTATCAGGTTCTATATTAATATAGACCGCTTCATCTCTGGCTCTTTTCTTTTTTATAAGATACCTTGCGATATCACTGGCCAAGCCCCTGTTTCTATATTGGGGCAGAACATGTAAAAACCCCAACGATTTATCATCGTGGGTAATAGCCCAGGCTACCAGACTATTATCGATTCTGATCCCGGCTGAAATTCCTGATTCAATCCTGTTTAACACGGTCTCATAAGTCAAGTGATCCCCATATTTCAAATTTTTGATTATTACATCTATATCCTCTTTTTTTAAAATATCTACCTCATGTCTGGGTTCTTCTATAAATATATCTTCAGAAAAGTAATATCTTCTGGTTTTTAAGTGCCATTCTGGCTGGGCTCCTTTTGTAATTAAAGGAATCATCCAATCTTGCAGATTAGCATAGTATCTAGTTGAAATCTCAATATCTCCAATTAAACTTAAAAATTCCTTTTTATTAGAGCTTACTGGATAAGCCCAAAGATGATCGCTTTTGCCTATAATAATATAAGAATCACCTTTCTGGAAAATATTTTTTATGGGGTTGTTCTCCACAAAACCAATCACACCCATATTCTTACAGGGATTGTTTTTTAACACTTTAACTAATTTATTCTTTTCCATTATTTATCACCTATTCTAAAAAACATATCATAATAAAATGAGAAACACTACCTGCTAAAACAAAGAGGTGCCAGATAGAGTGACTGTATTTATAGCCCAAACTCTGTAGAGCATAAAAGAGTATACCCACTGTATAAACCAGACCACCTACTGCCATAAATAATATACTTTGAACACTTAAAGCAGCCAGCAAAGGCTTTATGGCAAAAATGATCATCCAGCCCATTAAAAGATAGATAATTACGCTCAATATTTTTAGCTTGTTTACAAAAAACACCTTAAATATAACACCAATTAAAGCTATCGTCCAGACCGTAATAAATAATATCCAGCCCAATCTGCCTCTCAAAGCAATCAGGGTAATCGGGGTATAAGTACCTGCTATCAAAAGAAAAATAGAGGCATGATCTAAACTACGTAGATATCTTTTGGCTTTTTCAACCTGTATTCCGTGGTATAGAGTAGAAGAGAGATACAAAATTATCATGGTTGAACCATATATGACGTAACTCATCATCTCATAAAAATCACTTGAATTCTGGTTGTTGACTATTAAATATATTAGGGCAAAAATAGCAAAAATAACACCTATGCCGTGTGTAATTGTATTTGTTATTTGTTCATTTTTAGTATAATGTATATGTTCAGTCATCATCAAAAACCTCGCCTTAAATTTATTTTTAAAAAATTGAGTATGTCAGCGATAATATATTTAAGATTAATATATTAACAGCATTTATTATATATTTAAAATATTTTTACTTATATACTAAATTCAATAATATATCTTAAAATCCTTTTTAAATTGAGCAGAGACAGTTAATTAATTCTACCTTATACTACAAACCCTTAATAATTTTTTAGAATTCTACTCTATTATCAATTTAAAAGTCCTTTGAAGGTAATGCATTTTTTAAAATAAATATTAAAAAATGAAGAAATTATATTATAATGTACTTTAACCATCAAATTGCTATTCAACAACAAACAAAATAAAGCCCACCTCTTCAAGGCGGACTATACCTTGTTAATTTTCATAGATTAATTCAAGATCAGCCTGATAGGCATCGATAATTAGATCAACACTTCCCTGACCGATTATACCTGACACTTTATAAGTATTATTTTCTTTGATTGTATTCAAATCTAGGTCGGATTTAAGACTGCCGTGTCTTGCAGTAACATCTACATTTAGATCTCTCAAATTTTTTTTCATCCAAATTTTCAGGTCTGAATAACGCGAACTCACTTCAAGATCATTATTTAGGCTTTCTATATTAACATCACCATATTCCATACTGCCTTTTATTTTGGCATCTATCTCATCTAAGTTAAGCCCCATGTACTGAATATCTAAATTAAGTTCTCCTGTTAAGTTTTCTATATCACCTTGGCCATATCTACCTATCAATTCCGTATTTGCAGATATGTCTTTTAAATAATTCTGCGTGAAGTTGGTCTTTAAAATAAGGCTGCCTTCAATATTTTGCATAACATTTTTATTATAAGAACTTTCCACAAAAACTTTACCCTCCAGATCAGATAAATTTAAAGTCCCATAATCATTATTTATAGAAATATCCCCTCTGACAAAAGCAACTTTTGTTGTGGTATATCTGGATTCTAAAATAAGGCCGGATTGGAAATCTCGCACATTAACATCCCCATATTTATTGGATAAATCCAAAAATATATCCCGGGGGACCGCTATATCAAATAATATTTCAACCCCCCTGACACTGTCTGGTAAAGACTCGGGCCGATCTGTAAAAAGTTCAAAATCTCTTTTAGTTACAGCGTAATCTATCACTACCTGATTTAGATATTGTTCTGCTTCTGCTTTATCTTCTGCATAAATATTAATTTCATACTCCACAATTATTTTATCTCCATTATGTCCCTTAATATCAATCGAACCTACCTCGTTTTGCAAATAAAAGACCTCTATATCCTGGGCAGTATAACTGAAGTTAGCTTTCCTTACTGCCAGCGGCTCCTCATCATGTGGGAACATGCCAGCCGAACCTCTTAGCTCCAACATTGATTCTGTAGCAAATTGACTGAAAAAGTCTTCTAAAACACCCTCTTCATTAATCTGAAAATCTATAACCATTATTAAAACCAGTACTATTAGTATCAATGCTATCATGTTTTTTCTTTTCATTTAAATCAACCCCTAAACATCTAATTGTTTTTCTAAAATCCAGGCCCCTGTAAAGAAAAAGCCTATTATTATGATAAGTTCAGCAATAATTGGACCACTTCCCAGATATATTGTTACGGACTGTTCTCCACCTGCTCCAGTCCACCTCGCATCTAAAGGAATATCAGGCATCCAGTTAAACCATCTCGCAACTAATCCACCTAATCTTAGCAATATGTAATGACTCAAAATAAAAACCACAATACTTACCAGCCATCTGAATTTACTGAAAAAGCCGCTGACCAGATAGGAAAACTGACTTAGTACATAGGGTACAAACCCAACTGCCAGATATATTAACACTGCAATAACTGCCATCCGATGCGAATAATTGTTCGCTACTCCTGGAGGAACATTTCTCAACAAATATTTAACCTGATACCAGTGAAAAAACATATGTAATCCCAGTGTATAAAGGGTAAGTAATATATATATTAAAGTACTGGAAACCAATTTTGATGAAACCACTTCATAGCCCTTCCTGGGTAAAGATTTCAATAAATATATTGTTTGATTATTCCACTCTTTTCTGAAACTTTGATACCCCTGTATCAACATAATCAAGGGAAAAATTGTTAAGGGTAGAAAGCCAAGCGCAAAACTTAAACCAAGCGGCCACACCTCTGTCTTCGTCATTAAAAAGATCTCCCAGCCTGATATCAATAAGATAGATACCAGAATAGTAAACAACTTTGTTCTCAGTTCCTTTTTAAATAGTGACAGCCAACCTCTCATTTAAATACCTCCCTTACCAGTTCCTGTACTGATTTATTATATTCTGCTCTTAAGTCATCTGTATTGCCTTCTAATACTACACTGCCTTCTTCTAAAAACACAACATGATCAAAAAATTTCTCTGCTTCTACTACTTCATGAGTTGCAATTATTATTGATTGAAAGTCCGCTTCATATTCACTGATTAAACTTTCCAGTATCCTTGCCCTGGAATTAGGATCTATACCTGCCAGCGGTTCATCCAGTATTAAGATAGGAGTTCTTCTGGAAAGAACAAGTATGAGCTTCAATCTACCTACCATACCTTTAGAAAGAGACTTAATTTTTTGGTCTAATTTCAAGTTCATGAATTCCACTAGTTCTTCAGCTTTGTTAGTATTGAAGTCTTGATACTGTTCATCAAAAAATTTAATTGCTTGTTTAATCGTCATCCATACATATAGATGATTTAACTCAGGTAAAAAGGCGATGTCGTTCATTAAAATTTCTTTCCTTCTTCCCTTGATTTTAATTCGTCCTGAATCTTTAACTACCAATCCCGATAATATTTTCAGCAAGGTTGATTTCCCACTCCCATTTGGACCTATTAGGCCGGTAATTTGCCCGGCTGGAAAGTTCAAACTTATATCATTTAAGGCTAACACTCCGGGATATTTTTTTCTAATATTACTCACTTCAATTGCTGTTTTGCTCATTATAAGTCCTCCCCTCTAACTCATTTTTCAATAATTCAATCATCTCTTTTTGTTGATAATTAATTGCCGACATCTCATCAATAAATTTCTTAACAGCTGAATGAGCCAACTGTTGATTAATATCTTTTATCACTTTATCATCATCCTTTACAAAGGTCCCACGACCTCTTTTTGTTTCAACTAAGTTTTGGTTCTCCATCTCCCGGTAGGCCCTCTGAACTGTATTAGGGTTTACCTCGATCTCTTTTGCCAGTTCCCTCTGGGAAGGTAGCTTACCGTTAGGCTCTATCTCCCCTCGCGCAATTTGTCTTTTTATCTCATCAATAACCTGTTCATATATTGGTTTAGAGGTGTTAAATTCTATTTTCATCTGCTACCTCCTTCCTTATTGATTTAGTGCACTACTTTACTAATGCACTATTAATATAACATAGGATTTGTGCCCTGTCAAGACTTTATTTCATTTTTTTTGATAAAATTAATTAAGGCCACACGGTGAGATGCCGTGTGACCTTAATAATAGTTATGAAATTATATTATATCTCAGTACTTTTTGATAAAGCCTTGAACCAACTGGGCAGATTTTTTCGGCACATTCATCCAACCATACTCGTGAATAAATCCCTTTAGTATCTTTATTTCATAATGCCCGGCTAACTTACCGAACGATTCAATTGATGCTTTTATGTTCTCGTTTTCCCATTCATATCTATCGGGTAAAAAGAGAACAGGGCAATTGATTTTTTTATAATACTCTGCAAAATCGAAATTAATGTAATTTTTTAAATATTCTTTATAAGCATAGACCGGATGACATGATCTATATTTGGATTGATCTGTTTTACAAACATTGTTTTCTATATAGGTTTCAAAATAATCGTTCCACAAACCTGCCCTCTGGAAAAACCTTTTCTGGGTTTCAATATATTCTTGTTCTGTTTGATAATACTCATCTCTTTTTTTATCTATTTCATTTAACTTTTCATTAATCTTCTCTGTTTGTTCGATATTATCTTTTTTTATACTACTTTTGCCAATTTTTTTATATAAAGCTCCTTCATTAATAATGGCTTTTACTTTATTTGAACTCTCAGCTGCCAGTACAGTTCCTACTTCTGCCCCCATTGAACTTCCGATTACATAAAAACTATCAACTTTTAATTCTTTTAATAAAAGCTGCATGTCTATGGCCAAATCTTCAATACGATAACCATGATCCGGTTTAGATGATTTACCATGCCCCCTCAAATCAGGCATAAGTAATCTGTAATCATCTTTAAAATGCGGTATCAACCCATCCCACATATGTAAATTAGCGGAATCAAAATGCAAAAATAGGAGAGCGGGTTTATCCTTTTGATTGTCTTTTAAATTAATTTCTATATTATTCTTTAATTTCAACCTTTTTTCAATCAATATTTAACTCCTCCTCTTGTTCATAAAGTCTTAGTTAAAGTGACAAACTCTTAAGTGTATAATAATATATATAAGAAAAAAAATAAATAAAAACCCTTTATTATTTATAATTTTATTATTTATATTTGCCCTTGATCTTAAATAAAAGTCCTTATTGTTTAAATCAACATACCACCTATTTTTTAGTTCATATATTGTTTTTAATTAACTGTTTCTCATAGGATTTTTAGGAAAGGTTAACCACTATATCAATCTTTACTTAATGAACTATCATTATGCTTTTTTCTTAAAGTACAGATATAACTTTCACTTATTTAAAAAGCACATCATCTTAACAAGAGTGACCGCCTTCCGGCGGCCACTACTTTATCTTATTTATATGGAGGAATTCTTATATAAAAACTTACACCGTCTTTTTCATTTTCAACACTTATCTTGCCTTCATGTAACTCTATAATAAACTTAGCAATTGCCAGTCCTAATCCAAATTCACCATCTTTGCCTTTTTTAAATTTCTTAAATATATTATCTACATTATCCTCTTCAATTTGCGGGCCATCATTAAATACCTTGATAATTATTTCTTCATTTTCTTTGTAGAGATCTACCTTAACCTTTTCAGCCGCATATTTTAACTGATTATCAAATATATTGTCAATCACAACCTCTAATTTTTCTTTATCACAATCACAGATAATCTCATTTAAGTTCAACTCCCAATCTATATCTATATTACGCCATTCAAATCTATTGACTTTCTTTAAAATTAGATCATGCAAATTAACCTTTTCTAATTTAAGTGATTGATTTGCCAGGTGATCCATTTTAGTTATATTGAGTAAAGAACGGACTCTTTTTTCCATCTTAAAGGTTTCATCTTCAATATTTTTTAGGGTTTCAGATTCATCTTCTTGTGGAATTATCCCATCCATCATGGACTGGACATAACTCCTGATAACCATAATAGGGGTCTTCAGTTCATGAGAGGCTTCCTGTAAGAACTCCTGCTGTTTTTTGTCTCTGGCAATCAGTTGTCTGCGCATCCAATCTATGGCTTCACCCAATCTGCCTATCTCATCTCCTCTGTTTAAGTCTACGGCTACATCCCATTTTTTATTAGCAATATTTTTGACCTTGCTCTCCAACTTCTTGAGCGGTCGGGTTAGATAACGGGCCAGAAGTAGAGAAGCTATCCAGGTGATTACAGAAATAATCAACAACACCCTCAATAACTGATCAAAGACCATTTCTACTAGGTTATCTCGATAAGCACTCGTAATATAAGAAACCAGATAAAAAGAAGTACTATCGATCTCAATCTCCCTGATCAGATAAAAAAGCTCCTTATCATCAAGTATTTTTTGATATCTTTTTAACTTTGAGTCCTGGTTAAGGGCACCCTCAACAAATAATGCATTATATTGAGAAGGAGTATAACCACTGATCATTAAACCTTCTTTTGTAATTACAGTATGTCTTATTATCCTAAAAGAAGGTATTTCCATCTTATTTCTCTCGGGGACTATAGAAAAAGAGCTGAATAACTCCTCTTTTATATCATCATGCCTAACTAAATACTCCTGGGCATCTTCCAGACGGGCATAGGTTTCATTTGTAAAAGAAGACTGCAAAATAACCGGTATAATAAAGGAAATAATAACAGCTATACCACCTAGTATTAGCCCCAGTATAATCCAAATTTGAAATGTCAGAGGAAGATTTTTAGGTCTAAAACTCATTTTTCCACCAGCCTATAACCATGTCCATATATAGTATTAATTTTTAAGTCAGGCAGCTTTTTTCTCAATCTTCTAATCAAATCATCCACAACTCTATCTGAACCATAATAATCCATACCCCATACATTATTTAAAATCTGTTCCCTGGTCAAAGCATGTGAAATATTATCAACAAAATACCTAAGCAAATCAAACTCCCGGGAGGTTAAATCAACAATTTCTTCTGGATCATCTTTTTTCTTAACTACTCTACCTGTAAGGTCAATAACATATTCACCGTATTCAATATTTTTGTTTTTCTCGTTATTACCGTATATTCTTTTAAATATTTTTTTTATCCTGATAACCAATTCACGAGGGGAAAAGGGCTTGGCAATATAATCATCACTACCTTTCTCTAATCCGGTAATTCTGTCAAGGTCCTGGTCTCTGGCTGAGATAAAGATAACAGGTTTATCAGGATACTTTTCTTTGATGATATCAATTAATTCAAACCCATCTATGTCCGGTAGCATAATATCTAAAATCCAGATATCCGGCTTTTCATCTATTGCATTTTTTGCCGACAAACCATTTTGAAAAGATTTAACAGCCCAGTCTTCATTTTGAAGATAGGAAGTTAATATTTTATTTAGGCTCTTATCATCCTCTACAAGATATACTTTATAAGACATATTTACACCTTCCAAAAAGATTTATTATTATTATCGGCTATTCATAACTTAGTGCATCAACCGGATTTAATTTAGATGCCCTGTAAGCGGGATAAATTCCGAAAAACATCCCTACAAAAAGCGAAAATGTGAAAGCTATCAAAACTGTTAGTGTGGACATTACAAAGGGCCAGCCTCCAATTTGAGATATTGAATACGAAGCCAGACCACCTAAAAAAATACCTATAATACCGCCCACACTACTTAAGGCTAAGGCCTCCATGATAAACTGAAAAAGTATATTGCTTTTTTTAGCTCCCAGGGCTTTTCTGATCCCTATTTCTCTGGTTCTTTCCGTAACAGAAACTAACATTATATTCATAATACCAATACCGCCCACTAAAAGTGATATGCCTGCGATACCGATTAACATTAATTTTAAAGTGTTTGTCACACTATTAATTGTATCCAATAATTGGTCCTGGCTGAAAATATTATATTCATCCTCTTCAGAAATATACCTATCCAAAAGATATTCGATTTCATACAAGGCCATAGTAGCATTTTCGCTGGAAACAGCCTGGGCAACAAAGTTACTTACATAATTGCTATTGCTAACCTTATTCATAAATGTTGTTATCGGAATATAAGCCTGACTGTTTAAATCACCAATCAGACCTCTGGCTTTATCTTCCATAACACCGATCACTCTAAAAACCTGTGTGCTGCTATTTATATTGAACTTGACTGATTGTCCTAAGGGCTCTGAATCAGGAAATAATTCCTCTACCAGATCTGTCCCGAGAACAATAACTTCTGTACTGTTATCAACATCATAATGAGAGAAAAATATACCTTTGGCTGGGTAATATTTATTAATAACCTGATAGTCAGCCTCTGTACCCACAATAGTAGCCCTATAATTATTATTGGATTTAATCAACAAACCATTGGCACTGCTTGTAGGGACAACCCTCTTTACATTAGGACTATTTTCTTCAATGTGCTTACCCAGATCAAGCGTAAATATATCAGCAGAAGTACGACTTATTTGACCACCTGCTCCACTGCTTATTCCGGGTGAAATATTAATTAGATTTGAACCTAAATCAGAAATTTGTGACGTGATCTGGGCCTGTGAACCTGATGCAATAGATACCACAGCAATCACTGCAGCAACTCCAATAATGATACCTAACATCGATAAGAGGGTTCTCAGCTTATTTGCAAATAGACTCTGAATAGCAATTTTGAAGGTTTCAAATATCATGCTACCACATCTCGCTGAATACGGCCGTCAATCAATTCAATCGTTCTTTCAGCATAAGCAGCAATATTATGCTCATGTGTAACAAGTATAATGGTATGGCCCTGATCGTTTAACTGCTGAAATAAGTCCATGATCTCCTCACCTGTGTTCGTATCCAGATTACCGGTCGGCTCATCTGCCAGAACCAGAGAAGGATTGTTGGCCAAAGCCCTTGCTATTGCAACTCTCTGCTTTTGACCACCTGATATTTCATTGGGATAATGCTTCATTCTGTGACCTAGACCAACTTTGACTAAAAGATCTTCGGCTCTTTTTATCCTCTTTTTTTTCTTGGCTCCACTGTATATTAATGGAACTTCAACATTACTAAGTACTGTTTTACGCCCTAATAGATTGAACTGTTGAAAGACAAAACCCACTTCTTTGTTTCTTATATAAGCTAGTTCTTTTTCACTAGCCTGTGATATATCCTGATCATTAAGACTGTAGTATCCTGAAGTTGCCGTATCCAAACAGCCCAAAATATTCATTAAAGTCGATTTACCGGAACCAGAAGGGCCCATAATCGAAACCATCTCACCCTCCTCTATTTCAAAAGATACACCTTTTAAGGCCTGTACTTCTATCTCCCCATTCTGATATGTCTTTGCTATATCTTTAATATTTATCATATTATTTGTCACCACCTGGAGGGCCGTTCATTCCACGACCGGCAGGCATAAATCCTGTGTTTGACAGCTCAGAATTAACTGTAGCTGCAATATTTAAAATAATTGTATCTCCACTACTTAAACCGGACAATACAGCTACCTTTAATCCATCTGTTAATCCCGTGTCTATTTCTGTCATCTCTATTTGATCATCAACTACTTTTTGCACCATCTTTTTCCCCTTTTGAGAGAGGATCGCAGTTAATGGTATAATCACTTGATCTTCCATTTTATCTACTATAATCTCCATATCGGCTGATAACCCGGGTTTAAAGGAGTCAAAAATTTCATCAATCAATATTGTTATTGGAATTGTTACAACCCCACTGTTGCTCACTGCCTGTGAACTAATCTCCGTTAATTTACCTGTTAGCTGTTGCCCGGGTAAAGCCTCCATGCTAATTTCAACATCCTGGCCGATCTTTAAATCGGCTAAATCACTTTCATCAATGTTTGCCTTTACTTCATAGGATGAGTTGTCAATTAAAGTTGCCACACTTTGACCACTATTTATATAATCTCCTGTTTGCACTAACAGCTCTGTAATTACTCCGGAGTAGGGGGCTTCTAACTTAGTATTCTCTAAGTTTTCTTTAGAGATTTCATAGTTCAATTCTGCTTCTTTAACCGCATTGGGTGAACCGTTTATTTTAGCATTATTATAATTATTTTCAGCTCTAAAATACTCTAGCTGTGCCTGATTATTCTTTAATTCTATCAATATATCATCCTCTAAAACACTGTCACCATCTTCAATATTAACGGACTCTATCTTCCCAGAAGTAGAAAATGTTAAACCCTGTTCTTCAATTGGATATATATTACCACTAACTGAGATGGTATTTTTTAAAGTACCTGTTTTTACCTTATAGATATTTTGTTGGGTAATCTTAATGGCGTTTTCTGTAGAATCTTCTGCAAAAAATCTGCTGTAACCAAAGTATCCACCTACTGCTATTATGATAACTGCTGCTGTAATTAACAGGATCTTTTTCATTATTTGGTTACCTCCTTGATGATTTCATCAGGTTGTGTCAATATTAAAATATCCAGTTTATTTAAAAATACATTATCGTATGCTCCATTAAGTGCTGCTAAAGATGAATTCTCAGATAATAGACTATTTTTTAGGACCTCTTTTTCGACTGCACCTGCTTCATACTGACGGGAGGCAATCAGACTGTTATGAACTGCTTTATCGTATTTTAACTGTTTTCTTTTTAAATTTAAATTAGCTAATTCTATTTGGTTTATTATATTATCCAAACGGTTGGTTGATTGTTCATAAAGTTGTTCAAAAGTGATCTCATTATTAACTATTTCCAGCCTCTTATTTTCTTTTTGCATATCCTGTATGCCGCTATCAAATAAATTATAGTTTACATTAAGTGTAGCAGAAAACTCTCTTTCGCTATTATAATTGTTCTGGAGCGTTATTTCTGGAGCCTCTTCCTTTTTTAACCATTTAAGTTCCTGTTTTAAATACTCATTTTGGCTAACATTGGCTGCAAATTGACTGCTTGTTTTTACTATTTGAGCAAGGATTTGTTCCCTGTCGATATTATCTATATTAACAACCTCTGTCAACTCTCTTAACTTTATTAAAATACTGTCATCTCGGTTTAAAATTAGTTCTGTTTCCTGGTCTAACTGGAGAGCAACTAATAAGGTTTTCTTTAATTGATTAAACTGCTGATGACTATCTGTAAGATTATATTCAGCATCTTTTAATATTAGTTCTGCTTCCCACAATTTTTGCTGGCCTGCTTCATCAATTTCTATGCTCTGCTGTATTTCTGTATAATTATCTTTGGCTATCTTTAACCTTTGATTTAATATATCAATGTTCTCATCCAAATTAACCAACTGTAAGTATTTCTCCAGCCAGTCCTTAACAAGTTTGGCTTTTTTGCTATAAAGCTCTTTTAATTTAGTATTTAGCTGGTTATTTAAATTCATCAAATTCTTTATACTCTTAGATGGAATATTGGGAAAAAGATTAATATTAAGATTAACTCCATATATGATCTCAGTTCCATCAAAATCATAGCTAGCGTTTGTGCTAAAATTGATTTTATCATTTAGAAAGTTTTTATTGGTAGACAAATCTATTTTATCACTGTTCATCGATACAGGGGAATCGTCTTCAACTATTAATTTATTAACACCTACATCTACCTGCCAGTCAGTTCTGGCTTTGTTTAATTGTAAATTCCTTTTTAAGGTTGATATTTCATTTTCTAATTTGACGATGTCCAAATTATTATCAAGTCCTGTTGTAAACAGCTTTTTTAAATCAGAGTCAGCAGCTTTCACAGCTGTAGAGGCTAATAATATAACTATAAATAGTACTACAGATAATATAACCCGATGTTTTTTATTGCTCATCTCTTAACACCCCTGCTCCCGGGTTCATAAACTGCTCAATACTTTGTTTTTGTAGATAATAGTTGATATAAGCATTATACAACTGCAGGTTAGACTGTAGTACAGAAATTTCTCCCTGATAAAGATCATTTTCTGTGATAAGTCCCGATTTATTCTGTTCTTTTAAAATATTATAGGTATCATTGGACTGTTTGATCTTATCATTTAGGAGTTCGATATTACTTTTAGTATTATTAATCTGATTATAGAAATCGCGGGCCTGATTTTTTATTTCCTGTTCGCTTTTTTCAATTTCAAACTCAGCGACATCTACCATATTTTTAGCAATGTTTATATCCATCTCTGAAGAAGAAACTACTTCCTTTTTCTTATAATCAATTTGAGCCAGCTGCAGATTTAATTCATTTAATTTACTATTCAAGTTATTATTTAATGCACTGTTTATAATTTCCTCTTCACTTAAATTTATATACTCCGGTTCAAGTAATTCTTTAAGATTGATACTCGTTTCCCTATTTAAACCTAACTGTTGTTTAAACTTAGTTTTTAAATGTTCATATTCATTTTCTAACTGATTTTTCTCCTGTATAAAATCATTTAACTTTATCTGTTGATCTAATATATCCAGTTGACTTTTTTCACCTACATTATACTGGGCTTTTACTTCATCCAGCAGCTTTTTGTTTAAGGTGATCTGCTTTTTATATGTCTCGATATTCTTTTCTGTTATTAAAATATTACCGTACTGCTGTAAAGTCTGCTTCAATAGGTTGTTGGCGGTATCTATATAATTCTTTTTAGCTGCCAATAAATTATATTCAGCTGATATTTCACTGTAATTGGATTGATTTAAGAGATTTTGTGCATTACTTTTTTTGTACTGAATTTCTTTATTCTTTAAATTCTTTTGTGCTATCTTTAAAGAAATATTATCCTCTAGGGTCATCTGATAAGCTTTTTCTAAGTTAAGATTAATAGTATCGGCAAAAATCGTTGGTGTTAAAACCACAATTGTTAATAAGGTCATTGATAAAACAGTAATTCTTTTTCTCATTTTCTTCCTCCCGCCACTCTATTAAGGTAATATTATTTTATAATTATCAAATAAATATCACAAAATAATGTGAAATTATGTGAATTAGGATTATTAAACAAAACTTATATATGCAAACCCGAACACAGATAAAATAATTTTTAAAATTTAACAGCTTATTCAATTAAACTTAAGTTGATCTTGCTCAATTTTTCATCTTTTTTGATTTGTATCTTTTGAACTGTTTTTTACATCTTCATATATCTTTAGTATTTCTTGTTTATTTTCTTGACTTGCTTCGATGTGACCCCAGCCCATGTGGAATTGGAAAACACCATCATATCCGGGAACATGGTAAGATTGGATTATATGAGGTATTTCTCGTTCTTTTAAGATATCTTCCATAATATTGGCCTCAATTTCATTGTCTAAAATCAATATCTTTTTGTATTCATTCATAGAGAGAACCTCCTTAGGCTTGAATTTACAATTATATTAAATTATTAATAATAGATATAATTACAAGATCTTCAATTATATTCTTAAATATAAAACTTATTTACCTTTCTTCGATTAATTTTATCTTCTTTTCTCTCGGCATTTGTTTTATTTGATATTCTTTTTGCATTGCTTTGCTTTTTGAATCATATTCTTTTGCATAAACCAGCTCAACCGGCCTGCGCCCTTTCGTATATTTAGCACCTTCACCATTATTATGCATATTGATTCTGCGTTTTAAATTATTTGTATAACCGGTATAATAAGTGTTGTCTGAACATCTTACTATATATACATAATGCATATTTAAATCTCCCGTTTGTTATTTATTACTCTCCAATTATTTTTTTCAGCTTCCTGTAGCAAATATTGATCCGGTTCTACAGCAACCGGATTACCAACAGTTAGTAGTAATTGCAGATCATCGATACTATCTGCAAAGGCATAGGAACTATCCCAATCAATATCATGCAAACTGTATTTCTTCTTTAATGCGTTTATCTTTTTCGAACCACTTAAGACAGATAAATCATGTAATCCATCTCTACGGTCTGTAATAATAGTACTTCCGATCACCTCATCAAAACCAAACCTGTCACCCACATAATCTAATAATTCAATAAATGCACCTGATAGTAAGATCAGTTTAAAATCTCTTTTTTTTAATTTTTCTATTTCTTCAATAACTAAAGTATTATAATACTGTTCTGCTTTTTGTTCCGCCTTAAAAAAATAGCTATCAATTTCATCTTCCGACATTTTAGCAAAAATTTCAGGGAACCCATACATGAACCTCATCTTCATTTCCTCTTTACTCAAACTCGTTAAAAAAGGATATTTGTATTTTACAATTAAAGGGGATAGGCATATATATAATTTGTAGAGCCTGTATTTTGAATAATTCAGTTTTTTCCAGGTCTTTAAAAGAAAGGGGATCGTCTCTTTGGGAAATATGGTACCATTGAAATCAAAAATAGCTAAATTCATCAAACCACACCTTAAATATTTTATTTATCTTTCAATCCCGTCACGTGCTTTAACTCCCTGAGTATAATAATGCTTGATTTCTTTCATCTCTGTGACTAAATTTGCCTCTCGAATTATAAGATCAGAGGCATAACGACCGGTTAAAACTACTTCAACATTTTCTTTTCTCTGTTTTATAACCTGTAGAACCCTATCCGGAGACAGTAAATTATAGTGAGTAGCAATATTTATTTCATCCATGATAACTAGATCATATTCGCCTTTTTTTAATATCTCTTCTATTTTTTTTAAGCCCCTTTTCGCAGCCTCAATATCTTTTTGAACAGGCTTTCTATCAAAAAAGCACCCCTCTCCAAATTGTTCAATTTTAAAATTAGGTAAATAATTACCCGCCCGGGCTTCATTATACTTCATATTTTTAACGAACTGTCCCATAAAAACTTTATTACCAGCACATACCGACCTTAAAGCAAGCCCTAAAGAAGCAGTCGTTTTCCCTTTACCATTTCCAGTATAAACATGGATATATCCTTTTTCCATTATTTCAACCCCATCTCTTTAAATTATTTTAAATTTAAATTTTGAAAATAGTAACCCTTGTTTTCAACTTGGTCTTTCTTTTCAATCTCGACCAAATGATCAAATATTGGACCATCCAGAACTACTGTATGGTATTCTCCATTCTCACCACTGGGATCAATGCCTATTTTCTTAAATTCAGCTATCAATTCTTTATCAATGATTTCACCCAGATATTTTTTTCCGAGATAAGACTGATTTACAACGACAATCATTGTAATAAAACCTAGATCTAAAAATTCAAAAAGAAGTTCTTCTCTTGATTGATTCCAGAGTGGCAAATGCGCCTTAAGCCCGGCTTTTTCACATACCATTTCTTCCCACTTTCTGTGATCTTTAATATCAATATCACCAAACACGCCCGAATCTATACCCTGTTTTTTGAATTCTTTTAAAGCCTCAATAAAAATTTTTTCATAATCATCCCAGGTGGCATTTTTAGTAACAAGCGGTATGTTTAATGAGTCAGCTTGGGCTTTTAGTATAGAAAGCGGCAAGTTATGTGAGCGGGAGTTTTTCCCATCTTCATTTAAAATGTTTAATAAGGCCTGAGGCTTCCAACCTAAATCGACTGCTTTATACAATGAAAGGGCAGAATCTTTTCCACCGCTCCATGAACAAAAAAAATTCTTTTCCATTATTACTATTTCCCCTTTTTTAGTTAAATTTCGTAGCATGACAAATAAATAAACTCCTTTAAGATTAAGTAGGCTTTTTTCAGTAATATACTTACCTTGATAATAAGGATATCATTTTTAGTTAAAATAAAGAAAGTAAGGATTTTACAAATTTTAAAAAAAATACATAACTTTTTTGATTGTTCATCACTCGTATTAACCGCGTTTTTGTATTCATAACCATATTAAATAAACACTAATTAATTTTTCTCTCGCTGGCTGTCAATATTTTTCAAGAAGTATAGTTGATAAGCTATGAGATTTAAAAACCAGATATAAACCCAAGAATATCTCGAGAACTTTGGCAATAAAACGGGGTAATTCTTTGAATAAAGATATATGATAAACAGTAAATATTTCCAGTATATATCTGACCATCTCGGGTAAGGAAATAACTAAAATTATTACTCCAGTCAGTGATAATAAAATTTGATAGAGCCCTTCTATATCAATTTCTAATCTATCTTTATATTTTTTATCCAATTCTTTGTTAATCATTTCAGTCAGATAACTTGTTTTAGATAACAAGAGATAAATTATCAAGAAAAATAAGAAACCAGACAAAAGATAGCCTATTTTACTCATCAGAGGCATCTGCCCGGAAAAGAGTAAATAAAGTCCTGAAAGCAAACCCCTTCTTATCAGGTTTATCAAAAAGTATATGCCCATCATCTTAAGTAAAATATAAGTTAAATCTTTCACTTTTTCCACCTCTCTTAAAGATTTAATTTTAACTAATAAAATATCATTTCCATTTGATTGAGAATATTTAAAGTTCAACTGTTTTGTTT
Organism: Halanaerobiales bacterium; assembly: GCA_018334565.1. GTDB lineage: Bacteria > Bacillota > Halanaerobiia > Halanaerobiales > M55B127 > M55B127. The sequence goes on along the minus strand of JAGXLU010000002.1, from coordinate 93,537 downwards.
TGCTTTAATATCTTCTATAGTTATCTCTATGATTTTAGTTTTATCTATATCACTATCTATGTAGTGGAAACCCTTATTTTTGAAGTCAGGTGAAAACTTATAAATAAACTGCTGTAATGCTTTTTTCTTTAATTCTCCTTTCACAAACCCAACACAGCCAAATACTATTACGCTCTTATAATCGGCCGTAAATTTTTTGGGTTTTAATTTATAACTGTCCACAACGGTAAATGATACCTTTTTATTATGTTTTATATTATCTATTTTGTGTCCTTTTAGTGCACTGTGCAGATAGATTTTTTTATCCATAATTACATAATTTATCGGTACCCCATATGGATATCGATTGGGTCCAATTGTTGTTAATATCCCATATTCATTATCTTTTAAAATTTTAAAGGCCTTATCATCAACAAGCTGTTTTTCATCTTTTCTCATTTTTTTAAACATATTAGCCTCCATAATCTTCTGGTAATATAATTTTTATACTATTGAATATTATTCTTATAAAGTTCTAACTCCTGGTCATAGTATTCTTCAGAAGCAAAATCCCATATCCTGATGTTGCCGGAATCTAAAATAGCAATACGTAATTCTAGATCGTCAGCAAAGTACCGGGTAAGATAAATTTTTTCTTCCTGCCCGATGAATTTGTAACCGGCTAGCTTCAGCTTTCTTTCAATCTCTTCATCTGATGAATATTCTCCCTCATATATTTCATAGACTGAACTTTCTTCAATTTTTTCTAAGTTAAATTCATCAACTATGGACATCTTTCTCCCTCCTAAACTTTTATTTAACAGTAAATATGGCTTTTGATTACATTTTTCATTGACTGCCTGATCTATACAAAAATTACCGTGCTCAAGGGCAATCCCAACCAGCATTTAATATAGATAATTGGTCTCGATCAAGACAGTTTTGCATTTTTTAAAACTTAATTTACCTGCTATATTTGACCTGTAGGTATTTTTAGATAATTTTTTTCAACTTAAAGTTTTCCTCTTTATAGTTGACTTCTTTTTAAACATTAAAACATATAATTAGAAAAACATACATTCTCTAATATAAATCAATTATTTAAACTATCTCGGATCTCTTTATAATTTTCTAATGCCTCATTTACTCCATCGACCACAGCTCTACTACTAATAGTAGCCCCGGTAACGGCTACTACTTCTTGAGGCTCTTTAGCAGACATTTTAACCAACTTTAATTTAAGATTAATGTCTTTACCTTTAAAACGACTTAAAAACCACTCTTCACTAATATAACCACCATAATCCAAACTCTCATTTTCTTGAATAATATCCAGGACATCTATCTTTCCTTTAGTCATATCTAGCGCTAGAAACATTATTATTTGTTCATGATATCCCTTTACTGAAATTATTTGAAGTAGTTTGTAAGGTTGATTATTATCCTCTATTAGATATACATTTTTTATATTACCATATTCATAATCATTAAGTATCGTAACTTCTTGTTGGCTAACTGGGAGCGAGAAAAGTAAAATAGTTAATAAGACCAATATCAATATTTTTAGATATTTATTAATTTTTAGCACCTTCCTATTATTTTTATGATTTATATTTAAAACATTTTAGTATATGAATCATTAAAAGCTGTTATCTAAAAGCAACTTTTTTAAATCCAGTCCAGTTTTTTTCTAGTATGCTTATTTTCTTGATCACCTGTATTTAATGTTTCTTTGGACTCAAACATCATTATGTGAGCCTCTTCTTGGGCAGCAGGTCTGTGTTTTACTCCATGTGGTACAATCACCATCTCACCCTCTTTAAGTTTGCTCTCGCTTTCGGAATAATGCATTGTTATCTCTCCCTTAACAACATAAAATAACTCATCATACTCAGGGTGAGTATGAAATTCAAATTCCCCTTTTATTTTTGCAATCTTTACATACATATCATTTACCTCGCCGACAATTTTGGGATCCCAGTAATCATCAATTTTCTTAAATTTTTCTTTTAATATTATTTCATTCAACTTCTATCACCCCTATTTTCTCCTTCTTATATCTTAATGTTAAATTTTTTAAGTTCCTCTTCACCTTCTTCAATTATATACCACTCTTTGTTTTCACCACTGCCTTTTTCAATTATCCAACCCTCTTTTTTACAGTAATCAATAAACTGAGCTCCGATGGAAAACACATCTGCCACTTTTTTCATATTAATATACCTCTTTTCTTTAAAGTATAATTTTTAAGCAGAAAAATATAAATGTTTACTCAGCTTTTTAAATTACTTTAATATACTCACTTCACCCTGATTGTTTCCCACGATCACCATGTCTGTCATGTTGACAAATAAACCGGATTCTACTACTCCCGGCATATTATTTATTATAGTGTTCAACTGTTCAGGGGCTTCGATTTGACCAAATTGGCAGTCAACTATGTAGTTATCATTATCTGAATTAAATATCTCTTCATCCTCTCTCCTTAACTTGGCCTGACATTTCAGCTTTTCTAAGTTAAAGAGAGTTTGATTAGCTCCGAAATGAACGATCTCGACCGGTAAAGGAAAAGTACCGAGGGTATCAACCATCTTAGATTGATCTACAACGATAATTAATTTTTTGCTGGCGAAGGCAACTATTTTTTCTCTAACAAGGGCACCCCCGCCTCCTTTAATCAAATTAAGGTCTCTATTTACTTCATCTGCTCCATCAATGGTCAGATCTATATGCTTAACCTCGGCAAGGCTTACGAGAGGAATATCTAACTCTTCTGCTAATTTTTTTGTCTCCCGGGAAGTAGGGATCGCCCTAATATCTAGACCCTCTTTAACCTTTTGTGCAATTTTTTGAATAGCCCAATAGGCCGTAGAACCAGTTCCGAGACCAACAATCATACCGTCTTTAACATATTGAACAGCTCTTTCTCCAGCCAACTGTTTTGCCTTCATATTATGCCTCCCTTATTGTATTTATCATAGCACTTAACTATCTTGCTGTAACAATATTATATAACTTTTTTAAAAAAATATCTTTAAATTTTAAAAAATATATTTATTTTTTTTCAAATAATTTATTCCCTTTTCGCTGATTGAACTACCGGCTCTGCCCCGGGCAATATTAACCATATCCTTTTCATTTAGGTTATGTAACAATTTCCTGATTTCCATTTCCGAGATGTCATAATAATTTTGTTTAAAATCCTTTCGTAAGCTCCTCCTACCCGTACTTGCGTTTGTCTCATTTAAATAAAATAATCTCTTTAATAATAAGACCTCTTTATCGGGAGAATTTTGCTTTGTTTTTAAATAGGCGGGCAGGTTTTTAAAAGATAACTTTTCATGACTGACAGTTGTGATAAATTTAAGGGTATTTTTTAACTCCCTCACATTGCCAGGCCATTCATATTTTAATAAATATTCTTTTAAATCACAGGTAATCTGTCTGGCTTCACCCCAGCTATTTAAATAGTGTTCTGTTAATAATAATATGTCATTTTCTCTCTCTTTTAAAGCAGGAATCTTTATTTGAAACACGTTTAATCTATAAAAAAGGTCTTTTCTAAATTTATTTTTTTTCATCAACTGCATGAGGTTTTGATTTGTCGCAGCTATTATTCTCGTATCTATGGTGATTATTGAATCACCACCCAGCCTCATTATCTCTTTTTCTTCTATTGCTCTAAGTAATCTGGCTTGTAAATTAAGGGGTAGATCACCTATCTCGTCAAGTAATATTGTACCGGCATTAGCCTGTTCAAAAAGACCTATTTTCCCACCCTTTCTTGCCCCGGTAAATGCCCCTTCTTCATATCCAAATAATTCTGATTCCAGTAAATTTTCCGGCAGGGTGGCACAGTTTACAGCAACAAAAGGCTTTCTACTCCGCTGAGAACAATTATGAATAGCCCCTGCAAAAAGTTCTTTGCCGGTTCCGCTATCTCCCAGCAAAAGAACGGTTGAATCACTCTGGGCAACACGTCTGCTGATCTCTTTTGCCTTTTTTATCAAAATATTATTCCCTATTATATCTGAAAATTGATAATCCGTGAAATGACCCTTACCAATTAATTGCTTATGAACTTTTTGCTGAGTTTCGATCATATCTCGATACGGTGATATTATAATTATTTTACCATAGAATTGTCCATCAAATTCAACCATCTTGACTGTAAAAACCAATTCTTTACCTTCGAATTTAACCAGTTTATCTTTAATTTCTTTTTGGTCTAAAATAAAGTTTAAATTTTTAAATCTTTTAATCAATATATCGATTCCTCGACCAACTATTTCCTGTTTTTTTATATTTAATATGTTCTTGGCCTTATTATTAATCAGCTCAATCTGTTTTTCCTGATCTGTTACTATAACCCCGCTCATTAACTCATCTAATAGAAGTTCCCACTGGTTTAATAATATTCTCCTATTTTCCCAGCCATAGTCAAAGGCATACCAGATTGTAGGTACCTTAATTAGGTATTTCTTTATAATCCTCTCAGAATTAACACTGTCTATCCTTAATATTGAAAGAATATCTAAAATATTTGAAATATCAAATACCCGATTACCAATCAAAATAATCTCTGCCTCGATATCTGGTAAAAAATCATAGGCTTCATCTTCCGGTACTATAATATATTCTATTTCCTCAGGGTAACTACTTTTCCCCTCATAATAAGGGTAAAACTGGACATCTGTTATACCCAGTTGGTAAAATAAGGCCATCGTTTCATTGGCCATGTATTGATTTATATTGCTGACCAACACCTTTTTACCAGGAGGTATTTCTCTGATCCTGTTTAAGGTCTCTTTTGTAATAGTCCTCTTCATCATCAAAGTGGGAGCATCACATTTGATCTTATCAACCATTATATTTAAGATCTCTGGGTCAGTATACAATATTAAATCAGTATTATATACTTGATTAACTACTTCCATGTCTGGATATCTGTAGTCTATGCTCAGCAGATCAGAAAAGATTTTTTTAAGTTCACTCTTAAAAAACCTAGAAACCTGTTCATCTATGGCCAATATTGTAACCTTCCTGTTCATTTTCTAACACCTTTTCCCTTTACTAATGGGATTTGACTTATAGTGTTCATTTGTTAATCCCATTGATTATATTATATATTAGACATAGCGGCTTGATTCTCCTTTATTTAAACCCTTGATTCTAAATCTGAAACGGCATATTTTATGCATTATATTATAATGATAAGATAATGATTTTATAAACGGTTTGAAAATCAAAGGAGGTAATCGAATGTTTGACAGCTATAATCAATTAAAAAAATACGTTAAAAAAAACAATGTAAAAACTCTTGATTTTAAAATTCCACAGCTCAATGGTAACTGGAAGCATCTCTCTGTTACAGCAAACAATTTAAGGCCGGAAATTTTTACAGAGGGTTTCGGCTTTGATGGTTCTAATTATGGCTATGCCAATGTTGAAACAAGTGATATGGTTTTTAAACCTGATTTTAGGACGGCCTTCCCCGATCCGTTTTGGGAAGAAAAGACATTGGCTTTTCTGGGTAATATTTATGAAGTAAATGATAGTGGAGATATTCCCTTTAAGGGTGAATCACGTAACATACTGCTCAACTCCTTAGAGTATATGCGGTATAATGACCATGCCGATCAATTTGTTTTAGGACCTGAATTTGAATATTATATCTTCGATGAAATTTATTTCTGGAATCAAAACCACAATAGTGGCTTTAATGTATATTCCCGGCAGGCAGAATGGGACCGTGATAACTATGATGGCTTTAAAATTAATCCTAAAGAAGGCTACCATGCAGATGCTCCCCATGATAGGTTCAGGGATCTACGCTCAGCCATTACTCTAGCTCTGGAAGATATAGATATTAAAGTAAAATATCATCACCATGAAGTAGGTGGGCCCGGTCAGCATGAAATTGAAACAGAAAGGGTTGAAGCAGCCAAGATGGCTGATGACACAATTAAGATCAAGTACTTTATAAAAAACATGGCTGTAAAGCACGGCAAAACTGCTACCTTTATGCCCAAGCCACTTTATGGAGAAGCCGGTAACGGCTTCCATGTTCACATGCAGCTCTTTAAAGATGGTAATTCGATATTCAGCAGTCAAAATGATAATTATGCCAACCTTTCCCAAAAAGCCTTCTATTTTATGGGTGGTATATTAAAACACACCCCTGCCCTGATGGGATTAGCAGCACCTTCAACAAATTCTTATAAAAGGCTGGTTAACGGATATGAGGCCCCGGTTGCTATTTGTTTCTCAAAAGCAAATCGTTCTGCAGTAATCAGAATACCCGGTTATGCAACAAAACCTGAAGACAGGCGATTTGAATTTAGGCCGGGCGATGCTTCCGGTAATTCGTATCTTACCTATGCCTCACTCTTGATGGCAGGTCTGGATGGAATTGAACAAAAAATAGATCCAATTGAACTTGGTTATGGACCTATCGATGAAAATATATACGATCTTAGTCCTCAAAAAAAGGCAGACCTCGAATTTTTACCTAAGGACTTAGAGGAAGCTATAGAGGCTTTAGAAAATGATCATGAATTTTTATTAAAAGGGGATGTCTTTTCGAAAAACGTAATTGAAGCCTGGCTGGAAAGCAAGAAGAGGGAATGCCAATATATCTATAATCGGCCGACCCCAGATGAATATAAATTGTACTTTGACGTCTAATAGAAATAAAAAGCGGGTTACTGATTAGTTCGAATACCGCCCTCGTATAAGAAAACTTAAGAATTTAATACTTAACACTTTTTCAAAAGAGGCTTGCTCTTATCTACTGTAAAATCAAAATCTCGTATTAAGGCTCAGTTAGTCTTTGTGCGGCTATAAATATGGTAAAGCAGGTTATTCGAGATATTCCAATAGCTCTTTTTTGTATAATTTAAAATTTTGTGATCTTTTTTAATATTTTTGTTCTGTTGTTTGCAAAAATAGATTCTAATTTCTCTTCTAATTACTTATTTTTGCCTTTAGTATCTTCCTAATAATTGCAGTTAGATTTCCAGTACATTTATGGTGATATAGATTTCGTTTTAAATTGTAAATTTATCCTGTTGTAACAAACCTCAAATATAGCTTATCTATCTTATTTAGACAAAAAATGCTTTAGGTGTTTTAACCCTTTTAGATAATATACCGATAAAGCGAAATACCCGGGTAAGGCTCCGATTTTATCCACTATCTCTGTATTTACGAAAGAGACAAATATAAAAAGGCTCCCATAGATATATAGGAACCTTTTAAAAAGTTTTCTTTTTTATACCTTAATTAAATTGAAAGAGGCCAATCATCACTCCATCTGGATCTTCTATATTAATGAATCTTCCTCCTTTAATCATTACGGGGCCTTCTTTTATCTCAATATTTTTATCTTTTAAAAAATCAATTGTTACATCTAAATTCTCAATTTCAAAACCCATCTTAATTTTTGATTCCTTTTCTTTGCAAGAATTTTTATGGTTTTTATAGGTGATTAACTCCAATTCATAACCTTTGCCATCTTCTAAGAATATGATCTCAACTCCCTCTATAGGTGAAAATCTTCGGGAAAGCTTTAAATTTAATATATCTTTATAAAAGTTAAAGGATTTATCAATATCTGAAACCTCAATAGTATTGAAAATAAAATCCATCAATATCTATTCCTCCCTACATCCTTTCTTATAATTATAATAAAACTTCCAGCTTTTTAAATTAAATCCTGGTTTTTTCAGATACTCTCTGTATTTTCTTTTCAGATAATGTAACTAAAACTACGGATATCAAAATAAATAGACTGCCCACAAAATGATACCAGGCTAAAAACTCATTTAAAATTACTATACCAACTATAAGGCTGGTAATCGGTTCAAAAGTGCTGAGTATAGAAGCAGCTGTTGCAGTAATATATTTTAGACCTATTTGAATAGAGACCATGCCGAAAATGTTACAAACTAATGCTACCATAACAGTGCTTAATAATCCTATATAATTATATTCAAAACTTAAATTTCCAGAAATCAAAGTCAAGAAAAATACGATATAGGTATTAAATAAGGAAAGATAAAAGGTAATTACAAAACTATTCATTTGTTTTATATTACTATTAGCTACCGTCAGTATATAATACGCGTAGAGAATACCGGAAATTAAAGCCAGCCAAAAACCTATCATGCTGATATTAGAAAATGAACCAAAACCTATTAAAAAATATATCCCTATAATTGATAAAATAAGAGCCAAAACCTTCTTGGCAATAATTTTTTCTTTATATATAAACACTGAAGCTACCATTACTACTACAGGGTAAATAAAATGCAAGGTCATAGCCAGACCGGTTGACATATACAAAAAGGATATATAGAGAGTTATCAACATAATAGAATAACCAAAAAAACTCAATTTCAAAAGTGTTATATATTGAGCTTTAGTTGCTTTAATATCAATATTATATACCTTTATCAATATAAATAAGGCCACTGCTGCAAATAATGATCTGTATAGGGTAAAACTAAATGGGTTAAATCCATTAGCATAAGCCACCTTAGCAAAAAAAGCCTGGAAGCCAAAACTCATAGCTGCAAATATTGTTAGTATAATTCCTTTTGTTTTATTCATCATATATTCACCTGTGCTTTAAATAATAAATTTAATGTCAAATAAATATTTATCTGCTATTTAGTTTCGTTTAAAAAAATTGCGCTTTATTTGCATAATCTAAGATAAATTGAATAATCGCGATTATATCTTTCACTATTTTAAATTCTCTAAGTATTCATTTAATCCTTTAAATAATTTATAATTAAGCACATTTCTAACTGATATGTTATATAAAATTTCTCAAGAAATTTATAATGACAGAATGAGTAGAAGAAGCAAGGATTAAAAGGTTTGTAATTTCCTTCAAGATTACTGCCTGTTATGTTGCTTATACAAACAGCTAAAAGCAGGCTTAAATTTCTCTTTTATAAAAATTCCAATTTATAGAAATAAATTTCACTATTTTATGATCTAGCACTTAAAGGTTGAGATTATCTGCTTTAAATTACCTCTAAGTGCGAATTTATTTTTGTTTTAGATCACTTAGCTGTTTAGCTGTTAAATACTTCTTTTTTATCTTAATCATATTATTTAAAATAAGATATGGATTAATTATCTATTGAATTTAATTCCTTAGATCTTAAAGCCGCTTCTTTTACAGCATCAATTAAAATACCCCTGATCCCATGTTTTTCTAATACCTCTATTCCCCTTATAGAAGTACCAGCAGGTGAAGTTACCATGTCTTTTAATAAACCAGGGTGGTTTTTGGTTTCAAGCACCATTTTAGCCGAGCCCAGCATGGTTTGGGCAGTTAGCTGGACTGCCATCTCGCGTGAAATACCTGCTAATACTCCACCATCAGCAAGCGCCTCAATCATAATATAGATAAAGGCTGGTCCACTACCGCTTAATCCTGTAATTGCATCCATCAGATTTTCTTTAACCTCAACTACTTCACCAACCCCTTCAAGTATATTTTTAACCAATTTTACATCAGAATCAGTCGCATTCTGACCAGGTGCTACGGCTGATATACCCGATTTAACTAAAACTGGAGTGTTGGGCATAACTCGAATTGTTCTCACATCAAGAGCTAATTTTTCTTTAAGATGTGAGTTACTGATTCCGGCTGCTATTGAAATGATCAATTTACCTTTGACGGCTTCCCTTATTTCTTCCAGTACATGATCCATGACCTGGGGTTTAATGGCCAGCAATACAGCATCAGCTTTTTTAACAGATTCTACATTGTTGTTGGTTGTTTCAATATTAAAATATTCTTCATTAATATCTGTGTTTTTTACCTTGATGTCAGAACCAATGATTTTATTTTGACTGTAAAGGCCAGAATTTAAAATTCCCTGAATAAGAGCTGTACCTATTTTTCCCAAACCTATTACACATAATTTCATTTTCACACCTACTCCCTGATTTGTCCATGACCATATACAACATATTTTATGGTAGTTAATTCATTTAGGCCCATAGGACCTCTAGCGTGTATTTTTTGTGTGCTGATTCCTATTTCAGCCCCCAACCCAAACTGACTTCCATCTGTAAAGCGAGTAGAAGCATTCACATATACTGCAGCTGCATCTACGTTATTTAAAAATTCCTGGCTGTTTGTATAACTTTCTGTGACTATCGCTTCAGAATGCATGGTTCCATATTTATTGATATGATCAACTGCTTCTTGAACATTTTGAACTATCTTTAAAGAAATAATGTAGTCTAGATATTCTCTACCCCAGTCACTTTCTTCAGCCTCCTCGATTCGCTCATCATATTTTACTGCATTTTTATCTCCCCTGACTTCAACATCATATTCTGACAATCCATCTACAATTATGGGGATAAACTTTTCTGCAACATTCTGATGAATAAGCAGGCTTTCTGCTGCATTACAAACTGCTGGGTGACTCGTTTTAGCGTTGATAATAATATCTTTAGCCTTATTTAAATCCCCACTTTCATCTACAAAAATATGGCAGTTACCAACACCGGTTTGAATAACCGGTACCTTTGCTTCATTAACAACTCTATTGATCAACTCAGATCCACCTCTGGGAATCAATAAATCAAGATATTGACTGAGCTCTAACAATACCTTTACGGCCTTTCTATCAGTAGTTTGAATTAATTGAGTAGCACCAACTGGCAAACCAGCTTTCACTATATTTTCTTTGATTATCTTAGCTAAAATCTTATTTGAATTTATTGCATTTGAACCTCCCCTTAAAATAACGGGGTTGCCAGACTTTAAACAAAGTGCCGCTGCATCTACAGTTACATTCGGTCGGGCCTCATATATGATTCCAATAACTCCGAGTGGAACCCTCATTTTACCAATCTGTAATCCATTTGGCTGCTTTTCCATTTCTAATATATCACCAATAGGATCAGAAAGCTCCGATAATTCTCTTAATCCAGCAGCCATACTATCTATACGCCTGTTATTTAGAGATAACCTGTCTAAAAAAGCCCTGGAAGCCCCCTTTTTCTCTGCAATTTCTAAATCCAACTGGTTGATTTCAATTATTTCTTTCCTTCTTTTTTCTAGTCCATCGGCAATCATATAAAGTGCATTATTCTTTTTTTCTGTAGAAATATTGGCCATCACCAAAGATGCTTTTTTAGCTAATTTAGCCTGAACGATTACTTCTTCTTTAATACTCACTTAAAATCCCCCTTTTATTTATTTGATGTTCCGCTTTGCTGATGATTATCATCCGGCAAAAAAGTAGTGCCTATCTTATACTCTTTTTCTTCTTCCAGCATATTAATAATCTTAGATATAATATTTTTTTTATAAGCTGAACCGATCACCATCGTTATTCCGGCTGCATTAACAATTTTAGCTGCCTGAAGTTTTGTCTTCATACCTCCCGTACCAACAATGCTTTCTGAACAACCTGCCTTTTTTTCTATATCAGATGTTATTTTCTCCACCTTATTAATTAACTTAAGATCTTCTTCGACCTTTAAAGAGGGTGCTCTATTATAAAGGCCTTCGACATCTGTTAATAATATCAATAGATCAGCCTTAATTAAACTGCTCACTTGAGCGGAAAGTGTGTCATTGTCACCAAATTTAATTTCATCTGTGGCTACCGTATCGTTTTCATTTATGATCGGAATAATATCATTTTTGATTAGTACTTCAAGGGTATTGAAGATATTATTATATTTCTTTTTCTCATTTATATCACTGGAACTGAGCAAAACCTGCCCTCCTAATTCTCCAAATTGTCTTAATATTTTATTATATAAAGAAATTAACAATCCCTGACCTATCGCTGCCATCCCTTGTTTTTCAGCCATTTTACAAGGTAAGTTTATTTTTAATTCACCCATCCCTGCCCCCACAGCCCCAGAAGTAACTAATAAAACCTCCTTACCTGAATTTTTCAGATCAACAAGCTGACGTAAATAATGTTCAATAGCCGTATAGTTCAGCTTTTGATTTTGATGAGTAAGGCAGCTGGTCCCTATTTTCACAACTACCCTATTAATTTTATCTTTTCGCAATATTATCATCTCCCTTTCTTAAAAATATAAAAGTGTTCTAAATACAAAAAACCTCATTCCCTTAATAGGAACGAGGTTGCTCTCGCGGTACCATCCTTGTTGACTTCTTATAAGTCCACTTAATTTAAGCTACACAAGTATAAAAACTTATATAACCTGTCTCGATAACGGTTGACTTCCGGCAAAGCTTACTATTTTCAGCTTACAACTCCCAGGTGGGTTTCATTAAAATAAATATTATCGGGCTCTCACCAACCCCAACTCTCTTTGAATATCATTTTAACTACTTATCCTGTTCACTGTCAATAATCTTTATTCACTTATAATTATCTATTATAATACATAATTATAAAATAAAAGTCAAGCATTTATTTGCGTTTTTAATATATTTCGAGCTATTTATTGATAGTATTGTGTAAATCTCTGATGTGCTCAGGGGTTGTACCACAACAACCGCCTACCAGAGAAGCACCTGCTTCTATACAGGCCAGGATACCTTCTGTAAAATCAGCAGGTTCCATTATATATAAGGTTTCTTTCCCCTGTAAGATAGGTAAACCCGCATTTGGTTTAGCTAAAATTGGTAGATCAGTATGTTCTTCCATAATTTTTATAACCTCGGCCATTTGATGAGGTCCTAAAGAACCACAATTACTTCCTATTATATCTGCCTCTTCTTCTTGTAATTTTATTACGGATTCTTTAACAGTATCACCCATCACAGTTCTTCCTCCACCCTTTAACCTATCAAAAGAAATAGATACTATCACCGGTAAGTCAGAACTCCTCTTACATCCCTTCAATGCACAAACGGCTTCTCTAAGATCAACCATTGTTTCAATTATAAAAGCATCTACGCCTGCTCTGGCAAGGATCTCAGCTTTTTCAGAAAAAACCTTGATAAATTCCTCTTCTTTATAACGACCATAAGGTTGTAATAACTTACCTGTAGAACTGATATCTCCCAGAACAAATATGTCATTGCCTTCTACCTCCTTGGCTATTTTCACTCCTTGACTATTAATCAATGCTAAATTTAGATCTTTATCTGCTAGATAAATCCTATTCAATGAAAAAGTGTTCGTGATAATCGCCTTACTGCCTGCTTCAATATAGCCTTGATGTATCTTTTTTACTATTTCTTTATTATCTATATTATTGGCGAAATTGCCCATCACATTCATTTTTTCTAACTCTGTACCCATTGCTCCATCTAAAAGGGTAATATCATTATTATATACATAATTTAAAAAGTTCATAGTGCACCAACCTTTATTCATAAACTCCATCTAAATTATCTTTTATTGGAATTTTTTAAATTATTCATACTTAAACTGCATTCCCACTCCTACTTCCTGCAAGTCGGCTATTTGAGCCAATTTAATTTTGCTTTTTAAATCGGTACAGTGACAAGCATGTAGTTGATTAAGGTTAAGATCGTTTAAATATTTTTTGGTCTTTTCTAATTTTTCTTTTCCCGGCTCCATCAAATGGAAACCACCTATGATATCAATAACATTTTTAACATCTGTAACCTTTTTGGCCCGACTTACTATATTACAAATACCGGCATGAGAACATCCAGTGATAATTATTAGGCCTTCTTTAGCCTTATATGCCAAAGCAGTATCGTCTAACATATAATCTTCATAGCCTGCTTTGATTTCATTTTGATATCCAATTGGTTGATCAGCTTCAAAATCATTTTCACGAGGAATTTCTCCCAGATAGACCAATTTTTCAGTTAGCCATAGTGGGGCTTTACTCTTTTTTACTTCAAATAGATTATAAACTACTTCTTTATCCACATTCATTCCTATTGAAGAATTATTGCCATAATATTTATTGGCAAAACAGTCCGGGTGAGCTATTATTTGAGGTATCTTCCCTCTCTTATGTTCTTTTGTTTCAAAGTAGTATTTAATCAGTGGATCTAGACCACCGGTGTGGTCTATGTGCCCGTGGGAAAAAACTAAATAATCGATATCATTTAAGTTAAGATTTAACTGTTGGGCATTTTCAATAAATATATCCGAGTAACCCAGATCGAATAAAATATTTTTATCGGCTTCTTTGATATAAACAGAAAAACCTGGTTCACCTTTAAAATACTTATCAATAATCGTGTTATTATCAACTAAAATAGATACTTCCATAAAATTTAACTCCTCCTAAACTAAAATCATATTGATATCAAATTGATCAATTAATTAAATAAAATGCTTAAGACCATTGTTATTGAACCTCCTCGGGGTAAGCCCATGAGGTTTGCGAGGAAACCGTAGTTTCTATCACTTTAATTGAAATTATATCAATAAAGGTCCTCAATGTTATAATCTATCTCAGTTATTTTCATCTCGTAATATTCATAATCACCTGATTTAAGTTTCCATATAGCTTTTGCCTGGGTGGGTATTTTTATGCCGGCAAATTCCTGATAATCCCAAACCGGAGCGTAATATTCTTTTAAGCTATATCCCTCTTCTCCACTATAGTATCGGTCACAGGTAAAACTCTTTACCCTACCTTTTTGATCAAAGTTAAATACTGCTGAAGCAGACACTCCTCTATAACTCATCTTGGCCTGAGCTGAATAATCATCTATTTCTTCCCAGCTAATATAATCACTCAAAGCTGTGGTGGGAAACCAGATTATCTCGCCTAAGTACCTGGTCAATGTCCCCTGATCTATCTCTTTTCCCTCAGCATCCACCACAGTTAATATAGATAATGCTTTAATCAACATCTGGCCTCTGCCGTTTTCGTATTTGTCCTTACCAGCAAAAAAGATAAAGGGAGCCATATTAACTCTTGCCAGCCAGACAAAAGAAGGATTTTCTGTGTTAAAATACTGGACAGCAGTAGTTTTCATGCCCGTCTGACCGGGTTTTATCCTCATTAATCCTGATTGTTTTAACCTGAGAGTCTTAATGTTCTCTTTCCCCACTACCTGACTAAACCTCATCCACCTTGCTACCGGTTCAGGTAGATCATTCAAATCATCTTCACTGATTATTTTGGGGTCTTTCTCACTTTTTTCAGACAATATTCTTGAAATTTCTTCTTCTGCTTTTTTTTGAAAAGTTATATTACCAAATTGAGAAACCAAAAAAATTAGGATTAAAACTATTAATAATAGGGCTAAAATTCCATAAAATATTTTCATCAAACCACCTCGTGTTCTTGATACATTATTCTTTTCTGCTGTTGTTCAAGACAGCTATTGCCGCACCTATTGCTGTAGAAAATGTAGCGTGTTCAGGAAAATGAAAAATTAAATCATCAGCTTTAATATTTCTCAGGCTGTTTAAAATCTCAATACCAATATCTATCTGTGCTAATTTACCTGTAAATACTATATCTTTATTATTGGTCATTTCAGCACCAAATACAGCTAACATGCCTATAGTTTGATAAATAAGATTCAAGATTCCCTTAGCATAATCCTTTTTCTCAGCTACTTTATATATATTACCCAGGTTAGACGCTGTAGTTGAGCGCGTTAAATTACCCACTGCTTCATTAGAAATATCACCTATTGTTAAGTCGACTTTTTTTAGATCCCCTTTTTTGGCAAGGTCTATTATCTCATCAAAATCCATAACATTTATGATGCCTTTGCCCAGGCCAAGTAAAGTTCCACCACCAATGCCAGTTCCACCTATATGTCTAATTTTTTTACCATCGACACTGACCATGGCAGTTCCGGTTCCCAGACTAACTACCAAAGTTTTATCCATATTTGAAAGATAAGAGCCTCCCAAACCTATAGCATCAATTTCTTTGACATTAATAGTATCTAAACCAAAAATTGTTGAATCAATATAAGAAGAACCAACTCCCGTGATAGCTATCTTTTCTATATCTGATATTCCCAACTGATTTTTTGTTAACATCTTGCCTAACGCGCCATAAGCAGATGTGGTGGGATCACTCGCTTCAACTGTAAATAAGTCAATTATCTCCCCTTGATCAAAAGCTACTATATCTGTGGTAGAACCACCAATATCAATACCCAAGATCATTTTTACATCACCTCTTTTTCAGTTTATATTCATCTAAAATATTGGAATTGCTTGAGCTTTTTTTAAAAAACTATCAAAAATCTTTTTTACTTTTTTATATTAATTAGCTTCTTTAAACTGTAGTGAAACCCTTTTTTGTTATTTAAAGCAAAGTTTCTCTTTGAAAAATATTTAATAAAGCACTCTTTAAGATTTCGATATTGTAATGAGAATTATCAATTAAATATTTATTAATATTCAATTTATTATATATTTCTAATTCTAATTCCAACCTTTTTTTTAAGACTTCAATTGTCCCACTAAATCCAGACAACTTTTTAGAAAGTCCATAACCTTGTTTGGTATAATAATTTAAAAAACTATTTAACCATTTACTGTGCCTCTCTTTTGATATTTTATAAAAAGTTTTCTCTATATAATTTTGTTTTAAATATATCAAGATTGGATTCAGTTTATTGATTATTTTTTCAATATCCAATATATAGTTAAATATCCTTTCTTTTGACGCATTGTATTTGACTAGGCCGATAGTTAAGGGGTTTTGTATAAAACAACATTCAAATATGTAAATATCATCTTCTCTTTTAGCTTTTTTTACAAATCTCTGCCAGTTTTTTAATATAACATTTTTATTAACTTTTAAAGGCAGTTCATAGATGTCATTGTCTATTATTCTTTTATATAAATCATCCGATATTTCTTCTTTGCGCCTTTTTTTCTGTATATAATATGAAATAAAATAACCATCAGATTTTTTAACAGAAATATCAATAATGAGATCTCTATAACTACTATTATTTCTCAAGAGTTGATCAAATTCTTTTTTATTAAAGTAAGCCACTTTATCATAATCTGCTGGATGATTGAGATTTCCTTCCAGAATTAATTTACTATCCACATTATTTTTATCAAGTAATTCTTTAGCTAATTTTGCTGTAGTACTCTTACCAGAACCGGGCAACCCTTCAATAATGACTAAATTTTTATGCATAATTTTCATCCTTTATTTGGATTGAATATGTAAATATTACCACAAATATTTATCTTCTAAAATGAACTGCTGATTTTCGCTGTTACTTTTTCAATATCCTTTTTTCTTTTATAGTTCATCCAATTAATTATACCTCCTGCAATATATTCACCTTCTTTAGATTTAACTAATCTTTTTAGCTGATTTAAAGCCCTATTACCTCCCGTCCAATTAAACGGTAAACCCTTAGTTATTAAACAGGCTGTCTTCTTATTATCAAGGCTATGAATCTCATTTAGATAACTTTGTAAACCTGCTGATATGGAAAAAGCATGTACAGGTCCAGCAAATATATACCCCTCATATTTTGTTAAATCAGGCACTTCTTTATACTTAATATTTTCAGTACCGGGTTTTATTTTATCTGGATTAAGTGGTTTTAGCCTCTCAATATAAGCGTTATGACCATTTTTACTAAGCTTTTTCTGCAGTTGTTCTACCGCAGAAAAAGTATTGCCAGTCTGTGAATACACTATGATGCCTATCTTCAATTCAAACACCTACCCTCCCTTTTTAATCTTCATATGAAAACTTTTTAAAAAAATGTCTTCTAATATTAATTTAAAAATTTATATGCAATTTTTTACCCACCTACCTTGAACATATTTAATGCTAAAAATGAAAATATGATAATATCTTGAACCATATGTATTAAAAATGCCCAGAAAAAGCCCCGTGTTTCTAACATACTTTTGCCTAAAAGATACCCTAAAAATGTTGCCATCAAAACACCAATCATTCCATAAGGCACTCCATAAAAATGCCCTATTCCAAAAAGAACTGAAGTCATGTATACGGACTGCGGACCTCCTATTTGCTCTTCCAGTACACTTAGAAAAGATGCCCGATAGGCCAGTTCTTCATAAAATGCATTGATCACTGCAAAAAATACAATAAACGGTAATAATTTTAATAAACCTGTTAATTGAATAAAAGAAGGTATACCTCCTGCTATCAGTAAAAATATTACTGTACCTAAACTTATATAAAACATAAAAACAGTACCAAATTTCTTCCAAGTTGTCGGTTTTTTTAATATCCATTTAATTGGCTTAACTTCTGCATCGATATCACCTTTCTTAATAAAGAAATTACCTGGTTTCTTTTTAAAATAAAGCAGGATTAAAAATATTATAACTGCGGCTGTTAACCTAAGAAGTTGACCACTTAAAAGCCACATAATAAAATTGGGAGATTCTAATTCAAACCATAAACTCCAGAGTTCTGAGTTCTTTATATAGAAAGTCAGTTCTTGTGTTAGCTTTAAAATAAAAATTAAAAATAAGAATAAGCGTATTTCTTTAAGACTGTCTGCAAAAAATGAAACAAGCAGTAAAATAATTAATATTATCAATTGAGTTGGTTCTATCCAATCTGTTTTTAAATTAAATAGCTCTCTGAACAGGATGACAGGCAATATGGAACTAAAGATCATTATCAACCAGGTGATACTGATTAGCTTATTGTTTTTTGACTTAAACATCTACATTCTCCTTTACATAAATTAAATAGATCTTCTATATAAACCTTCACTTAAGTACCTTCTCGAAATGCAACTTCTTTTGTTG
Organism: Halanaerobiales bacterium; assembly: GCA_018334565.1. Taxonomy (GTDB): domain Bacteria; phylum Bacillota; class Halanaerobiia; order Halanaerobiales; family M55B127; genus M55B127. Next base: position 74,869 of record JAGXLU010000002.1, on the reverse strand, counting down.
ATAAAAAGGAGTTATCGATTAAATCTTTAATTATATAAATAGAAATAATAATTAAGGGGGGTTTATAAGTATGACTCAAAATAATAAGTTTAAAAAATTAAGGTCTTTTAATTTGATTGTGGGCTTTATCCACTTAATACAAGCTATATTTATGGTCTGGCTCAGCAGTGATTTTGCCATTTCTATTACTAGTTCATATATGATGGGCCCGCCCGGCACAGATAGATTCGGTACAGAAACTTTCTTTGATGTGCGAGTGGGGATATTAGTCGCCCTTTTTATGTTTCTATCATCAATTGCCCATTTCTCTGTAGCTACTTTTGCCTATAAATGGTATCAAAAAAATATTAAAAACCATATTAATCGAGCACGCTGGATTGAATATTCTTTGAGCAGTTCTCTGATGATTATCATAATCGCTATGTTAGTAGGTATCACAGATGCCGGTGTATTAGTATCAATATTTATCGTCAATGCCTCGATGATTTTTTTCGGATGGCTTATGGAATCCTTAAATCAACATACAGAAAAAGTAGTCTGGTCACCTTTTATCTTTGGCTGTATAGCTGGTGCAGCTCCCTGGATAACTATTTTTATCAGACTATTGACGGCCAGTTCAAAATCACCCGTTGGCATACCCAACTTCGTTATCGGAATATTTGTCTCCCTCTTTATCTTCTTTAATATATTTGCTATAAATCAACTCCTGCAATATAAAAAGGTGGGACGCTGGCAAGATTATCTCTATGGTGAAAAAATGTATATCGTGTTGAGTTTATTTGCAAAAACAGCACTCGCTTGGCAGGTCTTTGCAGGCACATTAATGTAATTACAAAACAGAAAACATTGCCTCCCTCTTTTATAGATGATTAAGCTGAATTGTTTTTAACCATAATACAATTTGCTATATTTTATAATATAGAATACGGTGGGCCTTTCTGGCTATTTTAGACAGGCCTGCTGCTTTAAATGCCAATCTATAAAAAAAAGATAATTTTTTAATATCTTCATACTCTGTAAAAAACCATTCTTCTTTAAACTGTATACCTTCCCCCCACTTTTCTAACTGTTTTGGATCATCAATGCCCCAAAATATCTCTGCTTTAGTTTTTTTTAAGAAAGCATGTTTGCTAATATTCTTGACAGTGTAGGTGCTATATGCATCAAAAACGAGATTAGCGCCAGGAAACCTTTTATGTAGTTTCAACAATAGTTCTTTAAGGTTTTTTTCTTTCAGATACATAAACAATCCTTCCGCCACAATTAATATCTCACCGGTTGAATTAACTTGATTTATCCATTTCAAATCAGTTACAGAGGAAGCGATATAATCTACGTTATCAGGTTTTTGATAGAATTTCTTCCTTAATTCAATTACTTCTAAAAAATCAAGTTCATACCAAGCTGTATTACAGGGGTTTATCCTGCCATATCTATTATCAAGACCAACTCCCAAATTGATAATAGTAACCTGTTTTTTGTCAGCTATAAATTCCCTTACATATTGATCAATTTTATCAGCTCTAATAACCAGGGTTATACATGATTTTTCGGGCATTTTAATCTTAGAAAAGTCATATTTCATTTTTTCAAAAATCTCTAGTGCTTTTTTATCTTCTAAGATGGGATCCTCTTTTTTTGTTTCTCTTGCCCTACAGTATAGTGGTCCTAATAGGGTTTCTTTTTCTTTACTCAATAGTATTTCTTGGTCTCCCATGGTGAGCCCTCCTATTTTTGAGAAAATTAACATTTTCTTAAAATTATTTTAACTTGCCTGTAATAATAATATTATATTATACAATTAAGTCAAAAAATGAAAAGAGGTAAACAATTGTATAATATAAAAGCCGATTTACACACTCATACAGTTAACAGCGGTCATGGTTATTCAACCATCGATGAACTCGCAAGAACTGCCTCTGATAAAGGTTTGAAAATGATCGCCATCACAGAACACGGTCCTAATATGCCTGGCGGTCCTCATAAATACTTTTTTAGCAATATGAGTATCCTGCCGGCTGAAATATACGGGGTTAGAATACTAAAAGGTATCGAAGCAAATATTCTTGATAGAGGAAAGCTCGATCTTAGTAAAGAACGATTAAAAAGCCTTGACTTTGTTGCCGCTGGACTGCATTTTAATACAGGACATAATTTGATGAACAAAGAAGACTACACAAATGCAACCATAGAAGCTATTAAAGATCCACTGGTTCATATGATCACCCATCCGGCCAATATCTATTATCCATTAGACATAGAAAAAGTTGTTAAAGCAGCCAGCCTATATGATGTCATCCTAGAACTGAATGCCAGTTCCTTTCATCCCTTTAAAAAGCAAAGCAGAGGAAGTGTAAATTTGACAACCAGATTATGTAAACTGGCCAAACAGTATGGTGTACGGTTGAGTTTAAATAGTGATGCTCACTTTCATACTCAGGTTGGAAAAGTACAACACCTTTCACCTGTCTTGAAAAAAGCTGAAATAGATAATGAAGATTTGATCAACACTTCAATTGAGAAGGTTGAAACCTTTCTCTTTCCTAATAAAGTCAGAAAAATCGATGTCTAAATCTCAATTATCAATTTCTTCAGATCTATGATCCCTCTTTTTTCATTTCGGCCTATAAACAACACCTCTTTAATCTATACTATGATAAATTTTTAATAACTTCTGAAAAATAATACTGATATATAAAAAATAGCATAAATTGAACTTATTTTAAAGCCTCTTTTACCGCCATTTTTGCATGAATAGTTGTGGTATCAAATATCTGAATAGAGCTGTCTTTTTCTTTTATTAAAAGGGGTATTTCTGTACATCCCAAAATAACACCTTCAGCTCCCCTCTGGGCAAGTTTTTCAATTATTTTTTTGAACTTTTCCTTTGATGAATTTTTTATTATACCAGAGATTAATTCTTTATATATAACATCATGTACAATTTGCCTCTCTTTATCATCTGGTATTAAAACCTTTATTCCGTGTTTTTTACGCAGTCTCCCCTTATAAAATTCTTGTTCCATAGTGAACTTGGTACCTAAGAGACCCACCTTTTTAATTTTTTTCTTTTTGATTTCTTCCCCAGCTGCATCAGCAATATGCAATAGTGGGACCTTTATATTCTTTTCTACTTCCGGTGCCATTTTATGCATGGTATTTGTACATATTAAGACAAGATCAGCACCCGCTTTTTCTAATTTTTGGGCAATATCGATCATCTTTTCGGTTAACAATCCCCATTCATTTGCGTGCTGCAACTTTTCATATTCGGCAAAATCTACAGAATACATTATACATTTACTGGAATGGGGTTCCCCCAATTTTGCTTTAACAAGCTGATTGATTATTCTATAATATTGTAGAGAAGACTCCCAACTCATGCCTCCAATTAAACCGATTATTTTCATTGTTTATACCTCCCAATATATAAAAACTTATACCTATTTTTAAAAAAATATTCTATATATATTATTCTATTTAAAAAGATGTTAATAACTGCTGAAAAATAAATTCACCCTGCTGCCTTTCTTTTTACTAATCAGCAAAATTATAATAAACAGACAGCAAGGATGACTCTTTTTTAACCTAAAATACTATTTTAAATTTTTAACCTTCTATTTTATTATTTTTTAATTTAAAGAAATGCTCCCTATAAACATTAAGTTTTTTTTGGCTGTAAAGAACAAAGCGGATTAATTTTAAATTCTCTATACCGGGAAGTATATCCAAAACAGTTTTTAATACTACATCGGTAGCCTCTTTTATAGGATAACCAAAAGCACCGGTTGAGAGAGCCGGAAAAGCGATAGATTCTATCTCGTTTTCTTCAGCAATTTTAAGGGCATTTTTATAACAGTTTGCTAGTAATTTATCCTCAGGCTTATCTCGCCCATAAACAGGTCCCAGACAGTGAATCACATGACTATTTGGTAATTTATAAGCCCTTGTCAACACTGCTTCTCCCGGTCTGATAGGTGCTAAAGGCTTACATTCTTTAACAAGTTCAGGCCCGGCTGCTCTATGGATTGCACCGGCTACGCCTCCACCTGTCCTAAGTTGGGCATTGGCTGCATTAACAATTGCATCGATATCAGGCTGTGAAGTAATATCCCCTTTAACAAATTCTAATTTTACTCCGGCAATCATATCTTCCATAAAAACCACTCCTCATATAATATAATTAGAGATCATTTAACAAATCTCTATAAAATATTCTTAAAAAGTAATTATCTGATTTCAGAAAATCAAAGCAATAATCTTTAATGTTTAGATATAATTTTTAAAAAGTTATATAATCTAATATGATAGTTGATTTCTATATTAATATGCATCTAATTTAATACGATGAATTAAATCATGACTCTCTATTAAATATCTTACTACCAATTAAACCGACTAATAAACCTATTAAAACAACTATTAAAAGGGATAAGGACCATCCCTCCACTTTGAGAGCCCCATTTGCTGCAATGATTCAGCTGACAACAGAAATGATCACAATTTCTTTATTAACCTTAAGAAATAACCCTCCTTCAATTTATTTTTATTTTATTATACTTTTCCATACATTTCAATATTATCACACAACTTTATATTATATTAAAATATTACTTTTAATATTTGTACTTATGATCACCTCGCAAAGCTTAATATATAAAATCTTTTATGAGTTCTCTGGCCTTTTGTAAGTAAGGTTCAGTACTTACTTCTCCTTTTTTATACTTCTCATGCCAGTCTTCTAGTACTGGCAATTTATTATATATTTCTTCCCGCCTTGCCTCTAAAAGTTGTGGCTTTACTTCCATATAATCTGCCGCACAAATAATTTTATTCTTACTTTGCCTATTCATTTTTTTTAAATAACTCAAACCCTCTTCACACCTTAAAAGATGATGATCAACAATTAAAGTCTCAACTTTTTCACTTAATTTTAGTATATTTTGAGAAGCTCTTTTTAAGTCTTCTTTTTCCAAATGGTTTAAATAAATTGGTGGACCGCTGGCTAAGACGACGTCAGCTTTTAACTTAATAATATAATCTATAGTATCAGAACAGAGAAATTGAATATCTGAGGCATGCAAAAAAATCATATCCTTAAATTTGATTTTTGTCATCATTACATTACCTAAGTGTGTATTTCTTTTTCCATGTGGAACTGGTTTGCTAAATTGAAGTAATCCATTATTTTTACCCTCAGAAACTGTAAAGTGAACAGAACTCATTTTTAAGTTCCAACCTCTTTCTTGCATTTTATGAGACTCATTTTTCAAACCCTTTGCCCACACTTTAAGTTCTTTTAAAGGCGCTTCAGCTTCTTTTAAAGCCAACTGATATGGATTAGCATCTGCAAGTGGAATATGATCTCCATGATAGTGACTAAAAACAATGTCAGTAGCATCATTCAATTCTTCAATAATTTGATTTCTTATGATTTCATCCACGGCTATTTGAACAGGATGAGGCAATCTACCATTCCTGATATAACCAAGTGATATGCCTGGATCTATAACTATTTTTTTATCTGTAGTTCCTACTGAGCAACATAGACCTCTAACTCCCAGAGACTCAGTGGCAATAATCTTAATATTATTCATAAAATTAGACCCCTTATTTTTATTTAAATAGAAATAAATTATTAAACAATGTAGCCTACATAATTAAGATAAAAACCCTCACTGCAGATAGATAAGCAATAAGGGCTTAGATAATTGTTGATAACACTTTGATCAAAGAGTTTTAAAAGAAAGTGAATATTTAATTATACTATCGATATCAATTTAAAAATAGTCTGCTTTTGATCTTTTGTAAAAACGCTTTTTAACAAGCTTATTTTTTATGAAATTTAATATCCTCTACATTGTTTATTTTTTATCCCTTTACAAATTTTGCGATTTCTGGATCCAATAAATATTCCCAATGTCCTTTAACACCTGAATAAAGGGCTCCTACTTCTAAATGCAGCATTGCTATTCCACAATCCAGCTTTTTCAAATCTTTTTTTCCTGATTTGTTTTCTATATATATAGTAATTTCATTTTCAGAAACTCTAAATCTCCAGGGCTGTCTATTGATAGCAGAAGGTGCTAATCTAGCTGTTTCTAAAGCGGTTTTCACCCAATCTGGCCAACTACTATCCACCCCATTTTCGCAAAGTTCCTCTAACGATTTTCTTCTCTTGCTTGATACGATAGCCTTGATAACTTTTTCTGATAGCTTTGTTTTCTTCTTGGCGTAACCAAGGGCAATAATAGATTTTATGTATTCATTCTCAGCAATCTTTATTTGCTTTGCAACATCCTCTTTTTTGTAAGTACCTGTAATCCAGCAGGATGATATCCCTTTAGAAACCGCTTCCAAAACTGCTGCTTCACCCACATAACCAATCTTTTCATTTTTATGTGGTGTATTTTTTTCTGCCAGGCAAACCAGATAGGATTGGGCCCCATCTATCTTGCCGTAAGAACCGATAAAACCTTTAGCAACCTCTTGAAAACCGGTACTAACATATCTGATCCTTACACCGTTGTAATATTGATTAAATAATTCTAAAAATGTAATTAATTTTCCTGCATCTTCCTCCTTTAATTTTGCAGATAGAAAGTTTCTCACTGAACTTCTTTTTTTAACAGCCTCAAACCATTTTTCTGCAGGTAATTTCATAAATAATTCCTCCTCTTGCTTATAACATTTTGTATTACCTTAGATAGCATACATATTTACCATTAACTACAATGACTACTTTCTATATCTCTACTAATTATATCTAAATTTACTTTTTCCAACATTAATACTGCTTTTGAACTTCTCTTTTTTAATTTTTTTTCTGATCTCTATCATGTTTAACACATCATATCCCTGCTTTTTCAAAAAATTTATCATGCGGTAATTGTTGGGATGAACCCAATTATATAGATACACATAACCTAATTGCTCTACTACCTTCTCTGCTTTTTGGAACAGTTTTGAGCCAATATCCTGCTTCCGATAAACCTCTTTAACAAAAAAATGCTCTAGCCAAACCCCATCATCATCGTATTTTAGTATAAAGTAACCAGCATAATCATCTTTATTTATTACTGCTGTATAAATAGGATAAATCTTATCATTATAATATTCAAGCTCTTTTAATGCTTCTTTAACTGTCATATCTTGATCTCTTTTTTTTAAACTAGCCAAAAAATTTCTAAAACTCTTAATCATTTGAGCAATTTCTTGTTTATTCGCTTTGATCTCTTCATACTTTTTTATAATCAACAAACCACCTCTTTAAATTTAATTATAATGTCAGTACTTTCTTTTTATAAAAATTTATGTAATATCAACATCTAAATATTCTTTTATTCTGCTTAAGGGTACAGCTATTTCAATGAATTCGGTCTGATAATCGTTGAGCAAATAATATACTGTAAACTCTTTTTCATCAATATAAAAGCCCATCCATTCTTTTATACCAGGAAATTTATCCTTAATAGAACTATCTTTTATAGAACCTTTTATAATAATATTAACCTTTTGGTGAACTTCACCTGTATTTTTAAATAAGTTTTCAACATTTAGTCTGCGGTTATTTTTTAAATCATAGTTAAATGACTTGATAACCTCATATTTGCCGCCTTCGTGATGCTGGTAACCAGAATATTTAATGCTTAGTATATTTCTGCTATTATATACAACCTTATAATCAATTTTAAATTGATTGGTTTGATTCAAAAAGGGCTTTATTGTTTCTTTTAATTGTTTGTTTATATATATAGAGTTTACATCTGCCGGTAGATTTTCTATCTGGGGAAAATGTACTTCTCCGCTTTTAGTAACCGAAGAATGACGGCTTATATTATAATCATTTTTATCCTCATTTAGATAATAATCTGGCCTATATATTCTTAAAAATGTGCTTAACTTTATTTCTTTTACCTTCCATCCTGATTCATATTTTAATATAGACTCTAAATAACCTATTCTATCAGCACCATATGCCCCCACTATTCTCTGTATCCCTTTAAGTTCAAAATTACCATCAAGATCATAATCAACCGGCCTTAATTGGCTGTAAGGATAAGGATAAGGATTAATATCTCTTAAAACTTTCCCATTTTTATCATAAATTTTTTCTCTTATGTATCTGCTCTTATTAAAAGATAAATTTAGTTCTATCTCTTCTTCAACACCGGCAATATGAAGAACTGACGTAAATCCATCCTTATATTCCCCTGTTAAATTTACACCTTTATTTTGCTGATCATCAAAAATAATCTTCAAATTGCCTTTTTGAAAAGATAAAATGAGATGAAAATAAATACCACCACTGCCTGCGGAGGCCGACTCCACGAAAATATCCTTTAGTTTATCTCCGGTCAATTCATATAAAGCTATTTTGGGCTCATAACCGGAAAAATCCTGATAAGTAGCCCTATGAAATTCTTTTTGATTAATATCATAAACTATAACCTCTAGATAGGTATAAAAAATTGGAATGTTATCGCTGTACTTTTGCCCGATTAAATATATTTGATCTTCAACGTGGTCTCCGGTTATATCTGCGGATTTTTTGTCGATAATACTTACTTCTCTGTTGATACCGGTCTCTTCTTTTATACTTTGAATGGATAAGTAGTTAATCTCTTCAGCTGCAGCTGTAATTGAAAAAATTATGATTAAAAAAATTAATAAAGCTGAGTTATAGAAAAATTTTTTCACTATCTTTCCCCCCATCTAATTTATCTTCACAAACTTAAAGCCAGCTGCTCTTATCCTGATTAAAAACCGGTTCTACATGATTTTTATTATACTCCCTCAGAATTTTTTTCATTACTTTTGGATTACCCCTCATTTTATTTATTTTACTTAAATCAAGTTTCTGAGCAAAAGGACAGGAAGCAATACAAATCCCACAGTCAGTCCCCGACATCTGCCAAACCTTAAAACACTTTTCTACCTCTGTTTTCCACCTCTCCTCACCATTTAATATTCCGGGATTATCACTTGCAATAGCTCCAGATGGGCAATTATCAGCGCATTTATTACATATTTTACAAAATTCTTTAAGACCAAAAGAATTCCTGGAATCTGTTTTTAAGGCAAGGTCAGTTGTTACCACACCCAATCTTACTCTGGGTCCATATTTCTTGGTAATTAATATCCCCATCCTGCCAATTTCACCAAGCCCAGCTTGTTCAGCAGTAAAAGGTACCGTAATTAAATAATTGCCATCCATATGGTTACGGGCCTCATAGCCTAATTCCCTCAAATAATAGCTTAAAATCATACCAATCAAACCTGCTTTAACATATCCTCGAGAAGTTTCTAATGATTCTCCCAATCCAGGGGCCTGATTGACCATATTTCTTTTTAATTCTACAGCAAAAACGATACCGTATTTATGGATATTTTTGACTTTTTGCCCATAGGATTTCTGCTCTCTTCCTCGGTGAGTATAATAAAATTTTTTCTTCATCTTGGTAATCCCCACCAGGTCTGCCCCATAATATCTTGCAATATTTTTTAATTTGAGGCTGACTACTTCTTTATCAACTTCATATTTATCATTATATACTTCTCCCTCAGCCTGTTTTTTCAGATCATTTAAAAATCTATATGTCCCATTGACCAGACTAGAATTTAATGAATCAAAGGAAAAAGACTCTTCTGTCATAAATCCAGGCAGTGATCTTAAGAAATCATCCATCTCTTTTTTTTCAGGATTTTTTTCGTAATAATCTTTATATATTTGTGTACCCGGTTCATAATTTATGCGGGCAAACATGATATCTCTTTCGTCAAATCTCATAAAACTCATCCTTCTTTTTGGTCTTTATTAAAATTTATATACTCCATGTCACTCTCCAGATAAACTGCTAGTATATATATTAAATCAGATAGCCTATTGATATATCTGATAATTTCTCCTCTTATTTCCTCTTTATTGGCTAGAGATATAACCCTTCTTTCAGCTCTCCTGCATATCGTTCTCGCAACATGTAATGCCGATGATGATCTATTGCTGCCGGGAACAATAAATTTATTGAACTGCTTTTCTCCCATCCCTTCTATAAAACTATCAATAATATCTTCAAGTTGTTTTATATTTTCTTGTGCAACCTTTTTAGGATAATCCTTACTATCTGGAGTGGCTAATTCTCCTGCAACATTAAATAATTCTATTTGAATATCTTTTATTATTTTGCAAACATCCTTTTGCTCAATCAAACTACGAGCATATCCCAAATATGAATTTAACTCATCAACTGTACCATAGCTTTCCACTCGGACTGAATCTTTTAATACCCTAGAATTATCATACAAACTGGTTTTCCCCTTATCTCCACTTCTGGTATAAATTTTCATGTTCATCCCTCTTTTGCTTTTTGTTTATTGAATATTTAAAATAATCTAAAGTTATACACAATTTAATCCCACCGTTAAGCTTAATTGGGAAAATAATGTTGAATCACTTTTATTTAGTAATCTTTTCCTTTCAATCTCCTACGGAAGGCTCTCTCAATATCTTGCTCGGCTGTTTCTTTAGCTATATCTCTACGTTTGTCACGTACATTTTTACCCTTTGCCAGAGCCAATTCTAGCTTGGCAAGATTATTTCTTAGATAAATTTTTAAAGGGACAAGTGTATAACCTCTGCGTTTTGTATAACCTATCAATTTTCTGATTTCATTTTTGTGTAAGAGCAGTTTCCTCTTGCGCTCAGGATCGTGGTTATATCTATTTCCCTCTTTATATGGGCTTATATGCATATTATATAAGAATACTTCACCATTTTCCACCATCGCAAAACTATCTTTTAAATGAACATTTCCAGACCGGATCGACTTAATCTCAGTCCCTTTTAAAATTATACCTGCTTCATAAGTTTCTTCAATATTATAGTCGTGCCGGGCTCTTTTATTTTTAGCTATAATTTTTGTATCATCACTCATCTTAACACCCCTTAATCATCCACTACAACAAAGTCTATTTCTCTTTCTTCTGGATCGACTTTGATAACCTTAACCTTAATTTGATCACTCAATCTATATCTCTTATTGGTCCTTTCACCAACAAGAGCATGTAAATCTTCTCTCAAATGGTAGTAATCATCTTTTAAATCTTCAACATGGACCAGACCTTCTACCGTATTTTCTAGTTCTACAAAAAATCCAAATCCTGTAATTCCACTTATAATACCCTCAAATTCTTCTCCCACTTCATCTTGCATATACTCAATTTTTTTAAGATCTATTGAATCCCTCTCTGCTTCTACTGCTCTTCTTTCCTGCAAAGAACTATGATCAGCAATACTGGGTATTTTTTCTTCTAAATAATCCCTTCTCTTTTCTGATAACATACCATCTTTAATTACTTCTTTGATTATCCTGTGAATAATAAGATCAGGATACCTTCTAATAGGAGAAGTGAAATGACAGTAATAATCAAGTCCCAATCCATAATGTCCGATATTATGTCTGGTATAGATAGCTTTTTTCATAGTACGTAATAAAACTGTATTGATTAATCTTTCTTCCGGTTCGCCCTCAACCTGGTTTAAGATTTCCTGTAGGGCACTGGAATATACCTCATTTTCTATACCGCGCACGTGGTAGCCAAAGTTATGGATAAATTCATTAAAATCTTTTAATCTCTCCTGATCTGGTTGGTCGTGTATCCTGTAAACAAAAGGTTCTTCCTTCCAGTACATATCTTCTGCTATTACTTTATTTGCCATAATCATAAACTCTTCAATTAACTGCTCGGCTATACCTTGTTCGGCCTTTTGTATATCAATGGCTTTACCCTGATTATTGAGTATAACCTTTACTTCTTTACTTTCAAAGTTGATACTCCCTTGTTCAAATCGCTGCTCTCTAAGTTTTTCTCTTAAACTGTTCATTAATTGCAACTGATCAACAAAGTCATCATATAACTCTAACAACTCCTGATTTTCTTGAACCAAAATCCCTTTAACTTCATTATACGTCATCCTATGATTGGAATTAATTATAGAAGTGGTTATTTCGTAACTCTCTAAAGAGAAAGGCTTTAAATTAAAGTCCATAAAAACCGTCAAAGTCAATCTGTCTTCATGAGGTTTCAAACTACAGAGATTATTGGACAACTTCTCTGGCAGCATAGGTATGACCCTATCTACCAAATAAATACTGGTTCCTCTATTTAATGCTTCCTCATCTAAGCTGGAGTTTTCTTTAACATAATAAGCTACATCAGCTATATGAACTCCCAATCTTAAACTATTATTTGATAATTTTTCTATGGAAACAGCATCATCAAAATCCTTAGCATCTTCACCATCAATTGTGACCATAGGTAATTCTCTTAAATCAGTTCTTCTTTCAATTTCATCAGTGGGAATTTCTTGGGAAAGTCTTTCTGCTTCATTTTTTACCTCATCCGGAAAGTCTCCCGGCAATTCCAGCTGCCTTATTATTGATTCAATATCAACACCCTTTTCCTCTTTATATCCCAAAATCTCAATAATCTTACCCTCAGGATTTCTGTTTTTTTTAGGCCAAGTTCTTATCTTGGCAACAACGGTCTGATTATTTTTAGCATCGTTTATATATTCTCCAGGAATGAAAATATCATAACATATTCTCTTGTTATCAGGTACTACGAAACCATAATTTTTAACACGCTCAAACTTCCCAACAACTTGATGGTTAACCCTTTCGATAATTTCGACTACTTTTCCTTCAATCTTATTAGCCCGGCTGCTCGGAACTTTCTTAACGAAAACTTTATCATTATGCATAGCCCCAGCCAGGTTAGGTGGGCTAATAAATATATCTTTATGTCCGGGATCTTCTGGAATTAAAAACCCAAAACCCCGCGGGTTTTTATCAATTCTACCTACAATTAGATCTAATTTTTCAGGTAAGCCATACTTGTCCTTTTTGTTTTTAAATAATAGTCCATCTTTTTCCAGTTGGTCTAATATCTTATAGAAAAAATGCTTTTGTTGTTCAACTATATCAAATTCATTTAACAGTTCTTCTTTAGTCATCGGTTGTTTCGCTTCTGTCTTTAAAAAATTAAGCAATTTCTTTCTTGCACTCATAAAAATACCTCCTCTTAGATTAAGCCACGCTCTTCAAACCAGGTTATAGTATCTGCTAGGGTGGCCTTAATCGGTCTTGTCTTAAAACCTAAATCAACTCTAGCTTTAATATTAGAAAATTTTGTATCTGTATTTAAGGTATAAAGCGCATATTTAGTCAGGATATTTTCACAACCAATTATCTTATTATAAGAATAAGAAAAAGGGACTCCGATTTTCGCCATCCACATGGGCAAATTAAAAGATTTTAAAAAAGGCTTTCTTAATCCATCTATAATCGCAAATATCTCTTTAATTGAAATATTTTTATTAGAAAGAATATATCCTTCGCCTTCTGCACCCAGTTTAGCAGCTTTAATAGTTCCGTCCGCAACATCCCTTACATCAACAAAATCATATGAGCCTTCTACAGAACAAATTAACTTACCTTTGATGTGGTCTATTATCATCCTGCTCATCGGTGATATTCTATGATCAAAAGGCCCAACAATACCGCTGGGATAAACTATTATAGTATCCAAATCCTGCCTAGAAGTTCGCATTACTTCTAATGTAGCCCTTGCTTTTGTCTTACTGTATTCCCCCCTTAGTTGCTTTCTAACTATAGGGTTATCTTCTTTTATTTCTGTACATACATCAGGCGCAAAAACGTGAACCGTGCTCACATAAACCATGCGTTTAACATTATTATCAATACAAGCTTTTATCACATTTTTTGTTCCAATTAGATTCACTTTTTTCAAAGTTGGATCAAAATCTTTAATCGAGACTTTTCCTGCAAGATGGTATACAATATCTACATCTGCAAAAGCAGGCATTATCGATTTTAAGTCACAAATATTACCTTTAAATATTTCAAGATCAAAATCATCTAAAACACTGATATCATCATCGCCTAATAATACTAGTGCTCTAATATCTCTTTGCCCATTTAGTATTAGCCTTCTAATTAAGACATTGCCTAAATGCCCTGTTGCCCCAGTTACTAAGATCATAGTTATCTCTTCCTTTCAAATCACCGGAGTACCCAAAAATTTAAAGGCCTAAATCATCTGAGATAGACTTCATACCCTCCAAAGCTAATCTTACAAATTCATCCAAACTCAAACCCATCTCTTGACAGGAGGCTATTACATCACGGTCTGCACCTTTTGCAAAAGAACTTTCCGAATATCGGTTCAAGACAAACTCAGTATCAACTGCCTTCAGGCTTTTTTCGGGATGAATCAAAGCTGAAGCAACGATAAGACCAGTTAAAGGATCTGATGCATAAAGGGCTTTATCTAATAACGACTTTCTTTCAAGAGCATGTTCATGGTTATGGACCTTAACCGCATAAATTAAATCATCATCCAAACCCATTTCTTTGAGCATCTTGGCCCCAACCAGGCTATGTTTTTTCGGTTGATCTGCGGTCTGTTCATAATCAATATCATGTAATAAACCGGTTAATCCCCATTTTTTTACATCCTCATCAAAATATTTCGCTAACCTCCGCATCACAGCTTCTACTGCTAAACAATGTTTAACCAGGTTTTTTTGTTTAATATTTTCTTTTACTAGTTGATAGGCTTCTTCTCTTTCCATTTATTTCTCCTCCTTGACTTCCATAAATTTAGCTTCTGCTTTAGCTAATAATTCTCCCTTTTTATCTCTTAGTTCTGCCTTTGTAAAGTATAATCCTGCTCTGTTTTTAATAATCTTTGACTTGATAACCAAATTACCGTTGATAGAAACAGGCTTTTTAAACCTCACACTTAATTTTGCAGTAAGGGCCATTATCTCATTCAAATTTAAGACCTTGGCCATTCCTTCATCCAAAAGCGTAGTCACTAAACCCCCGTGCATTATACCATCAAAACCCTGATGAACTTCTTTTGGAACAAACTCTGCCTGGGCTGTCTTTTCGCCTGTTTTTATAAATTTAAGCCCCAATGAAATAGGGTTGTCTTCACCACAAGCAAAACACATTTTATCATTTCCTAATTTCATTATATCACCTCAGTCCTAAAAATTAAAAAAGGACAAAAATCTCCTTTTAAAGAAGATAATTGCCCTTTCTATATCTTATAGATAATAGTATCTTTTTGTTTTAGATAAATAATGGTGCAAATACCAAGGATACTATTGTCATCAATTTAATTAATATATTTAGTGATGGTCCCGCGGTATCTTTAAAGGGATCACCTACTGTATCCCCAACAACTGAGGCTGCATGGGTATCTGTACCCTTTCCACCTAAGTTACCGGATTCAATATATTTTTTAGCATTATCCCAGGCCCCCCCTGCATTGGCCATCATAATGGCCAGTAGAACTCCTGAACTCAACGAACCAGCCAGAAGCCCACCCAGAGTCTTAACATTCCATAAACCAACTACAACCGGGACAATAACTGCTAATAAACCGGGAATTACCATCTGCTTTAATGCTGCTGCTGTGGAAATATCTATACATTTCTTATAATCTGGAGGTGTATCACCTTCCATAATACCTGGAATTTCTTTAAACTGTCTTCGCACTTCTGCAATCATCTGAAAAGCCGCTTTCCCGACAGCATTCATAGTTAAAGATGAAAATAAAAATGGTAACATTGCACCAATGAAAAGTCCAATAATAACATTGGGATTTGTCAAACTCATCCCATTTAAATTTACTGCCGAAGAGAAAGCTGCAAATAATGATAAGGCTGTTAGGGCAGCTGAACCAATAGCAAAACCTTTGCCAATAGCAGCTGTTGTATTACCAACCGAGTCCAGCTTATCTGTAATGTCTCTCACTTCAGACGGAAGCTCTGCCATTTCTGCAATTCCACCTGCATTATCAGCAATTGGTCCATAGGCATCAATAGATAAAGTGACCCCTGTTGTAGACAACATGCCAACTGCAGCCATTGCAATGCCGTAAAGTCCGGCAAAATTATATGCAATGTAAATTACAACTGCAATTACTAAAATTGGGAACATTGTACTTCTCATTCCAACGGAAAGACCACTAATTATATTAGTGGCAGCACCCGATTCTGACTGTTCTGCTATGTACTTAACCGGTTTAAAACGTTCTGAAGTATAGTATTCTGTAATTCTACCAATTAAAATACCGGCAAGCAACCCTGCTACTACAGCATAAAATACTCCCATATCTCCAATCATATATCTAATTAAGAAGAATGCTCCAACTATTGTTAAAATACCACTGGAGATTGACCCTTTCTCCAATGCTTTAGCTGGATTACCATCTTCTTTAGCTTTAATCATTTGGCTCCCAATAATTGCGGCAATAATTCCAATCGATGCAAGTAATAGAGGTGTTAACACATGATTAACACTTATTATAGTCCCTAGAGTCATTGCGGCTACTATGGAACCAACATATGATTCAAAAAGGTCTGCTCCCATACCAGCTACATCACCAACATTATCTCCCACGTTATCAGCAATTACAGCTGGATTACGAGGATCATCTTCAGGAATACCAGCCTCGACTTTGCCCACTAAATCTGCACCTACATCAGCAGCTTTGGTATAAATTCCTCCACCTACACGTGCAAAAAGAGCTATTGAACTGGCTCCAAAAGCAAAACCCCTTATATAATCAATATTTTTTGTAAAAAAGATATATAATATACCTAAACCAAGTGTACCTAAACCAACAACTGTCATCCCCATCACAGAACCACCTGAAAATGCAATCTGTAGAGCTTCATTTAAGGAACTACGTGCTGCATTGGTTGTTCTGGCATTTGATTTAGTAGCAATCTGCATGCCAATAAATCCGGCTAGACCTGAAAATAAAGCACCCAATATAAAAGATAGTGCAGTCTGCCAACCCAAACTGCTGGTAAACAACATGATGAGTGCTACTATTAAAACAAAAAACACTAATATCCTATATTCCCGGCCCAAAAAAGCCATTGCACCTTCATTAATAGATAAAGATAATTCCCGCATCTTATCATTACCCATATCGGCTTTTTTGACTTTGGAGGCCATATATAAAGCGAATAGTAGTGCGATTACTCCTGCTAAAGGAGTATAAAATATCATTTTAGAGCCCTCCATTTCAATCTTTTTTAGATAATTGCTAAAATTAATGAAGTAACCATAAATACTACAGCGGCTACTGTTGTAAATTTACTCAACTTTTCATCTAAGCCTTTACTTTTGTTACCTAAGAATTGACTTGCTCCACCATCAATAACCCCAGACATACCAGCACTTTTACCTGATTGGAGCAAAACACCTACAATAACAGAAATTGCTATCAACAGGTGGATAATTTTTAATACAAACATTAAAGGTCACCCCCAGCTATTATTTTTTCGCTATTCATTCCTTGAGCACTTATATATTTTAACATAATCATGATGAAAATACAACGCAATAATATAATTATTAACTTATTTCAACCACAATTTTTTGAGTTCTTTTTTGGTTGTTTTCCATAAATAGTTAGTTCATTTATATCAATTGCTTTAATCCTGCCTTTATTTTATCACTTATATCTGTAAGTGATGAATATAGAACCGGAATTACATAAAGTGTTAAAAAGGTCGAGAAGAAAAGACCACTAATAACTACGACAGCCAGTGGTTGTTCCAATTCTGAACCCTCCCCAATGCCAAGAGATAAGGGGATTAAAGCTAATATTGTTGTCATAGCTGTCATCATTATCGGTCTCATTCGGATAGGACCGGCTTCCAAAATAGCCTCCTTTTTGGTACGTCCTTCTTTTCTCAACCTATTGATATAATCAACTAGAACAATCGCATTATTAACAACTATACCGGCCAGTGTTATAATGCCTATTAACGCTGGAACTGAGATAGTTATATCAAAGATATACAGTCCCAATATCACTCCAACCAAGGCCAGAGGAACAGTAAACATTATTATTAAAGGATGAACAAGGGACTCAAACTGAGAAGCCATTACCATATATACCAAAATAATGGCTAAAGCGAAAGCATAATAAAGGTCAGTGAAAGATTGCTGAAGATCCTGAAATTGTCCCCCATATTTTATGCTGTATTCCTCCGGAAATTCTACATTTTCATTTATTCTTTTTTGAATATTGCTGACAGCAGTATCTAGATCCACCTCATAAAGTGAAGCAGTTATCTCTCCATATCTTTCTTGGTTAATCCTCAATATCTCCCTCGGCCCTTCTGATAATTCAAAATCAGCCACCCTTGACAGGGGAACCTTGGCACCTGTAGGTGAGGGTAGCAAGATATCTCTCACCTGATCTAAACTCTTTTTGTTTTCTTCATTTAAAGTAACCCGTACATCATATTCACTGCCTCCAACTTCATAACGCGTAGCAATATCTCCGGTTATAGCGGTTTTAACTGTACTAGCCACACTGCTTACTCTTAAACCAAACCTGGCTGCTCTTGTCCTATCGATATTTATCAAAAATTCCGGCCTGCCTTCTTCAAAAGAATCTTGCACCTCTCTAACGCCTTCAACCTGTTTTATCTCTTTAATAACAAGACCAGTTAGACGTTCAAGCTCTTTTAAGTTTTGACCGACCACTTTAATATTGATAGGTTTTCCTCCAGTAACTCCTAAAAAACCACTCTCTGATTCAATATTAAGATCTGCACCGGGTACTTTAATTTTAGTTCGCAGGCTCTCCATAACATGATTAGTGGAACGGTCTCTCTCAGCTAATTTTTTTAAAATAACTGTAAACGAACCCGATTCCGAAGCCGTTGAACCGGTCATCATATCTCCCACTCCAATATTTGTAAATATGGTTTTAACTTCCGGAACTTTTTTTAGGGTTTCTTCTATATCCTCTGCCACCTTATTGGTCTCATCCAGAGTTGTTCCAACAGGTAAACTAAAGTTGACTGTAATTTGCCCCTGATCGAAGGGAGGTAAAAACTCCGCCCCCAGTTTTTGATAAAAAAACCAACCTACAGCTGCTATAATTAATATCGAAGCAAATACTATCCAACGCTGATTTAAAATCCAATTCAGAGATCTCTTGTAATTTCTTCTGATAAAACCTAACCCGGTTTTCTTTTCTATATTCATCTGTTTTTTGCTTAACTTCAATATCTTTGACGACAGCATCGGAATTAAAGTTAAAGCCACAATCAGAGAAGCAAATAAGGAAAAACTAACCGTAAGAGCTAGCTCTCTAAATATTTGAGCTGTTAACCCCTCTACAAATATTACGGGTAAAAAAACAACAATAGTTGTGAAAGTAGATGCTGTTATAGCCATCCCAACCTCTTCACTTCCCCGGCTAGCTGCCTCTACTCGATTTAATCCGTACTGTTTAAAACGAAATATATTTTCCAGCACAACAATTGAATTATCAACAAGCATTCCGATTCCGAGAGCGAGCCCACCCAAGGATACAATATTGATAGTTAATCCGGAAAAATAAATTAATAAAAAGGTCGCCACAACAGAAATCGGAATGGTTAGACCTATAATAATGGTACTCCTTAAATTTCTGAGAAATAAGAAAAGTACGATGATAGCAAGCAATCCACCGAACAATGCATTTCTATAAACACTATTAATGGAAAGCTCTATATATTCAGCTTGATCTGCAATGGGAACAATATTCAAGTTCTTATAATCTTTTTTAAGCTCTTCTATTTCATCTCTAACTCTATTTGCTACAGATACCGTATTGGAATCAGTTTGTTTTTGTATAGTTAGTCCAACACTTTCTTCTCCGTTAACTCTGGCACTCGTGCTAACTTCTTTGTAGGTGTCTTTTACATTTGCAATATCGCTAAGTTTAACAAGCCCCTGGCCAGAACCAGTCGGTATTAAAACCTCTCGGATCTGATCAACATTTTCAAATTTACCAGTCACCCTTACAATATACTCAATATTACCTCTTTTGACCTCTCCACCCGAAAGGTCTAAATTTTCCAGAAGTAAATTTTGCGTAACAGAATTAAAGCTCACCCCATAATTTTCCATCTTATTTTTATCTAGTTCGATCAATATTTCCCTATCAAGCCCTCCCGTTAGATTAACAGAAGCAACCCCTTTTATCCTCTCCAATTTAGGGATTATATTGTCTTCAACTTTTGCTTTTAAGTCTGCTAAATTTTGACCGCTGTATACTCCCAACTGTAAAACAGGGATCATAGAGGGATCAAACTTAACAATTAAGGGTTTGCTGGCATCTTCAGGCAAAAAGTCAGAAACTAGATCGGTCTGTTCTCTCATGTCTAAAGCTGCAAAGTCCATATCTGTCCCGAAGTTAAACTCCATAATAATAGTTGACTGACCACTATCGGAAGTAGAGTTAATTGTCTCCACATTGGTCACAGTTGCCAGAGAATTTTCCAGAGGTTTTGTGATAAGAGATTCTATTTCCTCTGGTCCTGCCCCTTCATAAGTTGTAACAACAGCTGCCCCCGGAAAATTTATTTCCGGCAGTAGATCGATATTCAACCTATCCAGAGAAATAAAGCCCAAGATCATAACCAATAAGATCAGCATAACAGTTGTTACACTGCGTTTGATCGAAAAATCCGATAGTTTCATTATTCAACCACCTCAACAGTGTCTCCATCTGCAACCTTCTGCTGACCTTGAATTATTAGTTGATCATCCTCATTTAGACCACCTAAGACTTCCACTCTGTCTTGAAAAATTAAACCAACTTCTAGTTCTCTTTTTGCTACCTTTCCGTCCTCTACCACAAATAGATAGGGAACATCATACAAATTAAAAACTGAATCTATAGGTACACTTAAAGCCTCTTTGGAACTACTTTTTTGAAATCTGACATCCACAAACATACCTGCATAAATATTTTGAGGCACATCAATAAATTGTAATTTTATAGGATAAGCTTCGTTCTGAGGATTTATTATAGGCGATATATTTTTAATGACAGCAGCATATTGTTTGCTCCCCCCGTTTTTTATTATTATCTCTACTTCATCTCCCACTTTTATATATGGTCTTAAGTCCGGGGTGACAGTTGTATCTACGTTCAGTTGATCAATTACAGCTAAATTTACTACAGGGGTCCCTGCCGCAACCATCTCGTTTTCTTCCGTATTTACAGATGCTATATGTGCACTTATCGGACTTTTTATTATAGTTTTAGACAGCTGAAGATTAATCTGTTCTAATCCTGCTTCAGCCTGTTTAACACTAGCACGAGCTGCTTGAATTTGATCTTGATCCGCCCCTTTTTTGATCTTTTTTAGATTGGTTTCTGCGATAACCAAATTAACTTCTGATACCTCCACCTGTGTTTCAGCTGAATGGAGCTGTTGTTTAAGCTGAGTTGGATTGTCATAGGTCTTTTTAGTTATCTCATAGATCTGTTTAGAGGAAGTTAAAGATATTTCTGCTTGCTCTTCAGCAATTTCAGCACTTTTAATAGATAAATGTGCATTTTCAACCTGGAGGTGGGCATTATCATAAGAAGATTGCGCATTTTCTAACTGTAATTTAGCCCCTTCCATCTGCTGTTTACTTATAACATTATCCTTATACAATTTTCCCATTCTATCATAATCGTTTTTAGCCTGAGTCAAGTTATTTTTAGCCTTTTTTACCCCAACTTCTGCCTGCTGTAGGGCTTTT
This sequence comes from Halanaerobiales bacterium, assembly GCA_018334565.1. Taxonomy (GTDB): domain Bacteria; phylum Bacillota; class Halanaerobiia; order Halanaerobiales; family M55B127; genus M55B127. Next base: position 53,219 of record JAGXLU010000002.1, on the reverse strand, counting down.
TCAGCTTGTTTTACTCTTTCAGCAGCAGACTGAAGCTGTTTTTCTGCACTGGCAAGTTGCATTTCAGCATTAATCAGCTGCTGTTTTAAAGAGGTCTTGTCTTGATAAGTTTCCCGGACTATTTCCAGGCTTTTTTTAGTACTTGCCAAAGATATTTGGGCCTGCTTATAGTTGGCTTCGGCTGTCTCAATATCTTCCTGAGAGGCCCCCCTCAACACCTGATTAAAATTGGACTGAGCAACTTCTAAGGTTGCCTCAGACTGTTTTTTTTGTATTAATATCTGACTTTTATCAAATTCTAAAAGTTTATCACCCTGATTAACCTTTTCGCCAATAGATACATATATCTTTTTAACTACACCATTAATCTCTGAGGGAAGATTAATCGTTTTGGCAGGTACAATTTTGCCTGCAACAGTTTCTGATATATTAATATCTCCCCTTTTAGGCTGAACTACCTTTACAGGCTCCTGTGCACCACTTAATATACTAAAAGATAATATGATAATTAAAGTCATGTATATTATTTTATTTATTTTCACTTTTAATCACTTCCTCAAAATAATTATTTAAAGTCCCCGTTTGATATAACAGGTTATAAACACTCATCATATATTGATAATATGTTTGGCTTTGGGAAATCTTAATCTGATTTAGATTAGTCTCTGCCCGCAATACATCTAGACTATTTGCCACACCGTTATTAAAACTCTTTACAGCCTGATTATAGTTCTCAAGAGCATGTATCTTATTTTTTTCTGCTATTTTTAATTTCTTTTTGTTTTCATCTATCTTATATAAAGCTGCCATTATTTCAGTCTCTATATTGTTTCTTAACTGTTTTTGATTATTTTTAAGGCTGGCTTCTTCTAGATTTATTTTTTTTAGGTTTAATTTTGATTTATTTCCATCATAAAGTGTAACAGATCCACTTAGGGTAATATTAAAATCGCCCTGATCTAAATCGAGTTTATCGCCCTGTACTGTATAATTGCCGTTTAAAAAAAAGGATGGTTTGAAAAGCTTATTTTCCATTTCCTTGTTGATGTCATTCATCTTTTGTTTTAATAAAAGGCTCTGTAGCTCAAAACTGTTATTATAAGCTCGCTGTAAATGAAAATTCAACTCCTCTTTTAACTCTGGCAGTTTGGGTTCAATTAAGCTGAAATCAAGATCTGGAAGATTTAAGAGATCTGCCAACCTTTTTTTTGCAATTTTTAATTCATTTTCGGACTGATAAAGAGACTGTTTAGACTTATTTAGCTCGATTTCAACCTCGTTTACATCACTTTTTATGGCCATACCCGCTTCATAATTTCTTATCACATTATCTAAATGTTCTTGAACTAATTTAAGCGAATTCTTTTGTACCGACAAAAGGCTGTCTTTTATCAGCACATTGAAGTATGCTTGGATAATTGAATTTATCCTTTCATTTAGGGTCTTTTCATAATTTAATTTACTCAACTGTACAGCTTTTTCACTTAATTTTACAGCATTTTTTACCTGCCCGCCCAGATATAGCGGCTTGTTAATGGATAAACTTGCCCTGTAATTATCCTGAGATAATTTTTTAAATGTAACCGGTATAAACCTATATTTATTAACTTCACTTCCCTGAAAGTTGATTTTGCCAGTTGGACTCAATACATATTCAGTTGGTGATTGAGGGGCCTCATCCAGTCTGGTATAAGAAGTCTGTAAGGTCACTTCAGCTGCTAAACCTTTTTCAGCTAACTTTAAGTCAATCTCCGCTGATTCAATATCTCTTTGGACATTATCTAACTGTGAACTGCTTTTATTTAAAAGTTTTACAGCCCCATTTAACGATATTTCTTCCGCTGCTATGTTAAAATTTATAGATAAAAGTATAAACAACAGGCAGATAAATATATAAAATATACTTTTGTTTTTCATGTTTTCCTCTCCTCCTTAATTAACCCATACATGATGAAATCATAAATTTTCTGCGTTTTTTGATCTATATTCCCTTCTATAGAAAAATTAAATTGATTATGCCCACTTTTTGCTATATTCATAATCATAAAAGCAATATCTCTACTTTTAAAACCTCTGAACTTATCTTCCTTTTGGCCTCTTTTAAGGGCCTTTTCTAAGATACTAATAACCTGCTGCTGTTTAAGTTCCATCATTTTTTTGAATTCATTATTTATTATCTCCGTATTGGTTATCAACATTTTGGCAACATCATAATTATTATCAATAAATTCAATCGTATATTTTATATACTTATAGATTATCTGCTCTGATTCTATACTATCATTATCAAGTTTTAAAACCTTATTAAAGTAATCTTGGCCTCTTTGTTCAACAATTGAAAAAAACAAATCTTTTTTGCTTTCAAAGTACCAATAAATAGTTCCCTTACCTATACCCGCTTCTTCGGCAATAGCTGAAATTGAAGTATCGCTAAATCCCTTCTCAGCAAATAATTTCAATGCTGTATCCATTATATTTATTTTAGTATTTATGGTCATTAAATCAACTCCTGTAATTCTCGACTGACCGTTCAGTTTAGTAAATTAATACTAACAAATATACTATGTGATGTCAATATTTATTCAAACTTTACAATCTGTTCTTGTGCCCTGATTCTTTTAAAAAACAATATAATCGTAAAACTTTACTCCTATGTTAAGCTAATCACCATAAAAAATATAAAAACAGAAAAACCCCTGAATACAATTTTATCTTTTCCGGGGAATAGGTTAGTAATAATAGTTTCTTTGTATTAAATTATATCACTTTATTTGACATTACTCAATATAGTTCCAAGTACTTTATTTTTAATCTCCAAAACTTATTTTCCACTAAGCAAATACTTTACTTATAGATATTTTTTTGCAAATTAAAAGAGCTCCTATTAAGGAGCCCTGTGATAATAATAAGTTTTTAATTTTTAGAACTTATTACATTTTTTAGATCTTTGGTTTTTTCAATAACTATTCTTTATACTATTATCTCTCCTTAATTGTACATCAGCTAATCCTTTATTGGTATTACCTGCTATACCTATTCTATAATCATTATCAGCAAGTCTTGCCAGCTGTTCTTCTGTCAGTATATTTCTTAGTTAAGCCAGATATTCAATTCTAATCTCATCCATCTCTGCCCTAAATTCTGACATCTCTTTTTCAAGATCATCAATTATATCTGCTGGTTGATCGGTAAATATTGCTTCCCTCAACTCGTTTCTAAGAGTTTGCATTGCTTCAAATATTTCTTCTCTTGCTGTTATTTGTTCTTCTCTAATTGATGTTATTTGATCAAGTTATTCTTTTTCTAAGTCTAAAAAACACGTGCTATCTTGAAAATCTCTTTGATAATAAGGTCTAGTGGTATCATCATTTATGCCTCTATTTCCCATTTTTGAACCTTCCATACTCTGAGCCTCTACAGAAAATACCCCAAAGCCTAAAACAATTAATGATATAACTAGTGTGGTTACTATTAATTTCTTCATATTTATCTCTCTCTTAATCTTATTTTTGAATTTGATTATATTATAGAAGTTAATTATGAATATAACATGAAGAAATATATATTGTTTCAAAAACACCGGTTAAAATACTCCACCTACTATTTTTATATTTAATCAATTTATTTCAGCTATTTATATTGTAAAATGCTTCTATTCCAGCATAATTTGCAGCACTTCCCAGGGCCTCTTCTATTCTGAGTAGCTGATTATATTTAGCTACTCGTTCTGATCTAGCCGGTGCACCGGTTTTTATCTGTCCAGTATTCATCGCCACAGCTAAATCAGCAATCGTTGTATCACTTGTTTCACCACTACGGTGGGAAATAACTGCAGTGTATCCAGCTTTTTTAGCCATTTCAATTGTATTCAAGGTTTCAGTTAAGGTGCCAATCTGATTTACTTTAATTAAAATAGAATTGCTCACTTTATTTTCAATGCCTCTTTTTAACCGCTGGCTGTTTGTTACATAAAGATCATCTCCCACAAGTTGAACTCTATCTCCCAACCTTTTATTTAATAAAGCCCAATTATCCCAATCATCTTCATCTAATCCATCTTCAATTGAAATAATAGGATACTTTTCAACCAATTTTTGATAATAATCAACCATTTCTGCTGGGCTCCGCATAACTTTTTCACCCTTAAAGTTGTAATTACCTGCTTCGTAGATTTCTGTTGCAGCCACATCCAATGCAAGCATTATATCCTGACCTGCTTTATAGCCTGCTTTGTGCACAGCTTCAATAATAATATCAAGCGCTTCTTCATTAGAGGACAAATCAGGAGCAAATCCACCTTCATCCCCAACTCCAGTGGATAAACTTCTTGACTGTAGTACTTTTTTGAGATTATGATAGACTTCTGTCCCCATCTGAAGAGCCTCTTTAAAACTAGTTGCTCCAGTCGGCATAATCATAAACTCCTGAATATCTACATTGTTATCAGCGTGTTCTCCACCATTTAATATATTCATCATCGGTACCGGCAGAAGATTGGCGTTTACCCCACCTAAATAATTGAACAAAAACTGTTCTGAACAAGAGGCAGCAGCCTCAGCAACTGCCAATGAAATCCCTAAAATTGCATTGGCCCCCAGTTTGCCTTTATTATCAGTACCATCCATCTCCTTCATCAAATTATCTATTAAAATTTGGTCTCTAACATCCATTCCAATTAATTCAGGTCCAATTATTGTATTTGCATTTTTGACTGCTTTCATTACACCTTTACCCATATATTCTTGACTATCATCTCTCAATTCAACAGCTTCATGAGCACCGGTAGAAGCACCAGATGGCACTTTAGCTCTTCCCAGAGTCCCATCTTCTAATACTACGTCAACTTCTATAGTAGGATTTCCGCGTGAATCAAAAATCTGACGGGCAAAAACATCTTCGATAAAAGGACTTATCATAACAATCACCTCATTTTATTATTTTTTTAACAAAGAATTACCGGTCATCTCCTCGGGTTTTTTAATATTTAAAATATCTAAAAGAGTAGGAGCAACATCTGCTAACTTACCATCTTTTAATTTTATATCTTCAGTCGAACCAACATATATCATGATTACTGGATTATTGGTATGAGCAGTGTGTGGTTTCCCTTCTTCATCGACCATTTGTTCACTATTACCATGATCAGCTGTTATTAACATCTGTCCACCCATCTCTAAAATATGGGGGACAATTTCACTCATACATTCATCTATTGCTTCTAAAGCCTGAACTGCTGATTTATAAAAACCTGTGTGACCAACCATATCAGGATTGGCAAAATTTAAGATAATAACATCATAAATATCCTCATCCAATTTTTTTAATAAAGTATCTTTAACCTTAAATGCACTCATCTCAGGCTGGAGATCATATGTTGCAACCTTGGGAGACGGAATTAACTCCCGGTCTTCTCCTTCAAATTCTCTTTCTTCTCCCCCGTTAAAAAAGAAAGTTACATGAGCATATTTTTCTGTTTCTGCAATTCTCAGTTGGCGGAGTCCATGGTCACTCAGTACTTTACCTAAAACATTTTCCATATAAAGTTTGGAAAAAGCAACTGGTAGATCAAAATTTTCATCATACTCAGTCATACAGATAAAATATAAGTCCTGTGGATGTTTCTTTGGCCTTTCAAATTCATCAAATTCATCTAGGGCTAAAGCCCTAGTTATTTGTCTGGCCCTATCTGCTCTAAAGTTAAAGAATATAAGGGAATCCTCATTTTTAAGGGTTGTAACCGGTTGACCATTTTCCACAATAACGCTGGGCAAAACAAATTCATCATTTTCTCCTCGTTCATATGATTTTTCTACCGCCATTTCAGCAGAGTCCACCTTTTTACCTTTAGCTAAGACATAAGCATCATAGGCTTTTTTTGTTCTATCCCATCTTTGATCTCTATCCATTGAATAGTACCTACCGCTAACAGTGGCAATTTTACCAACACCTATTTCATCCATTTTCTTTTTTAGCTCTTTTATATAGGTGAGTGCACTGCGAGGAGGTGTATCTCTTCCATCTAAGATTGTGTGTACATATACTTCTTCAATCTCAGCTGTTTTGGCCATTTCCAACAATCCGTACAGGTGTTTTATATGGCTGTGTACCCCTCCATCTGAAAGTAATCCCATCAAATGGAGAGCTCCGTTTTTTGTTTTAACCTTCTCGATAGCCTTTTTTATTACATCATTTTCAAGTATAGAGCCGTTTCTTACCGCCTTCGTTATTCGCGTATATTCCTGGGGGACAATTCTACCTGCTCCCAGGTTTAAATGGCCGACTTCAGAATTACCCATCTGGCCTTCCGGCAGTCCTACATCTTTACCTGAAGCCCGGATTAATGAAGTTGGATATTCTTCTCTCAATTTATCTAAAAATGGCGTATCTGAATTGCGAACCGCGTTTTTTTCTAAATTATCTGATTCACCATAACCATCCAATATTATTAAAGCTAGTGGTCTTGGAACCTTCATTTTAACACCTCCTGTATCATATTTTTTTATTTATTATCTCATTTAGCTGCTTTTTTTATAATTTGAGCAAAAGATTCTGCCGCGAGGCTTGCTCCACCTACCAAAGCCCCATCTATATCGCTTTCTGCCATAAAATCTGCAATATTATGTGGTTTAACACTTCCCCCATATTGGATCCTCATATCGTCTGCTGCTTCAGAAAATAATTCTGAAACCACATCCCTGATATAGCTGATAACCTGATTAGCCTGTTTAGCTGAAGCAGATTCCCCCGTACCTATCGCCCAGATAGGTTCATAGGCAATTACTGTGTTTTGAACCTCTTTTCGGCTTAAACCATTTAGGGCAGCTTTTATTTGCTTTTTTACCTTATCTTTGGTCTGATCTGCTTTTCTTTCTTTGAGAGTTTCACCTACACAAATGATAGGTTTTAAATCGTGTTGGAAAGCCGCTTTCACCTTCTTGTTTACCTCTTCATCACCTTCATTATAGTATTCTCTTCTTTCTGAGTGTCCTATAATGATATACTCGACACCCAGTTCGTTCAGCATAAGAGGAGAAAGATCACCTGTATATGCACCACTCTCTTCCCAGTGCATATTTTGAGCACCAACTTTTATATTGCTGCCTTCAGCTGTTTTCATAACCACTAATAGATCAATATCAGGTGGACACACTCCTATTTCAACACTTTTTACATCTGAAACCATTTTTTTTAAAGACCGCACTAATTCTTCCGCTTCTGAAATAGTTTTATTCATTTTCCAATTGCCCGCAATAAATGGCTTTCTCATCTTTTTATACCTCCTGTCTATTAAAGATCGTCAATAGCCTCAACAGCCGGTAAGGATTTGCCTTCAAAAAATCTCAAAGAGGCTCCTCCCCCGGTCGAGATATGTGTCATCTTATCCATAAAACCTGCTTTTTTTACAGCAGCAGCTGATTCGCCGCCTCCAATAATTGTTTTTGCATCAGTTTCAGCCAGGGCCTTCGCAATTGCGTTTGTTCCCCTGGCAAAATTTTCAAATTCAAAAACACCGATTGGACCGTTCCAGATTACAGTTTTAGCATCTTTGATTATCTTTGTATATTCTTTAATTGTATTACTTCCACCACTATCTAAAATCTCCCAGTCAACCGGAACCTCACTGACAGGAACTTCTTTGTAGTTAGCATCATTATCAAATTCATCAGCTATTATTACATCATGGGGTAAGAGCAGTATCACACCTTTATTTTTAGCTTTTTTTACCAAATCCTGGGCTATCTGCAGTTGATCATCTTCAACCAAAGATTTTCCTACCTCATATCCTTGTGACTTCAAAAAAGTATTGGCGATACCTCCCCCAGTTAATATATAATCTACTTTATCTATGAGATTTTCGATAACAGCAATTTTACCGGAAATTTTAGCACCACCCATAATTGCTACAAAAGGTGATTCTGGGTTTTCCATCACATCACCCAGAGCATTTAATTCTCGCATTAAAAGGAATCCAGCCGCTGATGGAAGATATTCGGTAACACCCACTGTGGACGCATGGGCTCGGTGGACAGCACCAAAGGCATCCAGTACAAATATATCTGCATTTTCTGCTAATTGTCTGGCAAAATCGGGATCATTTTTCTTTTCTCCCTTATAAAATCGGGTGTTCTCTAGTAGTAAAACATCCCCTTTTTCCATATCATCTACCGCTTTTTTGACTTCATCTCCAATACAGTCATCAACCTTTTTTACCTTTCTATGCAATAAATTAGCCAGTTCTTTACCAACTGGGTCTAATTTTAGTTCTTCTTTAAACTCACCTTTAGGCCTGCCCAAATGAGACATCAAAATCACTTTCGCATCTTCATTCACAAGGTATTTTATGGTTGGTAAAGCCGCTTCAATTCTGTTCGTATCTGTAACTTTACCATTTTCTAAGGGAACATTAAAATCCACTCTAACCAAAACCCTTTTATTTTTAAAATCATAATCTTTTAAAGATTTCTTCAAAATGGTCACCTCCAGTGTAAGTAAATTAAAAGGGGTTAAAGTCTATAAAACTCAACCCCTCCTATAATTATCCAGTTTTTACACTCCTAATTTTTTCATCTTAACAGCAAAATCATTCAATCTTTGAGCATAACCCCACTCATTATCATACCAGGATAGGACCTTAACCATATTCCCCTCAATAATTTTTGTATAGTTGGCATCATAAATTGAGGAATGAGGATTACCTATTATATCCCGGGAAACTATGGGTTCTTCATTATATTCTAAAATACCCTTCATCTGTCCCTCAGCATATTCTTTCATCGTATTATTTATCTCTTCAACGGTTACATCTTTATCGAGAGTAACAACTAGATCAACCAGTGAACCGGTCGGTGTTTGAGACCTAACTGCCATACCGTCCAGCTTTCCTTCTAATTCAGGTAAAACAATCGTAGTCGCTACCGCAGCACCTGTAGTTGTTGGTACTATATTTTCAGCTGCTGCCCTTCCACGGGTAATCTTTTTCCAGCTATATGGTCCATCAAGAATATTCTGGGTTGAAGTATAAGAATGAATAGTTGTCATTAAACCTTTTTTAAGTCCAAATTCATCATTTAATATCTTAGCTATAGGAGCTAAACAATTTGTCGTACAGGAGGCATTTGATATAATTTTATGCTTTTTAGGATCATACTGTTCATCATTAACCCCTAAAACTACGGTTAAATCTTCATTTTTAGCAGGAGCTGATATGATTACTTTTTTAGCTCCTGCTTCTAAATGCTTCTTGGCATCATCGGCATTAGTAAAGAATCCAGTTGATTCATAAACAACCTCTATTCCCAATTCTTCCCAGGGTAGTTGAGCTGGATCCTTTTTGTTGAAGACCTTGATCTCTTTACCATTAACTATTATAGAATCTTCAGTATGATCAATCTCTCCGTCAAATGTACCATGATTTGAATCGTATTTAAGTAAATACGCTAGTATTTTGGGGTCTACCAAATCATTAATAGCAGCAAATTCTATCTCTGGATTATCAACTGCGCCTCTTAATGCTTTTCTCCCAATAGCTCCAAAACCATTAATTGCAACTTTTACACTCATTATTATTCCTCCTTATTAATAATTGTATTATAAAATACCTAACATTAATATCATCAATTAATAAAATCTATTTGTAATTCTACTCACTTTCACCTCCCTTAATTGTTATAATCTCACGTGCAGTTAATTCATCGGTTATCAAAATATCATGGTAGTTATGTGAAACCACTGCAATAATTGCTTTAGCTTTATCTAAACCACCTGCCACAGCAATTACTTTATCGATATTTTTTAAGTCATCCATACAAAGTCCAACACTTGCAGCAGAATAAATTACTTGACCATCCTGATTAAAATAAAGGCCAAAAGCCTCTGCAACTGCTCCTCTATCATTCATTTTTTGTATCTCTTTTTTATCCATATTCCGACGGGCAGACATCATCTCTGCCGTACCTATTCCATGAACCAATATATTGGATTGATGTAATAAATCCAGCGTTTTTTTGATTGAAGGTTCATTTATAATCATATCCAGACTTTTTTTTGTAATGTCATCAGGTATATGCAGTAGTTTATATCTGCCTCCTAATTTTTTGGCCATCTTTGCCGCGATTGTATTGGCCTGAATCTCTACTTTTTCACCCAGGCCACCTCGGCCAGGTAAAACATCAACATTTTTTGTGTTTTCCTCTTGCATCATATAATCAGCAATCTGAGCTAATGTTGAACCACCTGTCACAGAAATTATATCACCATCTTTTATAGCTTTCTCTAAAAAACGAGCGGTAAATCTTCCAATTTCCTTATTAATCATATTTAAATCTCTTTCTACAGGTACAATCATCACTTTTTTAATCCCCATTAGCCGTTTAAGCTTATTCTCCAAATGAGTTATATTCTTTATTTCTTTCATATAATCGTCCAACTCATTGAGAAGTTCTTCTCCGCTTTCAGTCATCACTGTACCGGTTTTGGTAATATTAATATAACTTTTAGTTTCAAGGAAATCAAGTTGTTTTCTCACACTTCTAATGCTCAAATCGAGAATGCGGGCCAGTTTTCTGCGACCAATAGGCTGCTTATTAAAGACAGCCTTTAATATATTATACCTTATTTCAGCAATATTTATCAATTCAGGTACAAGCTTTTTCTCGATTTTCAAATAACTATTCATCAAATCACCCCTAATACGGGTTTGTTCTGTCCTGGCGGAACTTTTTTGACCCGGTATATGCAAAAAAACCCATTTAGCTTCCCAATAACACTTATTAAACATAAAAAGCTAAATTCCTTGTTAAATTGAATATTTTTTCCTTCTCTGAATAGATGAGGGAATACCGAGTTCATTTCTATACTTGGCTATAGTCCTACGAGACAATTTCAGATTATTTTTAGCCCTGAGGATTTCTGATATCGAATTATCACTTAGGGGAGAACCCTCTTCCTCATTTTTAATCATCTCTATAATCATTGCCTTAATACTTACCGTCGAAATATTATTTACTCCTCCATTAAAGAAGAATTTAAAATCAAAAATACCGTGTGGAGTCTGGATAAATTTGTTATCGGTAGCGCGACTGACTGTGGATTCATGCATCTCTATTTCATCCGCTATTTCCTGCATAGTCAGTGGTTTTAAATACTTTACACCCCTATCCAGAAATTTTTTTTGTCTTTCAGCAATTTTTTTTGCGATTCTATATACTGTCATTCTGCGCTGTTCAATGCTTTTAATGATCCACATAGCTGATTTAAATTTCTTTTCCAGATATTTATAAGTTTCATCTTTTTTCCGCTTCTGCATAACCTGATAATAATAAGGGTTTATTCTAAGCAGGGGAGATGCCTTATCATTCAATATAATAACATAATCCTCTTTGACTTTTCTGATCACTATATCAGGCATTATATACTGGGTCTTTTTATTATCTGCTATCAGGGAGGCTGGTTTTGATGTTAGTTTTTTTATGATCTGTAAAGCCTTAGATAACCGCTCTTTTTCCCAGCCTGTTTCGTTTAGCACTACTCCAAAGTCTTCAGTAACTATTAAATTTATATGTCTTTTAATCAGCAACTCTGCATCAGCTGTATCCATATCCATCTGTTCTAACTGATTTAAGTAACACTGCTTAACATTTGTAGCTGCAATTCCAGCCGGATCAAGTTTTTGAATCTTTTTTAAAATATTTTTAATATATACAACATCAACCTCTAATTCCTCCGCAAGCTCCTCTAAAGAAACAGAAAGCAAACCTCTCTCATCTAAATTACCCAAAATATATTGACCATCTTTAATCTCTTGATCAGAAAGCACCTCATATAATTGATTTTCCAAATATTCTAATAGATTAGGTTGATAGCTCACCATATTCTCATAATTAAAATCTTCCTGATTATAATTACTGCCATACTGATAGCTCTGATACTGACTTTTGATTCTATCATCAAGATGGTCCTTTTTTTCATCATGTTTTTCTAATAAAGGATTGTCTTTCATTTCATCCTCAATATACTCTTTTAATTCCATACTGGAATACTGCAGTAATTTGATGGCCATTTGGAGTTTAGGCGTCATAACTAGTTCCTGTTTTTGTTCTAAATTTATATTTAGATTAAGAGCCAGATCCATCTTTTTCACTCCTTATCTTATCAGCAGTTTTAGCCAAACGCTTTATCCTATTGTATACACCTGATTTGCTTAAATTCGGTTTTAGCATTTTCCCTAACTCCTTTAGACTAGCATATGGATTCTTTTCTCGCAGCAGAGCAATTTCTCTTAGACTTTCACTTATATTGTCCAGGCCCTTTTCTCTTTTAATCAACTCGATATCTTCTATTTGTTTCATAGCTGCTCGAACAGTTTTATCAAGATTAGCAGTTTCAAAGTTAACTTTTCTATTTACATTGTTTTTTATTTCTTTAAAGATTTGTACATTCTCTAATTCTAAAAGTGAGTTGTAAGCCCCCATTAAGTTCAACATCGTTACAATGTCATCATATTTTTTTAAGTAAATAACATGTTTTTTTCTATGCTCTGTTAGATGGGGATCAAGATTAAATTCGTGCATCAGTTCCATGATTTCTTCAGCATGAGTAGTATGATCACATCTAATCTCTAAATGGTATTCCGATCGCGGCTTATTAACAGAACCTCCTGCTAAAAATACTCCCCTTAGATATGCCTGCTGGTATTCTCTGTCATCTTTAATCCAGTCTGCTATGGAAAATACTATATTGCTCGACTGATCAAGTATACCTAAGTTACCTAACAAATCATGAACACCTTTTTGCGGAGTAATATATAGTTCATATTTTTTTCTCTTTGTTAAGTTATTTTCTTTAACCCTGATTTCACTCTTGAATTGATATTCTTCTTTTAAGTATCTATATATTCTTCTGGCCACATCCCCATGATAAACTGCTAACTTAATTGAAACCTGACCACTAGAGATTAAAATTGAACCACTCAATTTGATTAAAGCTGAAACTTCTGCTTGATGTAAAATTTTATCATCAATCTCAAAATGAGCTAATTCATGTTTTACATCATCTGTAAAAGACATTTAATTTTATCACCAACTTTTTAGCTTAATCCTTCTAAATCCTTAACCTGAATAAGTTAAAAGGTAATTAATGGTAATCAATATCGTTTAATCATATCTGGACTATTATATCAGCCAGTTTTTGCGGATCATGCCTGATAAGATCACCAGTTTTTAATAGCTTACCCTCCACAATATTAATTTTAAAGTCTTTTAATCTACTAGTATCATTTTCAACAGGATAGGCCCCTTCTTTCGCATATTTGTTTAAAATTCTCTGACTGCTGCCGTTCTGATTTACAATTATATAATCAAAGATCTGCTCTCCAATATGATCATATACGGCCTGCAGATGATCAGCTGCAGAATATCCAGTTGTTTCACCCGGCTGGGTCATTACATTTGTAATAAATATTTTCTTTGCATCACTAATTTTAATAGCATCAACCATACCCTGTATTAAGAGATTAGGTATTAAGCTTGTATAAAGACTACCCGGGCCAACCACTATATAATCTGCTTGTAAAAGTTGTCTGCGTGTATTTTGAGTTATACTGACTGAACCTGGTTTTAAATACACCTTTTCTATTTTCTTATTTAAATTAGGAATTGCTGACTCACCTATCACACTGCTCTTATCAACATATACAGCACCCAGATTAACATTCTGATTAGTGGATGGCAGAACCTTACCTCTAATCGCAAGCACTTTGGAAGACTCTTCTACCGCTTCTTCAAAATCACCCAAGACCTCAGACATGGCAGCAATATATAGATTCCCAAAACTATGTCCGCGTAAATCCCCTTCTTTGTAAAAACGATATTGAAATAAGTCTTCCATCAGTGTTTCCTGGTCAGCTAAAGCGACAAGACAGTTTCTAATATCTCCCGGGGGAAGTATATTAAGTTCATCTCTCAATTTACCTGAACTTCCGCCGTTATCAGCCACTGTCACTACAGCAGTAATATTACTGCTGTACTCTTTTAGCCCCCGCAAAAGGTTAGAAAGACCGGTTCCTCCTCCCATAGCCGCTATATTTGGGCCCTTTTGCAGCTGATTTTTTTTGTAAAGTACATTTACAAAATCATCATCTTTGTAGATTTCCTTGTTCAGTTTTTCTATAAATCTATTGCCGGCATAGGTTAATAAAACTAATGAAAGTAATATTACTACTATACCTAAAACAAAATTACTATAATATGGTAGATAACCACTTAACTTATATACTATTATGTGTATCATTTTGATCAAATAATTAACAATATTTATATTTAACAAAAGAGCAACGCCGGTGCTGAGCAGAAGCAATCCAATAATACCAATGATAAACCATCTTTTTATACCCAGACCAGGAGAAAGCCACTTGTAAATCTTCATCCTACCACTTCCTGGTTATTTATTAATATCTCTATGGTCAACTGTTACCTTATAATTTTTATTAATTAGAAAGTTCTCAAGTTTTAAGGCAGTTGCTACCGAACGGTGGTGACCACCTGTACAACCAATTGCAATACTGAGATGACTTTTCCCTTCCTTTTCATATTCAGGAATTAAAAATTCAATTAAATCTAAAAACTTTTTGTAAAATTGTTCAGTAATAGGCCACTTCATAATATATTTTTTGACCTCATCATCTTTACCTGTAAGATTTTTTAAAGAATCTACATAATAAGGGTTGGCTAAAAAACGAACATCAAAAACCATATCGGAATCTAAAGGTATACCGTATTTAAACCCAAAGGATATTATATTTATCGTTAAAACTTGTAAATCAGCATCCTGAGATATATAATCTTTTTTTAATCTTTGTTTAAGTTTTTTTATAGAAATACTGGAAGTGTTTATTATATTGTGAGCTTTTCCCCGCAGTTGTTCTAGTTTTTTTCTTTCTTCTCGAATCGCATCCAGTATTCTACCTTTTTTCTCCAAAGGATGTCTGCGTCTAGTTTCTTTATATCTATCTACTAGCGCCTTTTCATCTGCTTCTAAAAAAATTATTTCATGATCGATTTGATTCCCTTCTAAATAAGTCAGTTTTTCTGTGAGATCGTCGAAAAACTTGCCCCCTCTGATATCACATACTACAGCAACCTTATCCATCTCTGAATGAAAAAATAGTTCAGCAAACTTAGATATTAAAGCAGGTGGCAGATTATCCACACAGAAGTAACCACTGTCTTCAAAATAATTTAGAGCTGTAGATTTACCTGCTCCTGACATTCCTGTAATTATAATGAACTTCATATCTGTTACACCCCTATCTTACTCGTCCTAATTTTATAACATATATTTCAGATTGTAAAATATTATTAGGATAAGACCGGAAACGCCTCTTTTAGTATCTGGAATTTGACCGGTAACATACCTGCACTTTCTCCATCAATATCTATTAATACTCGATCAGAAGAGGTAATCTTAACTGTCTTCCCCTTAATATAATCAATCTTGGGATAATTAATATGGGTACCTCTATAGGCTTTGTACATATTAAGCAGGGTTTCTGTTTTGCTTAAATCTCCCAAAATTATAATATCAAAAAGCCCATCATCAATTTCAGCCTTGGGAGCAATTGGCATTCCCCCGGCAAAATACTTGCCCAAACTAACTACCACACTGTTGGTTTGGTCATTTCTTATCAAACTACCATCAATATATATTTCCATATCCTTGTTTTTATACTTAAACAAGGTTCTGACAGCACCAATAAGATATGTTAAAAGACCTCCCATTAATTTTGATACACGATTGACATACTCGACTGTTTCCCCTCCAATACCAACATCAGCTGTATTGATAAAAAACCTTTTTGTCTTTTTTTTATCAAAATTTAGATAGTCCATTCTACCCAAATCTACCCATTTTATTTTTTGCCTCTTATAGATCTCAATAACATCTTTAACATTTTTACTCAAACCAAGGCTGCGGATATAATCAGAACCTGTACCCTGAGAAAAAATCAAAAGTGACGATCTTTTTTCAGCAAAATTACCTTCTTGAAAAAAACCATTCACAACCTCATTAACAGTTCCATCTCCCCCCACGGCCATTATCGTTTTATAACCCTTAGATAGGGCTTCTTCGCTTAATCTTATCGCGTGACCGGGATAATTAGTATGTTCCACTTTTAACTGTAGTCCGGCTCTTTTAAGCTGTTTTTGATGAGCAGGCCATCTCTTACCCGTCTTGTTATTTGAAGAAATGGGATTGACTATCGTGTATATAATATTGTTTTTAGAAGAATAAATTTTTTTATTGTCTTTTTGCAAATTGAATCACCTATGCTTATAATTTCTTTTAATACTATAAATATCCTCTATTCTTTTCAATTAAAAAACTACCATTTCTGGTAGTTTAAAAAATATTTATAAATTTTTCTGCCTTTCTTAAAAATATATCTTCAGGTCCCGCTAATATCCTTAAAACTTCAGACTTATTTATTTTCAACTTATTATCTAGATAAAATATATTAGAATTGTTTTCGAGAAGTTCTAAAGTGGAAAATCCCATCGCATTATTTATTGAATAGAACCTCTTATAACCATTCCATTCCTCTGGAATCGCCTCATAATAATTAACTAAAGCCGGTGCATGTCTTTGAACATTTCGGATCATTTTTCCAAGCACCTGGAGTGCCTTTTTTTCATAACTTTTATCAATTATTTTAGATTCTGTTATTTTCAGTTCTTTTAAGGGCCAATAATGTTTTCTGTGATTAATAATATCCAGCTTGATATCCCTAATAATATTCACTTTTTGTAAAAATAATCCGGCTTCCACAAAGTTTTTTTCCAAGGTTTTAGTTTCTTTTTTTTCTATACTTCCCTTTTCTATTATTAGTTCAGTTAAAAAACCACCCACAGTACCTGCTACAAAATAACAGTACTCATCCAGTTCCATAAAAGTGTCAACTTTTTTCTCTAGATATTTTTGCATGCCTCTATTCATCTCCGATAACCACTTAAAGGAAATCTGCTGTGTCCTAGGAGTAAGCTGATTAAAACCTTTCTTCAATTTATTTGTATTTTCTACCAATTTTTTTATATTACCTTCAAAATATTTGGCCTGCATCTCAATATCTCTAATAATTTTCTTTTTTTTAGTTACACTAGGATTAAATAAGCTTACAACCTTATTCATATATTTTTTTCTGATTGGAACAGCAAGTTCGCCTTCATCTTCGAAACTGTCTATAAGTCTATCCTGAAGATAGATGATCATTACAGGTATTTTTATCTTTTCATCAAGTAAAGGTATTGTTAAAGCAAAACTGCGAGAAACCTTCTTTAGTATATTGCGGCAAAAATCAATCTCTTTATTCTTTTTCTTTATCATCTTCTTTAACACCAAACCTTCTTTTAATTATGTTCAACATTAAGTTAACCAACACAAATAATAATACAAAAAATGCAAAATATGTATAATAGTCTTGCTCCACTTGCTCAGTTTTTTGTTCAGTTCTTTTGACATAAACAGGCTCTATTTGTGGATAGTCATTTTCATAACGGCTGAGTAGTTTATACTGATTATATTCGGGAGGCACAATCAAATCAATCACGCGGGGAGCTAATTCAGTATTTTTTTCACCTTCAAGATTAAAAAACCAGTGGTCAACACCATTTTTTACCCCTCTGTAATAATTATATCCAAAGGGATCAAACCCTCCCACCATAATATATAAATATGAACCATCTAAAGACCCTATTTTTTCTTTATCAACCTTTAATTTGATCCAGTTATCTTTGACTTCTATCTCTGGATTTTTTATAATCCAGGGCAGATCATCTTCTGCAATTATTAAATCTATTAAATCACTACTCTTATCATTTGGCACATTTAGACTTACCCACCATCCATTTATTTTCAAAAGTTTATTCCAGCAATAAGCAGGATTCAATTTAACATTGGCCCCCTCTGAAAATAGTTCAAATGAACCACCTTTTGCATTATCTATGTATATCTCAATAAGAGGTAGACTAAAACCAAAAGTTGAATCCCATACATCAATCAACTCATTAAATTTTAACTGAAACTCATATTTAGATGTTTCTTCAATAATATTGAATGCAGTTATATCAAATAAACCTTTTCCTTTTTGAAAAACATCAGCCTGCGGATAGGTATAATTACCGGTCCCGTAATCATCACCAGCTGGATCAATAATACTTAAAATTATCTCGGCTTTAACCTGTGTGCAAAAATAAAATAATGTAATAATCATAAAAAGAGATAGTAATATTATATATTTATGAAACTTACTCATCAATATTTCCCCCACTCAAGTGAGCCTATACAGATCATCACCCATACTTACTGCAATTGCACCAACTACACCTGCATTTTTACCAAGTTCAGCCTTTTTTAATTCTAAATTTTTTAAATTATAGTTCAGAGCTCTCTGCCGTAAACTCTCTTTTAAATCCTCGATAAAAAGTTTTTCAGCGTTCATTACCCCTCCGCCCAGTACTATAATTTCAGGATCGAAAAGATTAACCACATTTGCAATACCAATACCCAGTAGTCGACCAGTTAGACTATAAATCTGTAAAGCCTCTTGGTCTCCTTCTCTGGCAGCTTCAGCAACTAATCGGGCATCAACAAGTTCTGGTTTACCTTTACTGTAATCTATAATAAGGCTTTTGCGCTTCTGTTTGACCACGTTTTTTCCCCTTCTAGCTATAGCAATACCAGAAGCAACTGCCTCAAAACAACCGTAATTTCCACAGCCACATTGATAATCACTATCAGGAATTAACGTCATATGTCCAATCTCACCCGCATTACCCTTTCCACCATGAAATATCTGCCCATCTATAATGATTCCTCCGCCAATTCCAGTACTTATTGTAATATATAAAATATTATCTGAGTCTCGGCCTGCCCCAAAATACTTCTCTGCTAAGGCAGCCGCATTAGCATCATTTTCCAAAACGACGGTTTTTTTAGTATGTGATTCTAAGATATCAACAATGGGAACCTTTGACCAGGCAAGATTAGAATTTTTAATTATTAAACCATTTTCAAAATCAAGTGGTCCGGGGGCAGCCACACCTATTTTTCTGATATCAGATTTTTTGACTGAACTGCTTTTTTTAACATCCTCTATACTATTTAATATATTAGAAATTATAACCTTTTGTCCTTTATCCGCTTGAGTCGCTGTCTTTACCTTATTTACTATTTTACCATTATTGTCTGCTAAAGCTGTCAGAATTTTTGTACCACCTATATCAATACCTATATAATATGATTTACTCATCAGAATTCAGCTCCTCTATCTTTAATTTATCATAATTAGAAGCTATCTGGATAGTCCCATATAATATCATTAAAACCAAAAAGTTCATCAAAAGAATCACCATACCAAATCCAGTTAATATAAGAATAAGAGTAATGATTAATACGATTATTAACCATAAAAGAGAAAAGATAACATTGTCTATCGTCAATATTAAGGAATTCTTCAAAATATACCTAATCTTTTTTTCTTTGTCAAGAACTAAAAATCCCCAATAATAGCACTGCATCATGGAGAAAAAGATTAATATATATAAGATTAAAACTGCAAGTATTAACATAAAAAGACTATCCGTGCCTTTTTTTAAGAAGAAAACCAGATCTAAAATTAATAGACTATATATAAAAAAAGATAAAAGAAAACCTAAAAAGGCTCTTTTAAAGTTTTTAATTATATAGACAAAATATTTTTTTACACGAAAATCATTAAGATTTATAAAGTCTATACCAGTTTCAAGCCCAGCCATAAAAAAGGGCCCTAGAAATATTATAGGTATAGCCAATAATATATAGATTTGAGTCGATAAACCAAAATAACCAACAAAAATAACCAGTAGAGAAAGTAAAAACCAGATTATATTTAATATTGCAAATTTAAATAATTTTCTATAGGTGCCTGCTGTTGACTTCTTTAGTACCTTCCATATTTCCACAATACATCCTCCATTTTCTAAAAATTCAAATTAATTATATCACTTATAAAATTTAATGTAAAGAATATGAAAAGCCCCAAATATGGGGCCTTTTTTTTGTAATTATATTTTAAAATCTATTTTTTATTAATTCTCTCATCATGGATAGGTCGGGATATTTCTTCCCACCGTTCTGCTAAATCTTCCAGCTTTTGACCTACCTTTTCATCCACAACATTCTCAGCACCTTTATGTGTAGGTTTGGCATTAGATTCTTGAACCATGTCTCTCAGAGCAGGGTTGTTATCTATTATTGGACAGGGACGTAGTGAGTTTTCATTAAAAGGCTGCCTTTTTTGATACTCTTTGAAAAGATTGTTTCCCAGTACTTCTTTCAAAGATTTTCCTTTGATATTATCAGAACTAAAATGCACAAAGGCACAGGGTTCAACATCTCCCTTGGCATTTATATGAAAATATCTTCTGCCACCCGCAATACAACCTCCACTGTATGTACCATCATTCCAAAAATCAATTAAAAAGAGAGGATTATTGGCTCTAAGTTCAGGTATTCTATAGGCTAAATATTTTCTCTGCTCAGGAGTTAACATCAGATCTAAATCAGGTTCCCTTCCTATTGGAATATAATGGAAACACCATCCGTAAATAGCTCCTTTTTCAATCATCTTATTGTAAAAATCATCTTTTTTAAAGATATCATATACATTATCATGAGTCGCTGTCAGACTTATTCCGAAGGGGATACCACGTTCTTTTAAACGATCCATAGTGTTCATAATCTTATCATAAACACCCTCACCTCTCCTTTGATCTGTTTGTTCTTTAAATCCTTCTAAACTTATAGCTGGAGTTAAATTGCCGGAAGCAAGCATCCTATCAGCCATCTCATCATCTATTAAAGTACCATTTGTATACATCATAAAAGCAACATCTGGGTGTTTTTCTACCAGCTCCATTAGACGAGGATATACGGTTGGCTCTCCTCCTGAAAAAATAATGAAGTAAATACCTAAATCCTTTGCTTCATTTATTATGCGATCCATTGTTTCAAATCCTAGGTTATCACCTTTTTTATATTCACCGGCCCAACAACCTGTGCAGTTCAAATTACATGCACTGGTTGGATCCATCAAAATAGCCCAGGGAACATCGTAACCAAATTTTTCCCCCAGCTTTTTTTGATAGGGCATACCCAAAAGAGTTGCATTAACAAAAAAGTTAACGAAAAAGTTCTCTATATAACTAGGGGCAATATCGTCTAATATTTGGATGTATTCTTTAATAATAGGGCTCTTTTTATAAGTTTGCCTGACAAC
This sequence comes from Halanaerobiales bacterium, assembly GCA_018334565.1. Taxonomy (GTDB): domain Bacteria; phylum Bacillota; class Halanaerobiia; order Halanaerobiales; family M55B127; genus M55B127. The sequence continues at coordinate 31,912 of JAGXLU010000002.1, read as the reverse complement.
TTCGATCTGCCTGTGATTTTGTTCTCTGCCAGCCAGTTTGTCAGCCAGATTAAGTACTTTTAAAAAATTCTTATCTGGATTTTTCTTGATATACTGTAATCCCTTTTCGACAATCTTTTCTGCAGCAAATTTTTTAGCAAAATTGAAACTAGCCATAATATCCCTCCCTGAATTTATGTTACATTTATCCTGACTTTGTAAGTTTTATTATTGCTTGTTTAACTTATACTATCACTTTAAATATCTATCTTCAACTCATTATCAATTTTTCTAAAATAACTGCTACACCATCCTCCTGATGAGAGGGAGCAACCACATCCGCTGCCTGTTTAACCAACCGATGAGCATTATCCATTGCTATTCCGGTTCCAGCTAATGAGATCATCTCTATATCATTTAATCCATCTCCAATTGCAATGACCTCTTCTCTTTTTAAGCCTCTTTTATTCATAAGATGATTAAGAGTATTACCTTTATTAACTCCTTTTGCACCAATTTCAATAAAATAATTCTTGGATTCAGTTACATCGATAATATCACTGTAATTCTTTTTCAAGTATTCTATATAGTATTGATGCTGAGCTGGATCATCTTCGATAATGAGTAACTTAGTGGGATTTACAAAATCAAAATCAATTAAATTATCAACATGCACCGCTTTTATTTTCGTTATTCTTTCGTATCTCCTTTTATATTTATTATCCTGGTCTACGTATAACTTATCATTCTGATATAGGTTGATATGTAGACCCTCACTTTTTAAATCTTTTATAAGCTTACGGGCAACTTCTTCATCAATTGGTTTATGATATAAAATTTGTCCATTTAGTATATCTTTGACCATAGCACCATTATATACTATCACTCTATTTTTTAAAGATAACTCTTCTAAATATGGCTGGGCAGAAGAATACATACGACCTGTAGCAATAATAACTTCTATGCCCTGTGCTCTAATCTTCTCTAGCATATCAATATTTTTACAACTAATTTTATGTTCTTCATCTAAAAGAGTATTGTCTAGATCTATAGCTACTAATTTATACAATATATTTTCTCCTTTTCTTCTTATCAGATAAAAGATATAACGATAGTGAACAACTTAATAATATACAAATTTTCTTATTACAATTTTATTGCATTCTGTAAATTATTGCAACTATTTAACCCGAAAATTCTTTTGATAATTCAAATACTTTCTGTTTTAATTCAGCTAATTTTTTTTCATCATCAATATTTTTTAAACATTCGAAAACATATTCACCAATTAGCTCCATCTCTTTTTTCTTCATTCCCCTTGTGGTAACTGCTGGTGTACCAATTCTTATTCCACTGGTAATAAAAGGACTTCTGGTTTCAAAAGGAATTGTATTTTTATTGACGGTTATTCCTACTTTCTCCAGGGCAGTTTCTGCTTCTTTACCAGTTATCTTCGTGTTGTTTAAATCAACCAACATCAGGTGATTATCTGTGCCACCTGAAACCAATCTCAAGCCATAGCTTTTTAATTTATTAGCCAAGAACTGCGCATTATCTATAATCTGCTTCTGGTATTGAGCAAACTCTTTAGTCATTGCTTCTTTAAAACCAACGGCTTTAGCAGCAATAATATGCATAAGAGGACCACCTTGAATACCGGGAAAAATCGCTTTGTCTATATCCTTAGCATGCTCCTCTTTACATAAGATCATGCCTCCCCTTGTACCTCTTAAGGTCTTGTGGGTAGTAGTAGTTACAATATCAGCATATTTAACTGGATTTGGGTGATTGCCGGTTGCAACCAAACCTGCAATATGGGCCATGTCAACCATCAATAGTGCTCCTACAGAATCAGCTATTTGTTTGAATCTTTTAAAGTTAATAACGCGTGGGTATGCACTGGCACCGGCAATTATCATGGCTGGTTTATATTTTTTTGCCATATTTTGAACCTGATCATAATTAATAATTTCTTCTTTTTTTGTTACTCCATAATGAATAAAATTATAGTAATCCCCTGACAAATTAACCGGGCTACCATGTGTAAGATGACCTCCATGGGTTAAGTCCATAGCCAAAATCGTATCTCCAACCTGTAACTTGGCAAAGTATACAGCCTGATTAGCTTGGGAACCAGAATGAGGCTGCACATTAACATGATCTGCTCCAAATATTTCTTTAGCTCTTTTTTTTGCCAGATCTTCTGCTTTATCAACTTCCTGACAGCCGCCATAATATCTTTTCCCGGGATAACCCTCTGCATACTTATTAGTTAAAACTGATCCAGCTGCTTCTAGCACAGCTTCACTCACAAAATTTTCTGAAGCTATTAACTCAATATGTTTGGCCTGTCTTTCTTCTTCATTTTCTATAATTTCTGCAATTTTAGGATCTACTTGCTTTAAAAAACTCAAATATATCAACCCCTCTAAAATTATATTGTACTGCTCTTACTTCAAATTATGTATTCTCTATATATCATTTGATTCCTGCTTATTATATTTAATCCACTTAAATATAAATTAATAACTTAAATTTAATTTAAATAATAAAAAACAAACCGGAGCTCTAAACTCCGGCAGTTGATTGATAAACATCCAAATCTATGTTTTTACTCAGGGCTGATAGCATCAACGGGACATACTTCAGCACAAGCACCACAATCTATACACAAATCTGCATCAATTACATATTGAGTATCACCTTCGCTAATTGCATCTACAGGACATTCTGGTTCACATGCTCCACACATAATACATTCATCCGAAATAACATATGCCATAAAAAAGCTTCACCCCCTTGTATATTGAAAAGATTAAATTATTACTTTTAAAATAATTATATAGATAGTAATGTAAATTGTCAAAGGGTATTGCAGCAAAATAATAAAAGCCTGACTTTCTATAAATTGGCAGTTTTAGATAAAAAAACACCTTTATATATTTTCTCGATTAAAATTAATATTAAATATTATGGGTGCTTTTCTTAAGATAATCACTAATTAAAAATGCTAACTTATCGCTAATACCTGTCACATCTTTTAATTCCTCTATGTCTGCACTTCTTATCTTGGCTAATGAGCCAAAATGTTTGAGCAGAGATTTTCTTTTTTCAGGTCCGATTCCCGGTATTCTTTCCAACATACTATGTGTAATTCTCCTCGAACGCAGCTTTCTATGATAATTTACTGCAAATCGGTGAGCTTCATCCCTCACTCTCTGTAAAAGATGAAGTGCATTAGAATCTTTGGGTAATATTAGCGGATTTTCCCTGTCCAATTTAAAAATTTCTTCCTCTCTTTTGGCTAAGCCAATAATTTCAATCTCAGATAAACCTAATTTTTTTAATACAGAAAAAGCAGCATTTAACTGACCTTTCCCTCCATCTATTAAAATCAAATCAGGTAACTCTCTATTTTCCTTAATTAACCTTTTATATCTACGATGGATTACCTCTTTCATCATAGCATAATCATCAGGACCATTTTTATGTCTGATCTTAAATCTTCTATAATCATTTTTGGCAGCTCTACCTTCTTTGAACACAACAAGAGATGCTGTAGCATCGGTACCCTGTATATTAGAAATATCAAAACCTTCAATATGATTAGGATATGATTTTAAATCAAGCTGCTCAGCAAGATCTTCTACCGCTTTTTTGGTCCTTTTCTTTTCATATTTGCTTTTTATCTTTTCTTTTTTTAAATTTTGTGCAGCATTCTGAGCTGCCATCTCTACCAATCTCTTCTTGTTTCCGCGCAAAGGAATTCCTATCTTGACTTTCTTTCCTTTGAGCTGTTTTAATCTATCAGCAAGGATATCTTTATTATTAATTTCTGTATTCAATAAAATCTCATCCGGCAGCTGCGGAGCCTGCTCATAATACTGCTGCAAAAAAGATGACATCACCTCAATTATTTTTTTACCTTCGGGTACTTCTAAAATATAGTGCTCCTGTCCAATCAATTTACCATTTTTGATAAGAAGTAACTGAACACAATAAGAACCTTCTTCCTTAATAGCAATAATATCTTTGTCGGTATCATCTTCTGACATCACTTTCTGCTGTCTGGAAATTTCACGCACTCCCTTGATTGCATCACGATAGCGCGCAGCCCTTTCATAATTTTGTTGATCAGCTGCCTCCTTCATCTTTTTTTCTATTTTCTTAATTAATTTCTTCTGTCGCCCAGAAAGAAAAAGAATCACTTGATCAATTAATTGATGGTATGCTTCTTTATCAATTTTACCTACACAGGGGGCACTACATTTATCTATATAATAATTTAAGCAGGGCCTCTCAAGCTTACTTTCTTCACTAATATCATAATTACAACTTCTCAATTTGTAAAGGGCTTTTAATATATTTATCGTTTTATAGATAGCACCCACATCTACAAAGGGTCCAAAATATTTGCTTCCATCATTTTTCAACACCCTTGATTTTTTTATACGGGGAAAATCTTCATAAGTCGTTATTTTTATATACGGATAGCTTTTATCGTCTTTAAGACGAATATTAAATTGCGGCTGATATTTTTTTATCAAATTGGCTTCTAAAATGAAGGACTCCATCTCGGTATCTGTTACAATATAGTCAAAATCATTAATGTGATCAACCATGATTGATGTTTTATAGCTCTGATTGCCTTTCCTGAAATAAGAGCGTACCCGTTTCTTTAAAGAACGGGCCTTACCCACATAAATAATTTCACCGGATTCATTCTTCATTAAATAAACCCCCGGCTTATCCGGCATTTGTTTTAGCTGCTCCTCAATATATTTACTCATATATATTCACCTGTTTATTTTAAGACTTTTTTTAGAAACTCACCTGTATATGATTTATCTACCTGAGCTACTTCTTCAGGCGAACCAGTAGCTAACAATTCTCCCCCTTTGTCTCCACCCTCTGGACCCAGATCAATGATATAGTCAGCAGATTTGATAACATCAAGATTATGTTCAATCACTATTACTGTATTGCCTCCTTCTCTCAATCTGTGCAGTACCTCTAATAGCTTTTTAACATCTGCGAAGTGAAGACCTGTTGTCGGTTCATCCAATAAATATAAGGTACTCCCCGTACTTCTTTTACCTAATTCAGTTGATATTTTCACACGTTGGGCCTCACCTCCTGATAAAGTGGTAGCAGGCTGTCCCAATTTAATATAATCTAAACCTACATCATAAATGGTTTGTAATCTTCTTTTTAAGGGAGGTATATTATCAAAGAAGTTAAGGGCTTCTTCAACTGTCATATCAAGTACATCAGAAATGGTCTTTCCCTTGTATTTAATTTCAAGTGTCTCTTTATTATATCTTTCCCCTTCACAAACCTCACAGCGTACATAGACATCTGCTAAAAAATGCATCTCTATTTTATTTATTCCCTGTCCCTTACAAGCTTCACAGCGGCCGCCTTTTACATTAAAACTGAACCTGCCTTTATCATAGCCCCTTCTTCTGGCTTCCGGGGTTTCTGCAAATAGATCCCTTATATAATCAAAAACCTTTGTATAAGTAGCTGGATTTGATCGCGGTGTTCTGCCAATTGGTGATTGATCTATACTAATTACTTTATCAAGTTGTTCAATACCTTCAATGCTGTCATGACGACCGGGATGTTCAGTAGAATCATAAAAATGTTGCATCAATTTTCTTTTTAAAGTATAGTTTATTAAAGTAGATTTACCAGAACCCGAAACTCCGGTTACACAAATAAAGGTACCAAGTGGTATTTTGACATCTATATTTTTGAGATTAAACTGTCTCGCTCCTTTAATTTCAAGATAATTACCATTATCTTTATATCTCTGAGCCGGAACAGGTATTTTCTTTTCACCAGTTAAATATTTACCAGTAAGAGATTTTTCACAATTAGATATTTTATTTAAATCACCCTGAACAACGATATTGCCGCCGTGTTTGCCGGCTTTAGGCCCAATATCAATAATATGATCCGCTCTTTTGATAGTCTCTTCATCATGTTCCACTACAATAACTGTATTACCCACATCTCGGATGTGTTCTAAGGTGCTTATCAATCTATCATTATCTCTTTGATGAAGTCCGATACTGGGTTCATCCAATATATATAGCACTCCAACTAACCCCGAACCAATTTGAGTTGCCAGTCTTATCCGCTGGGCTTCTCCTCCCGATAAGGTAACTGCAGCGCGGTCCAAGGTCAGATAATCGAGACCCACATTAACCATAAACTGCAATCTCTCTTTGATCTCTTTTATGATTTCAGATGCAATAAATTTTTCTCTTTTACTCAAATTCAGATTTTTAATAAAATCAAGGGCCTCGCCTATATTTTTAATGGTGAATTCAGAAATTGATATGCCACCAACCGTTACTGCAAGAACACCCGGCTTTAACTTCTGACCTTTACAGACATGGCAGTGATCCTCCCTCATATACTTATTCAATTTTCGATGTGAGTTAGCAGAATCAGATCTGTTTAGCCGTCTTTTCAAATAATTGATAATGCCCTTAAATTCAGTATGCTGTTGTCTTGTTTTACCATAACGGTTTGTGTATGGAAAAGTTAAACTATGCTCAGAACCATGTAATAAAACATCTATAATTTCCTGACTTAATTCTTTAATAGGAGTCCCCAGGCTGAATTCATATTCTTGAGCTAAAGCCTTTAATATCTGTGGATAATAGTGACTGCTTGAATTTCTCCAAGGCACTATACCTCCATCTTTTATTGATCTTTCTTTATCCAGGATTAGATCCTGATCAAACTCTTTTTTAATGCCAAGACCATCGCAATTTGGACAGGCCCCATAGGGACTGTTAAATGAAAACATACGAGGAGATAACTCTTCTAAATTAAAACCGTGTTCATTACAGGCATATTTTTCACTAAAGGTTAGTGTATTGCCATCTATAATATCAATATGAACTAAACCATCTGCATACTCAAGAGCTGTTTCTATAGAATCAGCCAATCTCTCTCTAATATCTTCTTTGATAACTATTCTATCAACGATAATCTCTATATTGTGTTTTTTATTTTTATCCAAATTCATATCATCATCAACCAGATAAGGCTGACCATCAACCTTGACTCGGATAAAACCATCTCGCCTTGCCCGGGTAAAAACCTGTCTATGTTTTCCTTTTCTTCCCCTAACTAATGGTGCTAATATCTGAATCTTTGTTCTATTTTTCAGTTCTAAAACCTGATCAACTATTTCATCTAAAGTCTGGGCAGTAATTTCCTTATTACAAACCGGACAGTGGGGTGTGCCTATCCTGGCATAAAGTAACCTTAAATAATCATATATTTCTGTTACTGTCCCTACAGTAGAACGAGGATTATTGCTGGTTGACTTTTGATCAATGGAGATAGCCGGTGATAAACCTTCTATATATTCAACCTTCGGTTTTTCCATCTGTCCCAAAAACTGTCGTGCATATGAAGAAAGTGACTCTACATATCTCCGCTGTCCTTCTGCATAAATTGTATCAAAGGCCAAAGAAGATTTTCCTGACCCACTCAAACCTGTTATTACTATCAATTTATTTCTGGGTATTTCTACATCTATATTTTTTAAATTGTGTTCTCTAGCACCTTTAACTATAATATTTTTGCTGCTCATCTAAATTCACCTCATCTATTTGAAAGTTCTTCTTTTATTTCTGTAATTTCATCTCTGATCTGAGCTGCAACTTCAAATTCTAGATTTGAAGCAGCCTGATCCATTTCTTCCTCTAATTCAATAATTATATTTTCAAGTTCAATTTTTGATAATTGTTCAAATTGATCCTGGTCAGCACTATATTTCTCTACTTTTTTTTCTTCTATAACAAGCTGAGAAGGTCTAACCACTTGCCTAACAGGTCTATTTATAGTTTTGGGTTCAATATTATTTTCTTCATTGAATTTCCGCTGTATATTTCTTCTTCTCTCAGTTTCATCAATAGCCTGTCTCATAGAATCAGTCATTTTATCTGCATACATAACCACCCTGCCGTTGACATTACGGGCCGCTCTACCGATAGTCTGTATTAGGGGCCTTACCGATCTCAAAAAACCTTCTTTATCAGCATCCAATATGGCAACTAAAGAGACCTCTGGTATATCTAAACCCTCTCTTAAAAGATTGATCCCCACTAGTACATCAAATTTATCAAGTCTGAGATCTCTAATTATTTCAGACCTCTCTAGTGTATCAATGTCTGAATGCAGATAGCGAACCCTGATGCCTGCTTCCCCTAAATATTCAGTTAAATCTTCAGACATCCTCTTTGTTAAGGTTGTAACTAAGACCTTTTCTGCTTGTTCTTCTACCACAACCCGAATTTCTTCTAAAAGATCATCAATCTGTCCCTTAATAGGTTTTACCTTTATTTCGGGATCAACCAAACCTGTTGGTCTGATGATCTGTTCAACAATCTGCTGACTATGCTTTTTTTCATAAGGCCCTGGTGTTGCAGATACATAGATTGCCTGAGGTACAATCTTTTCGAACTCGGTGAAATTGAGTGGCCTATTATCTAGAGCAGAAGGTAGTCTAAACCCATACTCTACTAACTTTTCTTTCCTTGATCTATCTCCAGAATACATACCACCTATCTGTGGTATTGTCATATGAGATTCATCAACAAACAATAAGAAGTCGTCCGGAAAGTAATCAAGTAAGGTTTGCGGCCGTGAACCTTTAGATCTATCACTTAGATGCCTGGAATAATTTTCAATTCCAGAACAATAACCCATCTGCTCAAGCATTTCAAGATCATAATTAGTTCTCTGCTTTAATCTTTGAGCCTCGACCAGTTTGTTATGTTTACGCAGTTCTTTAAGTCTTTCTATCAATTCTTTTTTTATTTTTTTTATAGCCTTATTAATCTTATTCTGTGGAGTAACAAAGTGACTGGCTGGATATATTGTGATCTCATGCTTATCATCTATGATTTCCCCTGTTACAGTATTAATCTCTGTAATTCTGTCTATTTCATCCCCAAATAGTTCAACTCTCAAGGCCTGATCATTATAGGCAGGATAAATTTCAATCACATCACCTCTGACTCTAAAATGCCCCCTCTGTAAATCTATGTCATTCCGGCTGTACTGCATCATAGATAGTTCTCTTAAAATTTCTCTCCTATCTCTTTTTTCTCCTACTTTAAGGTATGATGACAATTTCAGATAATCTGCCGGTGAACCCAAACCATAGATACAGGAAACACTAGCCACAATCAGAACATCTCTTCTCTCAAAAAGAGCGCTGGTAGCGGCCAACCTTAATTTATCTATATCATCATTGATTGAAGCATCTTTTTCAATATATGTGTCGGTCTGAGGTACATAAGCTTCTGGCTGGTAATAATCATAATAACTAACAAAATACTCTACTCTGTTATCGGAAAAAAACTGCTGAAACTCACTAACGAGCTGTGCAGCCAGCGTCTTATTATGGGCTATGACAAGAGTTGGTTTATTAACTCTCTCTATTACTCCTGCCATTGTATACGTCTTGCCAGTACCAGTTGCTCCAAGTAGAGTTTGATGTCTGTAACCCTTATTAACCCCTTCAACTAATTGATCAATAGCCTTTGGTTGATCTCCTTTAGGTTGATAAGGAGAATGCAGTTGAAATTCTTTGGCCATAATTTATTCTCCTTTTTTATAAGATTTTCCTTGTTGATATTATAAAGTATATTTCAATTTGACACAAACAGATGTTCATCAAAATGTGCGCTTGTTTATTATAACATAAATAAATTAATTGTAATAGTAATTATTACTGAAAATAATAATTTTTTTAATGAAACTTCTTTAAAATATCTAAATTTCATTGTTCTAGGCCAGTTGCAGTCATATCAATCTCTCAAATATATTTTACCTTACTAATAATCACTTTTTAAAAGTAATTATATTTATACAACTTCGTGAACCTCTCTACCTAAATCAAAAACAAGATTTAGATAGAGCTTCTCTTACTTCATATACCCTAAAAAAGCAGTATATTACTGGAGAGATTTACAATATTTGGTTTTTAAGTTTCCTCCTCATAATTAGGATACCCTTAATCTTGAAGGAGAGTCCACAACTTTATTATCCCTAATCTGCTTTAGCATTTTGGGGATACATTTATCTTTTGAGTATTTTCTCATTATATTTAATGAACCATTGACATCAGCATTGGTTAGTTTATTGCCTTTTTTAAACAGACCTCTTGCAATTCTTTTAGACTTATTATAGTTAAATTTATTTAATTTTTCTAGGTATATAGAACTGCAACCTGATGTATAGCTTTCGTTGATTTTAACAATTTGAATACCTTCTAATTCAGCTTTGTACTCAATTAACTCTACTAATCTTTGAATTGGTATTTGAACAAAAGATTTAAGTTTGCTCCCTTGGTTAATATTCTTTATAACATTTTGTAGTTTAGCGATTTTTTTATTAAAGTAACTGTTCTTAGACTTAATTGTTTTATCATTAATAATATAGCTTTCAGTATTATCTTTAAATGTTAAAGTAGCTAAATTATCCAATCCTAAGTCTATTCACATTATATTAAAGTTGGTATTTTCTTTAATTTCTGCAACTTTGTAGATAATTAAAAGGTACCACCCTTTAGAAAGTTTATCTTGCTTAATCCTCACTTGCTGAATAGTTTCTAAATCTACAATGTCTTGAACTGCGAAAGGCAACTCAAAATTAAGACTATCCACATCATATTTAGATTTTATCGCTTTAGATAAGAATAATAGCAATCTATTATCTTTAACTCTAGTGGCTAAATTGGTAAATATAATTTCACAAGGATTTTTATCTATATATTTAAATTTAGGTGGTCTAGGTTGACCTTTATATTTTTACGGGTTCTTTTTATAGTCTTTGATAGAATTAAAGAAACTTTCCCAATCTTGAGATAGTTGCTTTAATGCCTGTTGCCTATTATAACTATGAAGAAAATCATTATGCCAATTAGACTTAAATTGTTTCTCTAACTGTGTATATACTGCTTTTACATCTTCATTATTTTTAATTTGTTAATTTACTGTATTATACAGTTTGGTCTAGAAAATACTGTATTGTATCTACTGGTGATGCTATTAGTGAGACAATTAAAGATTATATTGAAAATCAAGGGAAAGATTAATTTTAAATTCAATATCTAATTAAATTGAAAATAACCAATTCATCTCCACCCAATATAGTAGCTTGGATGGAGTTTCCTTGGCTGTTTTAGATAAAAAGACCGCCTATAATAGCGCAGTCTGTGTACTATGACCTTAATAAATTAACACAAAAAACCATATATCAACTTTTTAAATGGAGTTTGAAACATACAAAGCAAAAGCCGGCTTGTCAGCTTAAAAATAATGTGAATTAACATATATTAGATAGTTGTTCTCTGTTTATAGTAAGGTCATCTACAATTTGCTCATATTTTTAACTGGCCTCATCCAGCACTTCTTTTGCGAATTCATTTTTAAGTATTTCTATTGCCTTTGCCTTTTGTTCATCTTCTTCATCATCATTATCGTATTCTATCTTATAGTCGGGCTCTATACCTTTTTCATGTATAAAATTACCGCTTGGCGTATAGTATCTGGCTGTTGTCAAACGCAAAGCTGAACCATCTCCTAAAGGTACCACAGTTTGCACTGTTCCTTTACCAAACGTTCTTTGTCCCAGCAATTTGCCTCTGTTGTAGTCAGAAATTGCGCCTGCCACTATCTCAGAAGCACTAGCGCTACCCTCATTAATAAGCACAATCATTGGTAAATCAGTTGCCTTAATTTCTTGATCAACATTATATGCTTCTGTGACTCCCTCTCTGTTTTTTACAGAAACAATTTCACCCTCTTGAATGAAGTTACTTGCTACCTTAATTGACTCTTCTAAAATACCACCGGGATTGCTGCGTAAATCTAAAATAATGGCCTCTGCTCCCTGAGATTTTAAATCCCGTATGGCTTCATTTGTTTTCACACCTACATCATTTGCAAATTGATAAATTGCCAGATAACCGATATTATCTGTCTCCATATTATATTCTACATTGGGAACCTCAATATTGTCCCTGGTAATTTCTACTTTAAAATCTTTATCAACATCTTCTCTTGATATTGTTAAGATTACCTTTGTACCGGGCTCTCCCCTCATCATGTCTACTGCCTTTTGCTGAGACATCTCTGAAGTTAAACGACCATCAACGGCTTTAATAATATCTCCTGCCTTGAGGTCAGCTTTATCACCAGGGGTGTTTTTTATCGGAGAAACAATTGTCAATTTTTCATCTCTAACTGTTATTACGATTCCAATTCCCCCGAATTCTCCTTCCATATCAATCTGCATTTCTTCATACTCTTCTGGACTTAAATAATAGGAATAAGGATCTAATTCATTCAGCATACCGTCAATGGCTGCATCTATAAGTTCATCTAAATTTTTATCTTCAACATAATAATTTTCTATGAGATATATAACATTTTGTAAGTTTTGCAGAGGACTTAGTTCATCTGCAAGTATTTTATAACCACCCGCTGTTAATAATACTATTATAAATATTATTACAAAAATTTGCTTTTTATTTTTGAACATATATACTCTTCCTTCCTATATATTGATTCTCTTCATACATTATATTTTTCTTTGAGATTTAAAAATATAAAGCGAGGCAAACGAAACATTCTTTTAAACCTTTTCGGCTCCTGTAACAAACGGTAAAACCATTCAAGATAGATCTTCTGCATCCATAATGGTGCTCTTTTTATTTTGCCGGCCAGAACATCGAAACTTCCTCCAACCGTTAATCCTATTTTTATATTTAAAGAATCAATATTATGATCCAAAAACTCCTCCTGACGAGGAACTCCCATACCAACTAACAAAATATCAGGTTCTTTTTGATTAATTTCTTTAATTATTTTAACTTTCTTATTCTGATCAAAATAACCGTGATGGTATCCTGCAATATTAATATCTTCCATTTCTCGTCTGATATTTTTTACGGCTAACTCTATTACATCCGCTCTACCACCCAAAAAATAAATCGAGCCCTCTCTGCCATTAATAATGTTAAGTAAATTTTTCATCAAATCATAACCTGCTACCCTTTCTTTTAAGTTTCGGTTAAGTATCCTTGCTGCTAAAAGCAGGCCCGCTCCATCTGGAATGAGATAATCCGCACGATTTAACATATGGGAAAAATCACTGTCATCAAAGGCGAGAACAGCTATTTCTGAATTCGGTGTAAAAATAATCTTTTTTTTATTTTTGGAATCTAAAACCACCTGCAGTTCTTGTAGTAGATCCTGCATATTTATGTTATTAATATTGAGTGTAAGTATCCTAATCTTATCCTTCAAACTATTCACCTTTCAATTCTTTAATTATTTGTCTTAATAGATCTGAAAGTCCATTGCTTTTATCATTTACTTTATCTTTAATTTGTTGAATAATCTCATCTTTATCATCTTTTATTCTATAATAACTCTCTTTTAATTTTGCTAAACTGATATTTTCTGTAGTAATTTCTTTTTGATAGCCCATCTCTTTAATTAAACTATTTACTTTTGGATCATAACTTATCCCTATAAAGGGAATATGGTTAACTGCTGCAAAAATAAGGGAATGTAGTCTTAGTCCTATAAACATATCAAAAGAACTGTAAAGATCATTGATCTGTTTTGCATTATCTGTATATTCAATAATTTTTACCTTAGTCTCTAATAATCCTAGAAGTTTTCTACTGATTTTTATGTCTTTACCCTCATGAAATGGAATTATAGTAACAGAAAGATCTTCATTTTTATTCAATGAATTTAAAAATTCAGCTAAAATTTTTAGATAATGATTACTGCCCCAGTCCCGTACTGAAACACCAATATTTTTTGTATCTAAATTTTTTCTTTTCTTTATAATATCCGGTTTAATAGCATATACAGGATCTTCTATAACTTCAATATTTTTTTCATTTATACCTATACTAATTAAAAACTTTTTTGAGTTTTCATCTCTAACGGAAATATGATCGACATTTTTTAGTACTTTTTTTATCAGATATCTATAAAACTTATTTTTAACAGGACCGACTCCCTGAGCAAAAAATATCGTTTTCATCTTAAAAAGCTGAGCTAAAAATATTAACCCTAGATAATAAGGCACAGTCTTAAAACTGGTTTTATCCTGAAGTAAGCTGCCCCCACCACTAATAAAAATATTACTACTTTTCATTCTAGATAAGATGTTAAATAGATTATAGCGGTATATGGAATCAGTTTTATGCTTTTTGGCTGTCATTTCTGGATTTTGTGAAAGTATTATTATTTCTTCCTCTTGATCTGCTCTTTTAATCATATCAACCATGCTGGTCAAGATAGCTTCATCACCTAGATTATTGAACCCAAAATAACCGGAGAGCATTATTTTATACATCTATTTTATCCTTCTTTTTTATAAAATATATAAAAATAAACCTAATTATAAAAACAACAACAAGCCCAATCAACAGACCAAGCCAGAGCCCATGTATAGTTCTTAATAAAGAAATAAGTACCGGGGTATGTATATGAGCAAATGAATTTGTGATATTAAGTTGCCCAACTACAGCAAGTAGGCTTAAAAAATACAGTACATAATTATTTTTTAGATCTTTAAAATAATACAGTGCAATAATAAAAGCAGGATGACCTATCAAAAATTCTTTAAAGCGAGGCCTTACATATAACAATTTTTCTAGTATTACTCTAATTTTTTCTTCTATGGAAGAAACAGCAAGTATGGGGAAATTCCCGGTCCTCAGGATATAATATATGCCGGTTAAAGCAATAAAAACTAGTATCAAAAGGTGTTTAGCTTTTAAATTCATATCAAAAATTTGCATCAATTTATCTCTGGTACTGAGCTCATCCTGTCGTACAATATATTCCACGAAATAATAAATTGTTATAATCACAAGAGGCATTAAAAAAGCTAATTTGACGCCCCTAAATTGTTGAATTTTGGTTAAATAACTTATATCTGCTAAAGCTGATATTAGAAAAATAGCTCCAGTTAAAGTAATTAAGGCTCCGATAATATAATTTAAAACTGTTTTTTTCTTATCCTTCTTTAAAAGCTGAGTAATAACAGCCAGGCTGGGAAAAATAATACTGCTGCCCAAGGCAAGACCAGTTCTAAATATATATATATCAAAAAAAGTATATATGAAAAGTATAGCTATTATACCAAGTATAAATAAAATATAAAGTATAATTTCTTTATGAAATTTGAAAAATTCATTTAAAAGCAGTATCCCACCAACCAATATCCCTAAAGCACTTATTAATAAAAAGAAACTGCTGTTGGAAAAGGTTTGATAATAAACAGCTTTATCTGCAAGATTATATCCCTCTGTTTTAAGCTGATTGCTTAAAGATTCTATATAATTTTTATTCATATTTTTTACAAAATCAAAGTTTTGGTTTTCTTTTATGATCGGCCTTAAATATAAAAAGCGAATGTCTCTCTCCCTTACAGCTCTTAAATATCTATCTATTATTTTAGTTTGGCTATATTTGTTCATTTCTTCCTGAGTAACACTATGAACTCTTATTAGATTATAATTAAGATTTTGAGCGAGTTTATCTTCACCTTTCTGCACACTAATTATTGCTTCGATAAAACCGAAAATATTTTTGTTCTCCTTCATAATCTGTTGGGTCTCTTTTAGTTCATTCGGATAACCTAAAATTTCCTCACCGGCAAAAATTATGGTACTTTGATCTTTGACTTTTTCTAAAAGTTGAAAATTAATACTGTTATTATACCAGTTTTCAAATCTATAGACTATATTCAGATCTTGCGCTTTAATTTCACTGATTAATTCTTCGGAAAACCCAAGATCTATAGAAAGGTAGTCCTCAGTCCAGAAAGGAAAAAAAACAATGTTTTTACCCTCTATTTTTTTAAAACTTAGATTAAAATCATCTTTTAAATATTTTAAATTATTATAGAACTGATCTTCTTGACTAAAAATTAAAAAAGCACTCTCTTTTCGATCAGGAAAACTGTGCCAAAAACCATCTCTTCCCTCTGATAATAATTCAATTTTATTGATTTCACTTTTGGTAAATTTAATAACCCGGTCAATTTTAATCAATTTTTCTATATCATAGGGTGTTAAAGCTATTGAGTTCACACCATAATTTTTTAACTGGTTTAAAGTAAGCTTTTGATTATTATACTGCAAACCCATCTCCGCAAGAGAATTATAATCAAAGGCTAACTCCACATTGTGGTTTGTTTGTTCAATAGAAACCCGCTCTTTTATACCAAAAATGGCAATTAAAAGAGTCAAAATTATTAAACTATAAAAAATTTTTTTGCTCATAGCTGCCTCCCGGGTTTAAATTATATATTTACATTTCCTTTGTTATTCTGCTTTAAATAAGCTTCAATAAATTCATCTAGATAACCATCCATTACTTTATCTGTATTTCCTTCTTCCATACCTGTTCTGTGGTCCTTAATCATATTATAGGGGTGAAATACATAGGAACGTATTTGACTGCCCCAAGCAATTTCCTTATGTTCTCCCCTTAATTCATCTATCTTATCAGCTTGAGCCTCTTCTTTTAATTCGTAAAGCCTTGTTTTCAATATTTTAAAAGCCATTTGTTTATTTTTATGCTGTGATCTTTCATTCTGACACTGAACAACTACACCAGTAGGTTGATGGGTGACCCTGACAGCTGAATCCGTTTTATTTACATGCTGGCCACCTGCACCACTGGCCCGATAGGTTTCTATTTTTAAATCCTGGTCATCAATATCAACTTCGATATTTTCTTCAATTTCTGGCAACACATCTACTGAGGCAAAAGAAGTATGTCTCCTGCTTGATGAGTCAAAAGGAGAAATTCTCACCAATCTATGAACTCCGCTTTCTCCTTTTAAGTAACCATATGCATACTCACCTTCCATAAGTATTGTTACACTTTTTATACCTGCTTCATCTCCACTTTGGAAATCAAGCGTTTTTACGAAAAAATTATGTTCCTGAGCCCAACGGTCATACATTCTAAGCAGCATAGCCGCCCAGTCTTGTGATTCAGTACCACCAGCACCGGGATGTATCGAAAGTATAGCATTATTTTTGTCATGTTGACCGCTCAATCTTGTTTTGAGCTCAAGTTTATCAAGCCTATCAGAAAGTATTTTAATCTTT
Source organism: Halanaerobiales bacterium (assembly GCA_018334565.1). GTDB lineage: Bacteria > Bacillota > Halanaerobiia > Halanaerobiales > M55B127 > M55B127. The sequence continues at coordinate 14,745 of JAGXLU010000002.1, read as the reverse complement.
TTGTCAACTTCATTTAATAAACCTTTGTCTTCATTTTCACTAATTAACTCTAAATATATTTCTATTTCTTCTATATCTTCTTTTAGTTCAGCAAGTAAGGAAAGTTTATTTTTTATACTGTCTACTTTTTTACTAATCCGGGTCGCTCGTTGATTATCATCCCAGAATTTAGGAGCTAACATTTCCTCTTCCAGTTTATCCTTTTGATCATTTAAGGTTCTTGGGTCAAAGGAGATCCCTCAGATCACGGTATCTCTTTTCAATTTCAGTAATTTTTTCCTGATAATTATTATTCATCACATTAACACTCCTTGCTTATCTTCCACAGCATTTTTTATACTTTTTACCACTACCACATGGACACGGGTCATTGCGGCCTGGTTCATCAGGCTTGACAACTGTTTTTACTTTTTGCTGTTTATTATTATTTGTATTTGTTTTCTTTTGTCCTTGCAACTTGCTTTTGGCAGCATCCATAGCACTTATAGAACCACTCGCACTATAATTTAAACCTTGACGATTTTTGTTTTTGTCCAGCTTGCCGCTTTTATGAACTTCAATCCTAAAGATATTTTTTATAATTTCTTCTCTAATAGAAGCTGTCATCTCATTAAACATATCAAAAGATTCAAATTTATACTCTGTTAAAGGATCTTTTTGTCCATAAGCCCTTAATCCTATTCCCTGTCTAAGTTCATCCATGTTATCTAAATGGGACATCCAATTTCTATCAATAACCCGTAAGGCAATGTGTTTAGCAATTTTTTCCATGTTTTCTTCTTTAAATTTCTCTTCTTTATCTCTGTATATACTCTTGCCAAAGTTAATCAAATATTGCTTGATATCTAGTTTTTCTTTATCCACTAACTGCTCAGAATCAATCTTTTCTGTAAAATAAAATTTATTTAAATAGTCAACCAAACCCTCTAAATCCCATTCACTGTGATGTATATCTTCTGAGAGAAAACTTCCCGTAATATCCTCTACGAGTTTTTCTAAAAGACCAAATATTACCTCATCCATTTCATCAGAAAAAAGCACCTTTGTTCTCTGTTCATAGATAATCTCGCGCTGCTTATTTAAGATGTCATCATACTCTAAAATAGCTTTTCTGAGATCAAAGTTACGACCTTCCACTTTCATTTGAGCTTTTTCTATAGCATTTGTGATTAATTTATGCTGAATTGGTTGGCCTTCTTCCATGCCTATTTTATCCATGATATTGGATATATTTTCTGAACCAAAAAGCCTTAAAAGATCATCTTCCAATGATACAAAAAACTGAGAAGAACCAGGATCACCCTGTCGGCCGGCGCGCCCTCTCAATTGATTATCTATCCTGCGGCTTTCATGCCTTTCGGTGCCCAGAACATGGAGACCTCCCAGCTTAACTACCCCATCTCCCAGAACAATATCGGTACCCCTACCTGCCATATTGGTTGCAATTGTTACACTATTTTTTTGACCTGCATCCTTAATTATAGCAGCTTCTTTTCTGTGGTTTTTAGCATTTAAGACATTATGCTTGATTCCCTTTCGTTTTAACATCCTACTTAATTTCTCTGATTTGTCTATATCGACAGTACCAACTAATAAAGGCTGCCCCTTTTGATTTCTTTTAGAAATTTCCTGGACAACTGCACTAAATTTGTCTTTTTCGTCTTTGAAAACTAAATCAGGTTTGTTATCTCTAACAAGGGGTTTATTGGTAGGAATTACTATTACTTCCATTCCATATATCTTTATAAATTCTTCTTCTTCAGTTTTAGCTGTTCCTGTCATTCCTGATAATTTATCATACATCCTAAAATAATTCTGCAGGGTTATACGGGCAAAAGTTTGACTCCCCTTATTTACAGAAACGCCTTCTTTTGCTTCTATAGCCTGATGCAAGCCCTCACTATATCTCCTGCCTTCCATGACACGCCCGGTAAATTCATCTACTATTTTTACCTTGCCTTCTTCAACAATGTAATCTTTATCCTTTTTCATCAATGTATGGGCTCTGAGTGCCTGGTTTACCTGATGGTGTAATCTAAAGTTATCCTCATCAAAAAGATTATCGACTTTAAGATAATTTTCAACGGCGTGTACTCCTTTTTCAGTCAAAGTAACATTGTTGTTCTTTTCATCTAATTCATAATCTTCTTTCTTTAATCTAGGAATAATCCTGTTAAATTTACGATAATCCTGAGATGTCTCCTGCACAGGACCTGAAATAATTAAAGGGGTTCTCGCTTCATCAATTAATATACTGTCAACCTCATCCAGAATTGCAAAATGAAAATCATGCTCAATAACATTATCCGGATCTGTTGCCATATTTGCTCTTAAATAATCGAAACCAAATTCATTATTAGTTCCATAAGTAACATCCGCATCATATGCCTTTTTTCTTTCTTCAGGTGTCATCCCACTGAGGACAACTCCAACCTCCATTCCTAAAAATTTATAAATCTGACCCATCCATTCACTATCCCTTTTGGCCAGATAATCATTAACTGTTACAACATGCACTCCTTTGCCTGTTAAGGCATTCAGATAAACCGGTAGTGTTGCTACCAGTGTCTTGCCTTCTCCTGTTTTCATCTCAGCTATTTTTCCTTCATGTAAGGCTATACCACCCATTAACTGCACATCAAAGTGTCTAAATTCTTCTTCAGTTGAACGTTGAGAGGCTTCTCTGACCACCGCAAAAGCCTCTGGCAGCAGATCATCTAAGCTTTCCCCTTTATTATATCTTTCTTTAAACTCGGGAGTTTTTGCTTTCAATTCTGAATCATTCAACTTCTGCAGCTTGCTTTCCAATTGATTTATATTATCAACAACAATCTGAAGCTTTTCCAACTCTTTTTCATTTGGATCTTTAAATATTTTTTTTAAAAAATCAAACATCTTAAATACCACCTGTTTTTTATTAGTTTAAAAATAATGATTCAATAGATTTATAAATTACATTTTATTATAACACTTATTACCTCAAATCTCAATTTTATCAGAGTATGCTAAATTCACTAAACTGAACAATAATTACTGACTTTTAAAAAATAATTATCTTTGTGAAATGCCTTAAATTTGTTTTATTAAAAAGATGTCTGTAGTTAAATTCATTTTATTTACACTTGAACAGTTTTTTTATTTCAATGTTAATTATTTAATGTTTTAAAACATTCTATAATTATTATTCAAAAGTACATTTCAGTATACATATTTTCTAAAATATTAATAAATATGAACAGTTTTCTCAGCTCAAACTTAATATTAAAATTTTTATGCAGCACTCAGTTTTTTCGCAATACTAATCTTAAATAATTTGATTCTATGATTTATCACTCTTCATCTAAATCCTTTCTTTGATTTAGGCGGAAGGGAATTGCTATAATCTTCACCCCTTTTTTCCATTTTTTTGCTATTATTTCTTGATACTTCTAATTATATAATAAATAATTAATATAGAGTTGACATACAAGTCAAAAACACGCAATCTACTTACAAATGAAAGATTGAATTAATTGGCATCAATATTATAATCAAATGTGGATGATTAACTTCTCTGATAAATACTATATTACCATACACCATCTAAAGCTATATAAGCCAAGTAAAACTAAACAAAAAAAGTTGAACTACTTACTTAAAAATTAAAATTATGCTATTCGGTCAGCTCTCAAAATCGTTAAACACTGGAGGTTTACCAGCTACACTAAATCCCATGATCATACTTATTACGTCGCAAGGAACAACTTTATAATAGCTGACGAGTATAATGTCATAATTATGTTAGAAAATCTAAAAAATATCAGAAAGAATATAACAAATGATTATACACTTAATAATTATGAAAAATAGGCCTGGGCTTTCTATCAATTAAAGCAGTTTATTAAACATAAAGCTGATTTAAAAGGTATTTTCTATCAAAAAGTTAATCCTAAAGATACCTCACACCTTTGGGCTGTTTGTAGTAAAAAGGACTATAGATGAAGTCAAAATAAATTTGTCTGTGATAAAAATGCTGATGATAATGCCAGTCTCAATATTGCCAAGAGAGCTATCTAATGATAACATACAGAATAATCTGTAGCCCCTATTGGCTTTAAAGTAGGGATGGTTTTTTTATTCAACTGCCCTTCAACTGGCTCTATTCTTAAATCACCTACTTGTAAGATAGAACCGGTGTAAATAGTTCACGACTGTACTAAGTGCAGTTTTTAATTTAACAAGCTCCTTTCTAATCTTGTATCTGATTAGGTGGGAGAATTTGACCTATTAGGTTGTTATCATTGATTACCTCCTAGTATTTTTCTTTCAACCCTTTAGATGCTATCTTATAGCAAACGGGCTTTCCTTCAGCTAACTGCTTCTTTGAATTCATAGTACAGGACTTAATCCCGCTAATTATTTAAACTGCTAGCTATACAAAAGGCCACCTTTTTAAAGGCGGCCTAACATTTTTAAATAACAATATATTATTAAAAAGTTGGTTCAATCAAACCATAATTGCCATCTTTTCTTTTATACACCACATTTACTTCACTTGTATCTGCATTGGAAAATACAAAAAAGTCATGACCAATTAAATCCATCTGCATAACCGCTTCCTGGACATCCATCGGTTTCACAGCAAAAGTCTTTGTCTTTACAATTTGAGGTTCGAACTCATCAGCCTCAGGTTCCCTCTTGCTTTGAACCATCTTTTCTCTTTCTTCCATATAGTCTTCTTTAAATTCTTGTTTACGTTCTATCATTTTATTGTGAATTCTTGTTTTATATTTATGAATTTGTCTTTCGACTTTTTCAATAACACCATCAAGTGAAGCGTACATATCAGTAGTTTCTTCCTCCCCACGAAGGATTAGGCCTTTTACATAGGCTGTGACCTCTACAATATGTCTTTCTTTTTCCACCTCCATTGTAATATGAACCTCCATTGATTCACCCTGAAAGTATTTTCTCAACTTTTCCATTTTTTCGTAGGCATACTCTTTTAGTGAAGGTGTAACGTCAATATTTTTCCCATAAACCGTTATATTCATTATCTCCACTCCCTTCTAAACTACTAAAATAGATAGTATTGTTATTATAATAATTCAATATTTAAAACTAAAAACCTCTTTTTATAATAGAGTAAGACCAGCATTTCTGCTGGGACCCCTCGTCAAACTGCACGTACGGTTCTCCCGTATACGGCTTTCCATACACCATTGCCCCATCTCAAGGAGTAAGTTATCGTTACTATGTCAACATAATTGTATATTTTACTCCTCTAGGACAATATAGTAATTAATGATTTGAGTCCCTTCTGCTTGAAAAAGGCATTAGAAATTCTTTTGTTTTGATTATATATTACTTTCTTGTTCTCTATATAAGACCTCAATCTCATACGTATCCATTCATCTAATCTGCGGAAAAGACCTTTCACATTACCATAACTAAAAATAATTACCCCAACCCCTTATCTTAGGATTTAACTCTCCTATGATAAATTCTATATCCCAGGCTTGGTTTCTTTTGGTAACTTTTCTTACTTTATCTTTAAAAGCTTTAAGAGCTTTCTTTCTTGGCCTTTTGTATCTCCAGTTTATAAATTCAAATCCTAAAAATACAAATCCATTTCCGAAGTTAGTAATTACCATTTTATCTGGGTGTAATGTTAAATCAAGTTTATTATCTATAATTTCTTTTACAACTTCATAGGTTCTTTTAGCCTTCCTTTTTGACTTTGCCATTACTACAAGTAGGGTCGAATACTGGTGTGCTAACTTAGTTTGACGTTTGTGTTATCCGTTTACTCACCCATTTCGTCTATGAGTACCACAATATCTCAACCATATTTTCCATACTTCCAGCACAGATAGAATTTTCATCTACTATTGGTATAGACTAAGAGACACACCACACAGGAAAATCCCGATTACATTTCTGCAATCGGGATTTTGTAACATCTTTAAGAATATATGCTTTCTATTCAGTCATCACAACTTGTTCGGCCTGAGGTCCTCTGTCACCTTCAACAATTTCAAATTCTACTTTTTCTCCATCTTCAAGAGTTTTAAACCCTTCATCTTGAATAGCTGAAAAATGAACAAAAACATCATCGCCTTCTTCTCTCTCAATAAAACCATAACCTTTTTTAGCATCAAACCACTTTACTGTTCCAGTATAAATCATAAATTATATTCCTCCTGTAAATTCTTTCATGGGACTCTAAATCCCATTTGTCTTAATATAACACAGTAGATTATTATTGTCAACAATTCCCCTAAAAAGCTATTTTCTATCTTGTTTTAGTCTATTATAATCATTAAATTACAAGGTCTTCCAAATTATTATCAGACTTTATATCCTCAATCTTTTTGCGTGCTCTCTGTAATGCATTATCAACAGTTTTTATATTGATATCTAGTTTTTCAGATATTTCCTTATAGCTCCTGTCTTCCAGATATTCATAAAATACTTTTTTCTCAAGTTGGGTTAACTCTTTTTCTATTTCTGCAAAAACGAGGTTGATAATTTCTTTATAAACAAACTGATCTTCAAGTTTCTTCTTCTTGTCAGGTAAGATTTCACTGAAACTACGGCCTGATTCATTATCATAATCATACGTTTTGTTGATAGAAGTAGAATTATTTAATGGTTGATGTTTTTGTCTATTAGCTCTTTTAATCGCTGATATTAACTGCCTATGTACGCATAACTGTGAAAACCCCCTAAAAGAAGCTTCTCTCTCCTCCTGATAATCTCTTATAGCCTTAAATAAACCCAACATACCTTCTTGAATAACATCGTCTTTATCCAGACCTTTGATGAAAAAATATTTGGCTTTTGCATATACTATATCCATATTGTGATTTATCAAATATTCTATTGCAAGCTCGTTGCCGTTCTTGGCCTTCTCTATAATGATTTCTTCTCTCTGCTCATGGCTAAACATCCAATCCCCCCTGTTTGAAAATGCCTTAACCAAATAGTGCTACTAAAATTTGTTCTAAAGATATATTCAAATCAATAATGGTAGTTAGTATTAGCAAAAATATAAGTATCAATACAACATCATAATACTTTCTGTTTTTACTTTCATTTTTGCTCATCTGTAATAACTCCTTAAAATATAAGTTAAAATTGCACTTTAAAACCTGCTTCCAATAAGAGTGGTTCAGATTCCCAATAAGAATTACCAATGCTTAATATCAAGTAATTATTTTTTACAATAGGTGTTAAATAACCCACCCTATACTCCAGAGTTTGCCCGGAAATAATATATTTAAGTTCATATAAAACTTCTCTATCTCGATTGAGAAATCTACTCCCTTCTATTCCTATGCTAGCCGTAAACCCCTTATCAGGTGATTTAGACAATATACTTAGAGCAGCTTCTGTCTGATAATCCTTACTTTCCTGCGCTTTAATTAACCACGTTCCTCCCAGCTTGAATTCACTACCATTATAATTAAGATCTAAACTTAACCTGTTTAGATCATTTCTGAAGTTAAAAATTGGATTTATGTTCAGTGATGTCGCTCCACTCTTTAATAATACAGAATAATTCATCTCTTTAAAATCAAATTCTTGAGCTTCTGCTAAAGGTGTTATAGAAAAGAATATCACCAAAAGTATTAATATAATTTTTTTATGCAAAACTACCCCCTCCAATTTTATTTTTTCTTAATAAGAATACCCGTACCAATATCTCTATACCCAGATGGGTTATTAAAAACATGACCCCTAATTACTAATTGAGAAGAATTACCTCCATCTAAATTCATGGCTTCTTTTACACCAAGATCTTTTAAATATTGGGCCAATTCTTTTAACTTAATTCCTATGCTAGTTTCAGGCTGTCGCCCATCTACATTAATGAATAATAAGTGCTGATCAACTGTGAGGGCTACTGCTGTACGGGGTGCCATACCCTCAGTAATATCTTTTTTGAATTCTTCTTCTACGCTAGTAATTGAAATCTCTCCATCTGAGATTAGTTTCGGTCCACCTCCCATTATATTTGTAATCTCTTTTTGATACCATATCTGGCTGAATACATCTGTATATTCTACATGACGGTCTTTTTGAAAAGCTTCATAACTATATGATTCATTGAATATTTTTATGATGAATCCCTCTTTAGGTATTATATTTTGAATCAATCCGCCTTCTTCTACTGTTTTGATTTTTCCAGCTTCAACCACAATCTCCTTAGAATATTGATTAAAAACAGGGGTTTTTGTTCCATAATATTGATTATAGAGAATAATTTCACTTTTATCATTCGGCTTCCTATTAAGGGCATCAATAATAATCATGCTATTATCTTTGGTTTTTAATACTCCCCTCCATTCAATATTATCTATTAAATATTCTCCTGTTTTAGTAATACCAAAGGCTGCTCTTTTATAGAGTGGTTCAGTAACCATAGTCCCATCAATCATAACAGCACCCAGCGGCTTTCCCTGGTAATTAAAAAAACCCCCATTTACTCCTACTAAAGCGTCCTTGGCCCTTACTACCTCGCATAGTGGTGCCAACCCTTCAATTTTATCATTACTAATAAAGGGAAGAATTTGATATCTATCCATTGTTATATCCAAATCTACAATATTTAGTATACGGGGGCCACTCCAGGTCAACTGTCTGATCTCTTTGTATTTTAATCCAATATCAATTTTTGCATCTATCAACTGGTTTTCAATCAAAGTTGTATTTAAATCCTTAATCTCTATGTCACTTAGATTATCATAAATCAATGCTTCTGCTGAAGAATACATCTGATCTATATTTTTAATATCTATGTACTGATAGTAAGGAACACCATTTTTGTATATGACCTTGGCCTGAGTTTGATCTACAGCCGATTTGATATTATCGTTTAGTTTTGATATCCCCCGGTATTCATCAATGACATAAGGCGACTCCCTTTTTAATATAATATTTAAAGCCCTCGATCTATTTAAGATTGCTCCTACTTTAAGATCTGTCATATTACTAACATCTTCAAAAGCTTCTAAAAGTAAACCATATTCTAAAGTTAAAAAATTTATTTTGTTATATACATCTATTTTATTATCTTTTAATAAAAAATGAAAATTACCATTGTATAAATGATTTTTAAATCTTATAACACCTTCGCAATGAAGCATATAATCTTCAAAAACTATATTACCAGCTTCATTCTCGATTACTAACCACATATCATTACTACTTTGGACTTTGTCCTCAATTACCCAGGTCTGCCAGCCAGCTTTTTTTATATTTGCAGAAAATGATTCAGCTTCATTTTTCTTAGAAAAGTTACCCACTATTACTTTATATAAACCTTCTTCTCTTATAATTTGAACATCTTGCTCATCAAATTCTGCTAAAAAATCTTTTTTAAGATTATTCGCTTTATCTTCAGCCTTTGAAGCAAATATTTGGATAAACCAGCGGGCTTCTTCTTGTTGATACGGTCTCACTGTATATTCTTTATCATTTACCAAATACGCTTTTTGGGATCCATCAATACTTTTAATAACCACATTTGTACCTGGAATAATTTTTAACTTATCTAAATTTTCATACAACTTGAGTTGTACATTTTTCCCATCCAATATAAAATCTTCTAATTTATTTGAATAAGCACCTGTCTGCAAGGAATTAAATATTATTAAAAGAAATAATAATACGAGAATAAAAGTCAACTTATTCTTTTCCAAATCAATCACTCCGTTCTAACTTAAGGCACTATAAATCTGCCCTATCCAATCCAACATAATCAAAAAAGATTATAAATATAACTACCTAATAGATTGAATGAATTATTCCTGCATTGCTCGGCTAAATTCGACTGCTTTCTCAACTTCCATAATTTCCAAAATAGCAGCAGCTTTTTTATCATTTAAACCTCTTAATATCTTAATAGCAAATTCTTTATTAAGGCTATTTAGTATATTAGCAGCTGATTCCGGCTGCAGGTTTTCATAAATTTTAATTAACTTCTCAAAATTTTGTTGTTTAACTGATTCTTCTTGTGCAGTATCATCTAATTGCAAATTGAGCGCTTCATTAGCATTTTGAATTTCTTTTGCTTTTTCTTCAAGTTTAACAATTCTTACTTGACAGTTTTCGAGCTTTTCTTTTAGTAAATCTCTTTCCCTTATCAATTCTTCATTTTTTGCCGTCACTTCATTATACTTCTCCGCTTTATTTACATACTCTCTCCCAAATGATGTACTACTTATAATAGCTTTCCCCCACTCTCGAAAAGAAATAATTCCCAAATTGTTAATTAACAATAGTAAAGCAACTATAATTATAATTATTAAAAATGTATAAATATATTTTTTCAAAATATCTCCCCCCCATTTCTGATATGAATTGACAAATAATCTTATTGTTGATAAGAGGCTCTAAAAGAAATAATCTTGAGAAAATTATTCTGTTCAAATATTATTCATATCTTTATTAATCAATTATTTTCAACCTTCTAAATCAAATAAATTAAGCTTATCTTTTTTAAAAAAAGGAGTTGTTTCTCACTTTATAAATTTAGATATATATTTTTATATAATATTTTATGTGCTTTTCACCTTTTTAAATTTAAACAAAAAATACTAAGTTAATTTAACTTTCATTATTTAACAATATTCTACAAAGAAAGTGCAATTCCTCCCTATTAAAACAGTAAAATGGGAGGTCGATGAAAAAAATCATCAACCTCCCTCTGAATTATTTGTCCGGCCATTCTAGAAATTCAACACGTCTTGCTTTAATCCTATACTTTTTAAGCTTATTACCTTCTTTTTCTGAAAAATATGTAGTTATCATTCCTTCCACACCAGCTAAGTTACCTTTTTTTAAATATTCACTACAACGCTCTGAACCAGCTCCCCAATTTATCACATCCACAAAATCTGTTTCAATCTCTCCATCTTTGCCTCGATAATTCCTCTGAACCGCCAGGGTAAAAACACAATAATGCACTTCATTATCTGTCTTTTTTAACAGCGGCTCTCTAACTAACCGACCTGTAAGGATAACATTATTTATCATCTGACCACTCCTTTTCCAAATTTTAACATATTTTGATGTAATTAACAAGAATTTATGGAAAATTATACCATTGAAGAGTGGGCTTACTTATTAGGTTACGTTAGTATATTGAAATTTTATGCTTGACAAGTTTTTTATGCCAAACATAAATAAACAAACCTCAACTTAGTAAGTTTTTTAAAAATAATTGTTCATTTATAACCAAACATTTTCTATGTATACATCAATATCTCCTCCACAAACCCAGCCTATTTGAGCTGCTTCTTTTCGTGTTAAATTAAAACTAATTCTGCCTGATTTGCCTTTTTTTAGTAATTTTAATGCCTTATTTATAATATCTTTTTCCTGGCTTCCCCCACCAATCGTACTATATGTTTTTCCATCCGGGAATATCAACATACTTGTGCCGGTATCTCTCGGGCTGGAGGACTTAGCATCAACAATAGTTGCAACTGCCAAATTATCATACTCATCTTTTGTTTTAATAATTTTTTCGATTATTCTCTTATTCATCTTTTTCCCTCCTTACCTTAACAATTTCTGCAATTATAGCTACCGCTATTTCAGATGTTGTCTCAGCACCTATCTCTAATCCAATTGGAGTATGCACGCTCTTCAGTAATGACTCTTCTACTTCATCAACTTCTCTTAATCTATCAAAGACTTCTTTTATCTTTTTAGAACTACCTATCATACCTACATATTTAGCCTTGCTACCTATGGTATGACTGAGAACTTCATAATCGAATTGATGTCCCCGTGTAATAATAACTATATAATCATTTTTTTCTGCCTGGTATTCTTTTAAATAATCAATATATTTTTTGACTACTAAATGGTCTGCCTCGGGAAATCTATCTTTATTTACAAATTCCTCCCGATCATCTATTACAGTTATTTGAAAATCCATCAAACTGGCGATTTTTGAAACAGAATTAGCAATATGACCAGCTCCAAATAATATCAAACGTGGATTATCAGTAACAGGTTCTAAATATATTCTTACCTTACTTTCATCCTCTATCTTAAGCTCTTTTAATTCAGGATTGTGCATCTTGATGATTTTTTCTTTTCCTACTGCCTTTATAATCTTATCTATTTCTTTTTTCTTATCTAAATCACTGTAAAATAATTCTTTAGCTGTTAAAGCAAACTTTATTTCTTCAAGATCAGACAACTCTCCCTCTGCTTCTATAATGGTTCCAACATAAACATCTTTGTATTCTTCTGTAAGTTTATTGAGATTATTATAAAATTCTAAATCCATTTTTTCCACCTCATTATTAATTATTTTTCCTAATACTTCATACCCATTATACCACATTTTAAAACTTTTAAAAAAATAACAAAAATTAAGCTTTATTTTTTTGAAATTTGCTTAAGGCCTTCCCTTTTGCTTAAATTAGACAATTCAATATTATTGATAAATTTCTCTACTTCATTAGGTTCTATCTTTGAGTATTCTCTCAGAGCCCAACCAATTGCTTTTTGTATAAAAAAATCATCAATATCTTTTAATTTTTTAATATTACTAAATAAAATATCCTGCTCAGTACTACCTTTATAAGCTAATTGAAATATGAGGGTCGTCCTTTGCAGCCATATGTTATTTGATCTGATCCATTTTTTTATATATTCATGTCTGTATTTAGGATATTTATTAAAATACTCTCCTATTAATTTTTTTGCAATAAAATCAACAGTATCCCACCAAGACTTATTTTTAATTATATGAACCATAAGTTTAATATCTTTAATGCGAAATTCATTTTTATATCTTTCTAATAATTCCATTGCAAAATAATGCAATTCTCTTTCATCTTCAGACCAAAGTTTTATAACCACTCTATTTAATTGTGAAGGATTAAGCCTATTTTCTTTCTTCTGTAAATTGCTACTTAATTCACGTCTTTTTATAGCCTGTATGCCGTAAAACTCAAATTTATTCCTCATATATTTTTTCATCTTTACTGCCTTTTTATCATTTCTATTTTTTTCAAATATCTCTTTAACTTTATCAACATATTCAACTACAAAAAGATCAATACGCATTTCATTCCTCCTAATTTATTTTGCGAAACCAGAACTTTAAATATATCATATCTTTTAATTAAAACACTCTTTAATTAAATTAATGCAAATACTCAAAAAAATGTAAAAGAGAATAATTATTATTAGGTCTTTTATTTAAAAAAATTTTTAATAGCTGTTTGAGCACTATTCATTGTGAGGTTAAATAAATTACTATTATCTTCAAAAATATCTTTGAGAGAATCAACTACATAATCAATCTGCTTATAACTAACTGTTAAGGGTGGCTCTAGTCTAATAACATTTGGGTTATTTAAGGTATAAGCTGTTATAATTCTGTAATTATTGTTAAGAGAACCAGCTACCATTGCACCCATATACTCAGATGAAAACTTACTGACTAAACCGCCCGATATTTTATCCAATAATCCGGAATTCGGCTGATTAAACTCTATCCCTAACATTAGCCCTTTACCCCTTACCTCTTTTACTAAATTATATCTTTCTTCAAATGTTTTTAGCTTTTCTAAAAAGTATTCGCCTTTTTTAGCTGCCTGTTTACTTAAATTGTTTTCTAAGATATAATTTATCGAAGCGATAACCGCAGCCGAAGCACGTGTATTACCTCCAAAAGTAGATGTATGCAGCAGGGCACTTTCCATACTTCCATATGCCTTATTCCAAATCTCTGGCTTTGATATATATGCCCCCACTGGTTCTATTCCTCCCCCTAGTGATTTTGCCAAACACATAATATCAGGAACTACAGCTTCATGGTCTGACGCGAAAAGTTTTCCGGTTCTACCTAGACCAGTTTGAATTTCATCTAAAACCATTAAAACTCCATTTTTATTACATAATTCTCTCACTTCTCTAAGATAACCCTGAGGTGGTACTATAATACCACCTTCTCCCTGAATAGGTTCTAATATTACTGCTGCAATATTATGGCTACTGTTCAGCTTTTCCCTCAAAGAATCAATATCACCAAATGCTATTGCTTCAGTTGCAGGCAGTAGTGGATTGAAATGTTTTTGATACTTATCTCTACCTGTAATAGAAAGAGAACCATAACTTTTTCCGTGAAAAGAATCTTTACAGTATATTAATATTTCCTTGCCTGTCGAAGCCTTTGCTAATTTGATGGCTCCCTCTACTGCTTCTGTTCCACTGTTTCCAAAGAAACTAATCTCAAGGTTGCCGGGTGTAACTTGAGCTAGATTAAAGGCTGCAGCACTGTATATACTTCCCAGTGAGGCCTGCAGTAAGTTGGGCTTTTCACTTACCTTATTAACCGCCTTTATTATATCATTATTATTATGTCCCAAATTAAGTGATCCATAACCACCTAAAAAATCTAAGTATTTATTGCCTTTTTCATCAAAGACCTCAACATTATCTGCTTTTACATAATTTTTATCAAAATTCAATAACCTCAACATCTTCACCATACTGGGATTAATATGTTTTTTATAGTTTTGTACTATTTCTTCTTTACTAATGCTTAAAGCCTTATCTATAGTATATAATTTATTCATAATTAAGACCTCCCTGTGAACTACTCAGCATTGAAATACCGAGCTTCATAGTCGCTTGATCTTATGGGACACAAGATGAATTTCACCCGTAACATCGATCAAGTTACCTATTCGGGTAGTCCATACCCACTACTCCTATCCTTTTACAGACTCG
>JAGXLU010000087.1 GCA_018334565.1 Halanaerobiales bacterium | reverse complement strand
ATTTAAGTACCTCGGACCGAAATTTTGCTTTAGACTTCCTTCAGATTCGTGGTCGCCCACGACACCCTTGGCTTCAGCTAATTTTTAAATCGTGTTCGGAATTCAGGACTTTCACCTTATAGATTAAGTGCATGCCTGTCAAACAATAAAGATGCCTCATCCAGTTATTTAAATTATAAGCTAAAACCATCTGCTGTAGTTTATTGTCATTAACCCAATATTCACTGCTGCTCATTTTACCAAAGGCAAAACCATTTTTACCTTCTTTAATGAAGTTTTCCATAGTACCTCTTTGACAATAAAAATTAATTATTTTGCTGGGAGACCATTTTTTGAGATTAGTAACTATAAAGGTATAGTTATAAGTTAGTTCTCCTTTGGTTTTTTCAATTTTAACTATAACTTTACGTTCTTTTTTCCAACTACCAGCCTTATAGTTAAATTGACCATAAATAACCTGCTTTTCATATAGATTATCTTGAGCTTTCTGGCTTAACTTATCTTCAAAGGGTTTGGCTAGGCCATAAAGTTTTGCATTAGCTTTTAATCTGATGACATTTAAAATCCTATGTTCCTCAGAAATTTCATAAATACCTGGTTTAGCAAAACCGCTGTCAACCCTTAGATAAAGAGGTATTTCTCTGAATTTTTTATTATACTTTTTAAATATTGGACCAACAAACCTAACGGCTTTTCTTGAAGTGTAAACATTGCCAGCCTTTAGTTTAGCTTTAATGAGATCTCCTGTGACTCCATCAAACATCAAAAGAGGATGGTATCCATTAGCACCATAATGGCTATTATATTTTGCTCCGTATTATTGCCCATAAGTTTTAAAACTAGTTGAATCAAGATCAAATATCATTTCTTTTGGTGGTTTAAAGTTATGTATTCTATCCAGTAATTTATAGTTTGCTTTTTGTAATTGCTTCATATGTTCTTTATTTGATTTATTGCATTACTATCAGCATGGTAACCAGCGTCATTTTAATAGATTCTTTACAAGATAACATCTTCATTTTCATGTTTTCTGTGATCGATATTATCATCAAAAGATAAACTTTCTTTAATTATTTGACTGAATTTATTTTTATTATCAAATTCTTTGTAAAGTAACAAACCTGAATTAGAAGTTAAATTGCCACCAGCGAAATTTAATTTTATGTTTTTGTTGAAATTCATCCTTTTTTTAGATATAGTATTCACAAGGAGACCTCCTTTGTACTTAGTTGTGTTTACTGTTATTATAAAGGATGAGGGCTCCTTTTTCTACATTTATTAAGGAATAATTTCAATTAATTTTCCTCACCCAATGGGTGAAAGAATTAATTGCAATAAAATATTGATATGGCAGGCTTTAATTTGATTTAGGCATTATGTTAAGAATAATTCAGGTATATTTATATCGGAATTAATTTGCCAATTAAATTTCAAATATGTTAAGATAGTTTATAAATATAATTGAATGAGATCTATTTTAACAATAAACTAATTTAAAATTATCAAAGAAAGAATGATCTAATAATAACATTAACAAATTATCCTTCTATAAGATATATTTCCTTTCTAAAAAATAATATTATTTTGATATACAAAAAAACAAATAAAAATCATTTAAAACTTTACAAGCAACTTACAAAGGAAGAAATAGATAAGTTACTTTCTAACTATTAAATATAAAAGATCACTATCATATATTAAAGCTTAATATATTGTCTATATTGTTATAAAAGTTGTCATAAAACTTTGATATTTATACAAAAACATAACTTAAAAACTGTAAATTAAACCATGTAATTAAAAATACTTTTTTTAAAAAATCTAAAAAAGGGGAAAAACAAACAATTAAAGAAATTAATGAAAGAGAAGAATATTTTTAAATAAATTTTATAATTTATATTATTTATAAAAAAGGATGGAAATAAAATGGTAAAAATTATTGAAATAAAAAATAAAAATATTAGTTTAGAAGTTATTCCTGATATAGGTGGGTCAGTGTTTTCTTTTAAAGTTAGATCAAAAATACAGGATTACGATATTTTCTATCCCACTTTTAGAAAAAATATTAAAAAAAAGAATTACTTTTCTTTAAGTTCTTTTAATTTAATACCTTATTCAAATAGGATTAAATCAGGTGTGTTAAATTACAATGGACAGAAATATTTTTTAGATAAAAACGAAGACAATGAGAATGCAATTCATGGAGAAGTGTTTAATAAGAAATTTAATATAATAAATGCAGATAACACTAGTATTGATATGATTTTCGACAGCAGTAATTCGTCAGACATCAGTTGGCCTTTTTCTTTTCAGGCTGGTATTAGTTATCAGTTATTAAATAAAAGTCTTAAAATAAGTTTATTTGTTAAAAATACTGGGGCCCAAAAAATGCCTGTTGGAATGGGAATACACCCATATTTAAACCGTTATATTACATCGGAATCAGAAAAAATAGAAGCTGATCTACCGTTAAAAGGATATTATCCAGGGAAGGGACAGATACCAGATAGGGGTTGGGAACCTCTAAATAAAAAATACAAAAAATTAAAGTCTGGAATATTTTCTACAGATTTTTTAGACAAATGTTTTTTAATAAATCCCGATAAAGACATTTCTTTTCATTGGTTAAACTCAGATTTAAAGTTAACCTTTCAAGTTGATAATATTTTTAAACATCTTGTTATATACCGACCTAAAGAGAAAACAGAAACTTTTGCAATTGAGCCAGTCACAAATGCAAATGATGGTTTCAATCTTACAGCAAGAGGTATCAAAGATACAGGTTTTCTTGAAATTGAGCCCAAAGAAAAAATAAAAGGCAATATTATTATAAACTTAGAGAGAAAATAATAAAGCAGAAAGTTATATAGTACATATAGTTTTTAAAAATAAAAACATAAACTAGATTAACAGACTATTTCCCCATTCACAAAAATATTATTTCATCTATTTGAATGTTGGATTAATACAACCTAATTGATCTAAAGAAGGAGGAAATAAATTGGCATCATCAGCTATCAGTTTAACTATTGAAAAGTTGCTCGATTATGCAGAAAATAAAAATTTAATTTTTCGATATGACCGTATAGTTGTCAGAAATGAAATTAGAGATCTACTTAATATTACTGCAGAACCTCCAGAAGATTATAAAAAATCACAAGTTGTAAATCTAGAAGAACTGCTGAATAAAATACTTGATTATGCAGTTGAAAAAAATTTAATTAATGATACAGTAACAGAAAGAGATCTATTTGATGTAAGAATTATGGGTAAATTGATGCCCAGGCAATCAGAAGTTAATAATACTTTTTGGGAAACTGCTACTAAAGGCTCTTTCATAATTGCCTTATTTAGTTCTTAAAAAAATTTTTTGAATTGATCAACTTGATTTTTCCTTGAAAATAAAAAAAATTAGTTAAAACTACTGATTTACAATATATTCCAGGCAAATTAGGGTCTACTTCCCCTAGGTATTTATATATTCTTAATTTTTAACTGTTTACATTTATGCGGCTTGTTCTTTCTGACGGGTTTTAAGTTTCTCAGTTGTAATCTTAGCCGTAATTAATCCAATACAGCTTAATAAAATATGGGTCTTAACGTTCTCTTTTCCTCTAACCCGCACATTTTTTAAGCCAAGATTTTCTTTTAACCTG
>JAGXLU010000086.1 GCA_018334565.1 Halanaerobiales bacterium | reverse complement strand
AAATTATCTGCATTTTAAAGGATTTGAAGTTATCCTCTTCAATCCCATGATTACTAATTCTAAAAGAAAAAGCAATACTCTCAGAAAAACCAAAACAGATAAAACTGATGCAAAAGTTATTGCAATAATGCTATTAACTGATAACTCTAAGTCCTATTCACCTATATCATATCAGATAATTGAACTAAAGTCATTAACTAGATTTCATCATCGTATAGTTAATCAACGTGGTAAGGATAAAGCAATTGAATTAAAACAACTAGCTGCAAAATCTATTGGTTCATCTAACAGAGCAACTGCTTTTGAGATACAAACTACTAATAATTTAATTCATGTTTTAGATAAAGAAATTAAAGTTATTGATCAAAAAATCAAAACAATAGTTGATGAAATTAATCGTTTTGCTAACCCATCAAAATTATTGGAATTTTCGGGTTTAGATCCTTCTTTATACCAGTTTGGTCAATATAATGCTTCTCCCATACTAGAATGGTTAAAAGAGGCTCTAAATACCTTAACAAGTCGTTAAAACTGTTGCAATGAGAGATAAAACCTTTAAAGATTACCTGAACAAAAAACTTAAAGAAGGAAAACATTATTTTGTTGCTTTATCGCATGCTGGTAAAATTTTTATTATAGTAATATTATATTTGCTGAAAAACAATACTACTTTTGTCCACAAAATTAAGTTTTTGTAAAAATATATATTTTTTTATTTTAGGCAGCTTAGTTGCTCTATTTATCATGCCTATATATTTTTAGTAATTATTTTTCTAAAAACTACTTGACTTCATATAGTTAGTCTCTTATTATTTTATTGAATATCTACTTTGTTCCATCAAATTTTTACCTTTTTTGAGATCAACTATTATCGGAACCTTTAATTGTACTGCTTTTTCCATCTTATCTTTGACTAATTTTGCAATCTCTGCAAGCTCTGATGAGGCTGCTTCAAATACTATCTCATCATGAATCTGTAGTAACATCTTAACCTGTAGATTGCTGGAATGCAGAACCTTATAAACATCTAACATTGCTATTTTCATAATATCAGCAGCACTGCCCTGGATGGGGGTATTGATGGCTGCTCTCTCTGCAAAGGATCTCCTGTGATAATTGCTGCTATTTATCCCCTTTATGTACCTCAAACGATTGAAAATGGTGCGAACATACCCATCCTTTTTAGCTTTATTAACAATATGATCCATATATCTTTTTACACCGGGAAATCGCTCAAAGTACTTATCTATGTAAGCCTGTGCCTTTTGGTTTGATATGTCCAAATCTTGGGCTAAACCATAAGAACTCATTCCATATGCAATACCAAAATTAATTACTTTAGCATGTCTTCTCAAATTAGAATTAACCTCTTTTTTTGTTACATCAAATACTTCAGAAGCGGTTTGAGTATGGATGTCCTGGCCTTGATTAAAAGCCTTAATAAGTTGTTGATCATCACTAATGTGAGCAAGAACCCTTAATTCAATCTGTGAATAGTCAGCCGAAAGAAAAACCCAATCCTTGTTTTCAGGCACAAAAGCCTGCCTAATTTTTCTGCCTTCTTCTGTTCTAATTGGTATATTCTGTAAATTAGGTTCAGTGCTACTCAAGCGGCCCGTAGCCGTTACCATCTGATTAAAACTAGTATGTATGCGGCCTGTTTGTTCATCAACAAGATCTAACAAAGGATCAACATAGGTGGATTTTAATTTAGAATACTTCCGATACTCCATAATGAAGGGGATAATGTCATGCTTATCTTCTAACTTTTCTAAAACATCTATACTAGTCGAATAACCTGTTTTTGTTTTTTTGATTATAGGCAAGTCTAACTTGTCGAATAAAATTTTTCCCAACTGTTTGGGTGAATTTAAATTGAACTTCTCTCCTGCTATTTCAAAGGTTTCTTTTTCAATTTTTTTTAGTTTTTTACTGATCTCTTTTGAAAGATCTTTTAAAAAATCACAATCTGTATAAATCCCATTAATCTCAAGTTGTGCTAAAACCTTAACTAAGGGTAATTCTATATCATTATATAAATCCCAAAGTTCTTTTTCTTTTAATTTTTTAATATATACTTTCTTTAAATCAAATAAATAATTTAATAATTGGACATTTTTGTTATCCGCTTTCTCTACTTCACCTTTAGGGACATCAAATTCTCTCATAATCATATTTTTCAATTTCAGGGGAGTCTGGTCAGGATTTAAAAGATATGAAGCAAGCTGGGGATCAAATGATAAACCAGCAAAATCAATGCTACGATTACTTAAATATACAATATTATCTTTGCTGTTAAAAGAAAGCTTCTTAATTCTTTCATCCTCAAATATACCAATAAACTTTGCTTTATATTCATTAAAGGGCTGAAATTGACTGATTTTACCATTTGACTTGATCAATAATTCATCTTCAATTCTATTGATAACAAAGGCAACTTGCTTATTCTTTTTTATCTCGTCAACTATTTTATCAACAGCATCTTCGTCTTTTACATTATTATAACTTAATTCTTTTAATTTTTTTTCTATGTCATCTTCAAAACGTTCCAACAGAGAATTAAATTCCAATCTTTTAAATAAATCAACAACTTCTTGATAGTTGGGCTTTTCCATTTTAAGTTCTGCAAAATCTAAATCTATAGATAAATCGGTTACAATTTTACCCAATCTTTTACTCATCTCAGCCTGTTTAGAATATTTTCTTAAGTTTTCTTTTCTTTTTTTCCCTGAAATATTGTCAATGTTGTTCAGCACATTTTCCATATTGTTATATTCTTTTAACAATTTTGTAGCTGTTTTTTCACCTATACCTGGTACACCCGGTATATTATCAGAACTATCCCCCATCAATCCTTTCATATCAATTAACTGGTGAGGTACTAGCTCGTATTGCTCTTTTACTTTTTCAATGTTATATTCAATTATATCAGTAATACCTTTACGAGTATAAATAACATTTATCCTATCATCTATCAATTGTAAGGCATCTCTATCCCCTGTAACTATTTTTACATTGATGTCCTTTCCAGCCGCTTCTTTGGCGATAGTTCCAATTACATCATCGGCTTCATATCCTTTTTTTTCTACTATAGGTATATTGAGTGATTTCAATACATTTTTGATGAGACTTATCTGAGGCACTAATTCCTCAGGTGTTTTTTTACGGCCTGCTTTATAATCCTTATATTCTTTATGACGAAAGGTGGGCCCTTTTAAATCAAAAGCAACGGCAAGGTGATCGGGCTGTTCTTCATCTATTATCTTAAAAAGCATCCTAACAAAACCAAAAACCGAATTTGTATATTCACCAGCTTCATTTGTTAAGAGAGGTAAAGCATAGAAGGCACGATGAGCCAAACTGTGTCCATCTAGAAGATACAATTTCTCCATTACTTAATCAACTCCTCTAAAATTAATATTCCTTAAAAATAGAACAATACCTGCTGTTTTAGCCTTCAGTGAACCTTTCCCACCAAATCAAAAACAAGATTTTAAAAGGAGCTTCTATTACTTCATATATACCATAGTAGCTATATATTACTAGATAGATTTAAACGAAGTTTTGTAATTAAGTTTCCACCTGTTAGGCTAAACAACACTTATTCGTCACCCCATTATCCCTAGCTAGTTTAATGAGTTCAGGAATACATTTATCA
>JAGXLU010000013.1 GCA_018334565.1 Halanaerobiales bacterium | reverse complement strand
TGTTTTAATAATTTAAAAATTTCTAGATTACTTTATTTTGTTATAATAATTAGTGTTCTTTATTCAGTAAACCTGTTTGCTGCAGGGGTAACTTTAAAAGGTTCGTTAACCAGAGAATATATAGTAAATAGGGGGGGATTAATAGAAGGTACAATTGTCCTTAAAAACAAAGGTGAACAACCAGCTCAAGTCCGTATTTATCAAAATGATTATTATCCAACTATTGATGGAGCAAAATACTTGAATCCAGGCCATCTGGAACGTTCTAATTCTACCTGGATAAAATTTAATCCTGACAATAATATAATCATACCGGCGAAAAGTGAATATAATATCTCATATACCATTACTGTTCCTAATGCTTATCTAAAGGGTACATACTGGAGCCTGCTGATGATTGAACCACTTCACCCCAAGCAGAAAATATCTGTGGGAGAGAAAGAAGATGAGATAGCCATTGGACTACAACATATTATTCGTTACGCTGTCCAATTTAGGACACATATTAAAAACACGGGGGAAAGAAGCCTCAAAATAATAAAACGTCGTTTAATTAAAAAAGACGAGGGGGAAATGCTTGAAGTTCATCTCAAAAACACCGGCAATCTTTGGATCAAACTCAAATCTACTCTAGAACTATTTGATGATAGTGGTAGTAGATGTGCGGTATTTAAAGGTCCTTTAAGCGGTCTTTATCCCGGAACAATATCCAAAATAACAATACCATTAAAAGAAATACAATCGGGCACTTACCAGAGTCTTCTTATACTCGATGGAGGATGTGATCAACTATGGGGGGCCCAGTATACTATGAGACTTTAAAAATATATTTTACATTTATCAAATAATAGCCAAGAAAACCCTCCCCTTAAATAAGGGTAGGGTGGAATTGGCTATTTTAGACTCTATCAATGAATTAGTTGATAAGTATAATTTTAAAGTGGTAAATATAGAAATAATTAATAATTATATCTATACTTTTTAATTTTGTTTAATAATTTACCTAAGTTTCATTAATATGCTTTGTAGTAAAGAAAGGAATTTTTATGAAAAAAAATCATCTGCTCTTTTTAACAGTTATTTTAATAACACTATTTTTATTGGCTTTTTCTCTTTACATAAAAGCCGATAATAATCAAGTCAAAATTGAACTTGTTGAGCCAGATCTGCTGGAAACATTACCCGGAAATAATTTGACACTAAGTTTTTTAATCAATAACCAAAACAAAAAAGCTATACATTTAGAAACAAAAGTTATTCTTCCAGCAGGATTTAAAACTCTTACATTTGAGTCTAGTTTCAATCTAGAACCCAAACAAAGTAAGGTTGAACTATTAAACCTACATATACCACATAATATAAAAAAAGGAACATACACTATCAAATATATTTTGATAGATCAAGATAATAATATAATAGCAGAAAAAAAATTACAGCTTAAAATCAAATTAAATTTTGATCTAGAAGCTTTTATTATTAAATCTCCAGACCGAGTTATAGCAGGTGATAATTATATAATAGGTTGTTCAATCAACAATAGAAGTAATGCTGCTCTGAATATAAATATAAAATGTCATGATCAACCCTCTTATATAAATAAACTCAGTCAAAAATATATTGAATTGTCTCCTAATGAGATAAGTTTTTTTAATGTTAAAGTAAAAACGAATC
Organism: Halanaerobiales bacterium; assembly: GCA_018334565.1. Taxonomy (GTDB): domain Bacteria; phylum Bacillota; class Halanaerobiia; order Halanaerobiales; family M55B127; genus M55B127. The sequence goes on along the minus strand of JAGXLU010000013.1, from coordinate 48,818 downwards.
CCCATATCAATACTTCAAAAACTCATAAAATAAATTTGAACATTGAATGTTCATATAACAATAAAAAAGTCATATCAAAAACTATTCATACTTCTGTAAAAGTCCTGAACCGTGTTTCCGGTAAAGATGAAGCTTATATAAATTTACCATTTGATTTGGATGTCATTTTTTCTTATGATAAACAGTTAGATATTAATTTTGATCTCAGTACTTTAAATCCAATTGATGTAGACAAAAAACATTGGCTATCTATGCAATTAAAAACAGAAGATTTATTGAAAAAATCTAATAAGTATTCTAACTTCAAAGGTAATTACCAATTAAAATACTGGAATAATAATACGGCTTTAGAAATAGGTAATAACTATTTTACAGCCACTGACTTAACTGAAAAACAAAAAAAAGGAAAGGGGTTTTTAGTAAAAATTGAAAAAAATAATATTTTTTTAAAAACATATTACCAAAAAAGTAAAGATGATGACGATATGAGTTGGGCAGCTATCTGTGACTACCAATATCTGAATAATATTAATTTTAAAAGCAGTTTTTTCCATAAAATAATAAATGATGTGCAAATTAATATATTAAGTTTGAACAGTAAAATTGAAATGCTCAACAATATTTTTGAATTAGAGTATGCTAAAGATTTAACACATGGAACAAATCATGCTTACTACGGAAAACTTACTGGAAATAATGGTAATTTAAATTATCAGTTAAAATATCTTTATTCTGACCCTAAATTTCTTGGTAGAATATCTGACTGTAAACGCCTTCTATTTAATTTTAGTTATTCTCCGTTAAATAATTTATCTATAAACGGCATATTTAAAAAGTTTAATAATAATTTGAATTTAAATTTAAACCAACCATTAAAAAAAGAAAGTGGTACTAAAATTTTTACTCAATATCATGATAAAAATTCAAATCTGGATTTAATTTATAATAACCTATGGACTAAAGATCTTAGATTTAATCCAGACTTTTTTGAGCAAAGAACAAATTGGAAAATAAAATATAAACATCATTTTGATAATGGTGAACTTAAAGTAGTATATTCAAATACTAAAACTAATAACCATCTTATTAAAAAAATAATTTCACAAAGCTTAATTAGCCTAAAAGGAACCTATGAAATATATGACAAACAATTTTATAGTATTTATTATGAAAACAAATTCGAAAACAAAAATAGATATATTTTATTAAATGTTAGTGCTGATCTTGCTATTAACAAAACTAATAATATCATTTTAAATTATGCTTATAAGTCCAAAGTAGATAATAAATTAAATCAACAAAACAGTAAAAATATTATCTCTTTTGAACTACATAATTCGCTTAAAGATTTTAATAGTCAATTCAAATTAAAGGGGACTTATATTAAATCCCAAAAAGAGGATAGCGAATGTATTTTTAAGGTAGAATATATTCAAAATTTTTCTTTTGCTTTGCCTACAATTAGAAAACAAACAGGCAAAATTAGGGGCCGTATATATACTTCCAATAAAGAAAAGCAGAGTGGTATCAAAGACGTAATTGTAAAAATATCCGAACATACTGCTGTTACCAATGAAGATGGTTATTTTATATTTAATCAACTGAAACCGGGAATTCATTATTTAAATATAGACTTAAGTAGTATGAAACAAAATCAAATATTTAAAAAAAATCTTCCTATTAAATTTACCATCAAAGCAAATGAAAATAAAAAAATTATTTTGAAAACTGTACAAGGATGTTCAGTTTCTGGTCAAGCTGTAGTTTATAATTATTCTAAAATTATTAAAAGCAAAAAATTATATTCAGATCATTTTTTAAAAAACCTGCAGATTATTTTGAAAAATAAAGAAAATGATAAATATATTATTAGACATACCGATACTTTTGGAAAATTTCATTTTAAAAATCTAAGGCCGGGTATATGGGAATTAATCATAAAAAATAGAGAAACTATTCCTGAAAATCATACTCTAAAGAAAACAAAATATATATTTGATGTCGCTCCTGGACAACATAAAGTCTTCGAAATCAAAATATTACCCCTTGAAAGAAAGTTTAACTTGATAGACACAGGAAAGCTTTAAACAAAAAAATTAGCAGAAAATAATAAGCCTCAAATTTTCTCCAGCAATATCAGATGGAGTAAATTTAAGGCTCTTAATTTGAATTATTGTTTCCATAGCTTATACTATATGGCAACTACTCAACCCTAATCAAAAACTAGATTGGGATGATGTTTTCTTGAGACATTTAGATAAAAAGATGTTTATTGAATTTCATTTACAAACTTTTCTATTCTATTAAGACCTTCTTTGATATTATTCAAAGAATTAGCATAAGAAAGTCTAATGAAATTATCAACACCAAATGCAATCCCAGGTACAACAGCAACTCTTTTTTTATCCAATAATTTTTCAGCAAAACTAAACGAACCATCTATTTCGCCACCATCTATTATCTCTTTTATGTTCATTAAAATATAGAAAGCTCCTTCTGGTTTCAAACAGGAAATCCCTTGTATTAAATTGATTTTTTTATACATATAGTCTCTTCGCTCAATAAATTTATCCCTTCTTTCATTCATAAAACTATGGTCTCCTCTTAAAGCAGCATTACTCGCATACTGAGCTATGGAATTGGGATTTGAAGTTGAATGGCTTTGTATATTAGTCATTATTTTGATAATATCTTTTGGACCCGCTGCATAACCAATTCTCCAACCGGTCATAGCATAAGCCTTAGAAACACCATTAATTACAATTGTTAAATCTTTTATGTCATCATTAATGGCTGCTATACTTACATGTTCTTTTTCATCATAAATTAATTTTTCATAAATTTCATCTGAAACAACAACAATTTCATTTTTTACAGCAATATCAGCTATCTTTTCTAATTCCTTTTTTGTATAAATGCTTCCAGTAGGATTACTGGGAGTGTTCAATATCAATGCTTTTGTCTTTGTATTAATAATATTTTTAAATTTATCAATACTTATTTTAAAGTTATCTTTTTCATTAGTTTCTAAAAATACCGGTTTACCTCCGCTCATTTTCACAGTTTCTGGATAAGTTACCCAGTAGGGAACAGGTATTATGACCTCATCACCTGGATTTAAAATGGCCTGAAAGGTATTAAAAAGAGAATGCTTTGCTCCATTGGAAACTATAATTTGATCATTTTTATAAAGTAAATCATTATCATTTTTGAATTTATAAATTATAGCTTCTTTGATATCTTCATAACCGGAAACCGGTGTGTATCTGGTAAAACCTATCTCGAGAGCCTCTCGAGCCGCATCACAAATATACTGGGGAGTATCAAAATCTGGCTCACCTGCCCCAAAGCTTATCACATGTTCTCCAGCTTCTTTTAGCTTTTTTGCTTTAGCACTAATTGCCAGTGTTAAGGAAGCACTAACTTTTTGAGCTCTTTTGGATAATTTCAAGGTATCCCCCCCTTAATAATTTTTTAGTTTAAATGGTGATATATTGCTATCACTATATTTTTTTCTCGCTTCTTTGAGTCTAAGTATCTGGTTATTCAATTCTTTTTTAAAGGTTTTTGGTAAATCCGGAATATTTTCGAATATATTTTCAATTCTTTTATATTTTGCAAGATAATTTTCAATTCTAATGGAAAACTGTTCAACATACTCTAATTCTGTATAATCACAACCTAAATAACGAGTAAATAACTGACGTAAATCCTCATAATAGGGTAAAAACCCGACTGGTGATCTAATTGCTTTAAGTTCGTCATGCATTCTTTTTTCCATCCACAACATCCATATCTTTTTATCAAGCATGCCGTTAAGATATTCTCCGGTTTTAGAATCTTTAAGAAAGTAATTCACTGTAAATATACCCGGTTTATTTTTTGCTTTATTCCCGAACTTTAAATAGTTATCAATGTAATCACTAATAGGTACTGACAAAAAATCAAGAATAGCCATGGGATTATGCTTTCTTTGACCCTGTTTATCTAAAGTTGCTGATGTAGTTTCCGATTCTAAAGAAGAAGCCATAAAAACACCATGAGCCCAACTAAGTGTTTCAGCTACCGGTACAGATGTGTCAGAATCTCTACCTCCAAATATCATACCTTTTACACTGACACCCTTTTTTTTATCATAATATTTGTCACAGTTATCCAAATCACTGATTTTGATTGTATATCTAGCATTTTTATGAGCAGGAGGTATTTCATTACCCTGATCATCAGTCTTGCCTTTATTCCATTTGCCGGAAAAATTAACTCCTTTATTGGGAATGTCTTTACCCATACCCAGCCAATAAGGTTTACCATCTTTAACAAGAATGTTTGAAAAAATAAGTTCTCGGGGAGTGGTAAGTGTTTTGTATATCACTGGATCATCTTCTGAATTTACATCTCTTATTATACCAAATGCCCCACTTTCAACATTGACCGCTTTTACATCCGGTCCTTTTAACTTTAAGTAAGCAATATCATCACCCACTATAGTATGCCCGGGAATCATAGCCGTACTTGTTTTCCCACATCCACTGGGGAAAGCACCTGTAAAATATGTCTTTCTGTTATTAGGACCCTTAACTCCCGATATAAACATGTGTTCAGCCATCCAACCTTCTTTTGCGGCTTTTCTAATCGCCAATCTAAACGCCAATTTCTTTAATCCAAGACTATTACCAGCATACTGGTTATTGACAGAATAAACCCTATTTGTTTTTAAGTCAATATATATTCTTCTTTTATCAGTTTCAGCACTTACACCCTGTTCTAATTTCCCAGCTGAATGTAAGAAAAAAAAGAAATCCTCTTTCCCTTTAAGTTTTTCGAAATCTTCAAACCCTTGTCGATATAATATATCTTCACTATGGGCAACATAACTTGAATCTGTAATTTGCATGGCCGGAATACTAAAATTAGATTGATTCGGTCCTAAGGAGAAAAACCTTACTAGCATTTCCTTGTTTTTCATACTGCCATCAAGATAAGAAAAGACTTCGTCTAAACCTTCCTTTCTATTAATAGTATTAATATCTAAACCCAAATCTAATTCTTCTTCCACCAGGTACCTTGTATTTTTTTTATCACGTGCCTGATCATTATAACCATCAAAGTGATAGGTATGACCTTCTATATCAAGCTCTTTTTCCTCACCAGTTTTGAGAGCTAGTTGTCGAACATATTGAATATCTCCTTTACTATCATCAATAATTGAGATGTTTTTTGGTTTACATAGATCAACTGCAAATTCAAGCAGTTCGACTACCTTTTGATTCTTTAATCTGTCTAACTTTTTTTGATTAGATTTGTTTAATTGCAAATATCTTAACCCCCTTTATATATTGTTTTAAATTTTTTATACAACATTAATTTGAGTTTAGTCTATTTATCAGATATTTTTTATAAACTCTCGTATAAAATAATAAAGGTATATAAATTATTTAATCTTCTACTTTATTATTTAACAATAACAAAGCTCAGACCTTTTTAAAACTTGATATTTTTATATAACAATATATAATTTAATCAAAAATATTTTTGATAAATTAGTTGACTTAATTTTAAATTAAAGTCTTTATAAGAGCTATTAAAAAAGATTAAGTATTTTAAAATAGAGGAACTTTGCGTTTCTTTTCATCAGAATATTAAAAATTTAACATTTATGGTCATTGTATACCCAACCTCTGGCCTTCATAGCTTCTGTTAACCTTTTGATTGCAACTATAAAAGCCGCTACCCTCATATTAACATCCATATCTATGTGAGTATTATATACTTTCTCAAAGGCCTCAACCATTATCTCTTCTAATTTTCTGTCTACCTCATCTTTAGACCAATAATAATTAGCTAGATTCTGAACCCATTCAAAGTAAGAAACAGTTACTCCACCTGCATTTGCTAAAATATCCGGTACAATCATTATTTCTTTTTTAAATAATATCTCATCTGCTTCAGGAGTTGTTGGGCCATTAGCAGCTTCTATGATCATTCTTGCTTTTATATTTGCAGCATTATCCTCTGTAATTTGATTTTCTAAGGCAGCTGGAATTAGAATATCTACATCCATCGTTAAAAGGTCCTTATTACTAATATAATCACAACCTTGAAATCCTTTTAAACCACCTGACTCTTCTTTGTGTTTGGCTGCATCTACTGGATTGAAACCATCTTGACAATATATGCCTCCTTTTGAATCATTAGCGGCAACAATTTTACAGCCCTGTTCATGCAAAAATTTAGCTGAAAAACTACCAGCATTACCAAAACCCTGCACAGCTACTGTTGCCCCATTAAGATCAAGATCTATTGCCTTAGCTGCTTCTATGGTTATATACATAACACCACGAGCTGTGGCTGAATGGCGCCCAAAAGAACCACCTAATACCACAGGTTTACCGGTAACCAAACCTGGGGTGTTTACACCTTTCAATTTGGAAAACTCATCCATGAACCAACTCATTACCTGGGCATCTGTATAAACATCAGGAGCGGGAATATCTTTGTCAGGACCAATAATAGGGGATATAGCTTGAATAAAACCTCTACTTAATCTTTCTAATTCATTTCTGGATAGTTCTTTAGGATTGACCAATACACCACCTTTGGCTCCGCCATATGGTATTCCAACTAAAGAACATTTAAAAGTCATCCAAGCTGCTAAAGCTTTCACTTCATCCTCACAAACCTGCGGATGAAACCTTATTCCACCCTTGGTAGGACCCAATACATCATTATGCTGACAACGAAATCCTTTAAATACATGGATACTTTCATCATCCATTTTGACCGGGATTGACACTGTCAGCGTTCTCATAGGTTCATGCAATAATTCTCTAACCTGATCATCCAAATCGAGAATATCTGCAGCATTACTAATCTGTGTTAACACATTTTCATATATAGTAGATTTACCCATTTGACAAATTCCCCCTGTTTATTAGTTAAGAGTAATTTTATTTAATAAATATACTTAATGTCTCTTTATGGGAAAATACCCCTGATTTTTTTGGTTTCTATTATCCTGTTTAAAGCAACCATATATGCAGCCATTCTTAGTGAAACCTGTTGTTCTTCATAGGTCTCCCAAACCTGTTTAAACGCTTTAGTTAACAAATTTCTTAATTTTTTATTTGTTTCTTCATCTTCCCATCTTGAAGCCTCTTTGTTTTGTACCCACTCAAAATATGATACTATAACTCCACCTGCATTCGCTAAGATATCAGGCATAATTGTTATATCTCTTTCTGCTAAAATTGAATCTGCTTCTCTTGTTGTTGGACCATTGGCTGCTTCTACTATGAAATCTGCTTTTATATCTAAAGCCACCTCTGCTGTAATCTGATTTTCTAAGGCAGCTGGTATTAATACATCTATATCTGATCTCAATAATTCTCCATTAGTTATTTTTTTTGTACCGTTATTATTCACAAATTCTGTTAAGTAATTTCTCTCAGAACCTACAAATTCTATTAATTTATTTATATCTAAACCATCTTCATTATATAATCCGCAAGAAACATCACTAACAGCTACTATCCTACATCCTTTTTCTTGTAACAATTTAGCTGCTACCTGTCCTACATTACCAAAGCCTTGCACAGCAATTTTAATATCTTCTAGATTTTTACTTAACTTTTGAAATAGATTTTCTACAGTAATCATAACCCCTCGTCCAGTTGCACCTTCTCTTGCCAAACACCCCTCAATTATCCTCGGTTTACCAGTTACAATACCAGGAATGTTATGCCCCTTAATCATACTATATGTATCATAAATCCAGCTCATAATCTGTGCATTAGTATTAACATCTGGTGCTGGTATGTCTTTATCAATACCTATAATAGGCTCAATCATAGTTGTATATCTTCTTGTTATCTTTTTAAGCTCTGATTTGGATAATTGACTGGGATCGCATTGAATCCCACCCTTGGCGCCACCATAGGGAATATCAACCAGTGAACATTTTAATGTCATCCAGCCTGCTAAAGCCCTTATCTCATCAATATCTACTTTGGGATGATAACGCACACCACCTTTATAAGGCCCTCTGGAATTACAGTGCTGTACTCTATAGCCATCAAATACTTCAATACTTCCATCATCTTTTTCAATTGGAATCGAAACCTTTAATTCTCTATCTGGTTTCTCCAATATTTTATAATCATCTCTTGTAAGTCCTAGTTGTTGACCAGCTTCGTTTATAGTTTTTAGTAATTCTTGGTATGGATTATATACCTCATTTGACATTTTACATCACTCCCAATTGTTGAAATTTTTATATTTAAACCTATATTACTGTAATAATTAATCATTAATCTTGGGTGAAGCAAAATAAATTATAAAAAAAATACAACCCCCTCTTCTAATATTTTTTTTATTATAAGCTTAAACATTCTCTTTTTGGCCTGATAAAATAATAGTTGAATATCTTAGATGATGATTTCCTTAATACAAATTTATCGAAAATTATGAAATTTATAATTACTATAATAACATTAAAGCAGTTATATCTATTAGCTTTATTGGTGTTGACACAATTCCATTAAAACACCACTTGTTGATTTTGGATGTATGAAGACTATTTTTTTGCCTCCTGCCCCTGAGCTTGGCTTGCCAATAATCTTAGCCCCCAATTTATTTATCTCATCTATCTTATTATCTACATTATCTACCTCTAGAGCTATGTGATGAATCCCCTCACCCTTTTTTTCTATAAATTTAAAAATAGTACTATCTTCTGAGATAGGCTCCAGTAGTTCAATCTCACTTTCACCTATCTGTAAAAATGCAACCTGTAAACCTCTATCATTTAACTTTTCGATTCCATTAAACTCTAAGCCTAATACATCCCTATAAAATTTGAGCGAGTTTTGAATATCTTTAACAGCTATTCCAATATGATCAATTTTCATTATTTGATTCCCCCCTCATTATAATGATAACAATTCATTTACTACGCTGTAAGGGTCTTCCTTTTTTTTGCATATTAGCTCAATATGTTTGAAAAACTTTTGGTCTTTTAATATAGGACTTATGAATTTTTCGTTCAATTTCTTTTCCATTAAATTTATCATCTGAGCTCTAATTACTTCTCTACGGTTCTTCTGCAATAGGTCTTTCTCTTCTAAGTATATATGGTGATCATTAATACTTTTTTTTATATCAGTAATTCCTTCATCTTGCAAGGCATTTGTGGCTAAAACTGGCGGCTTCCAGATCTCTTTATCTCCCCTAAAGGAAACCAATTGTTCTATAGTTAATACCATCTGTTCTGATTTTGGACGATCTGCTTTATTAACAACAAATATATCGCCTGCTTCCATAAGCCCTGCCTTATATGCTTGAATTTCATCGCCTGCTTCTGGAACCGTGACAAAGATAGTAGTATCCGCCAATTTAACTATATCTATTTCATTTTGCCCTACACCAACAGTTTCTATAATAATATACTCATATCCAGCCAGAGAAAAAATCAACACAGTATCATAAATAGAAGAATTAAGACCACCTAGAGAACCTCTAGTAGCCATGCTTCTGATAAAAACACCTCGGTCTGTAGAAATTTTATCCATCCTTATCCTGTCACCCAGGAGAGCTCCACCGCTGAAATGGCTTGTTGGATCAATTGCTATAATAGCAACTTTAATATTTTCTTTCCTCCATAATTGAACTATGCTCTGGGTTATTGTGCTTTTGCCAGACCCAGGAGGCCCCGATATTCCTACCAAGTATGCAGGTTCGATATTTCTATAGACTTTTTTCATTAATTTTACAGCGTCTTTTGTTCCGTCTTCTACCATGGATATAGCTTTTGCTATAGTATTTTCGTTGCCTCTTTGAATATCTGCATACAGTTGATCAATATTATCTTCCATTATTTTTGTACCTCATTTTCAATAAAATCAACAATCTTCGAAATGGGAGTACCTGGTTGAAAAATGGCTTTTATCCCAAGTTCTTTTAATTTTTTGTGATCATCTTCGGGTATAATTCCTCCTGCTATTACTGCCACATCACTGTGATCTGCTTTTTTTAGTCTGTTCATTATTTCAGGAAACAAATAGCTATGAGCACCAGAAAGAATGCTCAGTCCAATAACATCTACATCTTCCTGAATAGCACTTCTTACAATCTGTTCAGGCGTCTGCCTTAAACCAGTATACACTACTTCCATCCCCGCTTCTTTTAATCCCCGGGCTATAACCTTTGCACCTCTATCATGTCCATCTAATCCCGGTTTGGCAATTAGTACTTTTATAAAATTATCCACTATAACAGGCCTCCCCTCTTAAATATATTGAGCTTCATATTCACCAAATTCCTCCCTTAAAACATCGCTAATTTCTCCTATTGTAGCATATGCTTTAACCGCTTTTATTATGGGATACATAAGATTGTTGTCATTAACTGCCGCTTTTTTAATCTGAGTTAACGCATCTTTAACTTCCTGATCATCCCTTTTTTCTTTTATATTTTTTAATTCTTCAATTTGTTCATTTTCAACAGCTGGATCAACCTTCAATAAGTTATTATTTTTTTCTTCATCTTCCTCTATAAATTGATTAACACCTACTACAACTCTGTCCTCTTTTTCTACCTCTTTCTGTAAGCGATAAGCATTTTCCTGAATCTCTCTTTGAATATAGCCTGTTTCAATTGCCTGAGCCATACCACCCAATTCATCAATTTTTTCTATATATTGCCTGGCTTCTTTCACTAAATGATCAGTCATTGATTCTATATAGTAAGACCCTGCCAGGGGATCTATGGTATCAGCTGCACCTGTTTCATGAGCAATTAACTGCTGGGTTCTCAGTGCTATCTTAACAGAATCTTCAGTCGGTAGACCCATAGCTTCATCATAGGAATTTGTATGCAGTGATTGAGTTCCTCCTAAAACAGCTGATAAAGCCTGTAAGGTAACACGCATGATATTATTCATGGGCTGTTGAGCAGTTAAAGCTGAACCTGCAGTTTGAGTATGGAATCTTAGCATCTTCGATTTAGCTTTTTGAGCCTTAAATCTTTCTTCCATAATCTCCGCCCATAACCGCCTGGCTGCTCTAAATTTAGCTATTTCTTCAAATAAATCCATTTGAGCATTGAAGAAAAATGATAACCTTGGAGCAAATTCATCAACATCCATTCCAATATCTACAGCAGCCTTTACATACTCTATGCCATCTGCAATAGTAAAGGCAAGCTCCTGTACAGCATCTGAGCCTGCTTCTCTAATATGGTAACCACTGATGCTAATAGTATTAAACCGCGGCATTTCTTTAGAACAATAATCAAAAATGTCAGTAATAATTCTAAGTGATGGTTCTGGTGGAAATATATAAGTACCACGAGCAATATATTCTTTTAAGATATCATTTTGAATTGTACCTGCAAGTTTTTCAGAACTCACCCCTTGTTTTTCTGCAACTACCTTATACATAGCTAATAGGATTGAAGCTGGTGAATTAATTGTCATAGAAGTACTTACTTTATTTAAAGGAATTTGATCAAATAAAAGCTCCATATCTGCCAGAGTATCTATAGCCACACCAACCTTGCCAACTTCACCTCTGGCTAAAGGATGATCAGAATCATATCCGATCTGTGTGGGCAAATCAAAAGCAACACTTAAACCAGTTTGTCCTTGTCCTAATAAGTATCTAAATCGCCGATTGGTCTCTTTTGCACTTCCAAAACCTGCATATTGCCTCATAGTCCAGAGCTTACTGCGATACATGGTCGGATATACCCCCCGAGTAAAGGGATAATCGCCAGGAAAGCTAATTTTATTTATGTAGTCCAGATCTTTAATATCAAGAGGTGTATACAGTGGTTTTACAGTTCGATTCGAATCTGATTTAAACTCTTTTTTTCTTTCACCAAATCTTTGAGCTGTTTTATCAAATTTATCATTTTTCCATTCTTTATATGATTTATCAATATTCTCCTTGCTCATCGATTTTACCTCCTTCTGCCAGTTTTTTACCAACTGCAAAGGCCTTCATGTTAACTGCTATAGTCTTCTCTGGTACTCTTTTTTTAATTGCCTTTTTTAAAGAAGATGATTTTACCTGTTTGATCCAACTATCTATTATTCCTAAAACAAGTATGTTCGCAGATAATTTCATCTCTACTTCTTCAATTGCCTTTTCAAATATCGGCATTTGATAGGTTTTTACTTTTATATCTGAAAGTTCGATACTATTATCGACTATAATTATGCCTTCATTTTTCACATCATCATAATATTTATCATAAGCCTTTTGAGTTAGAGCAACCAATATATCTGGTTTTATGACCTTAGGGAAATCAATAACCTCTTTACTCAAAACAACTTCGGCACGGCTGGCTCCGCCTCTTGATTCTGGTCCATATGATTGAGTCTGAGTTACATTCAAACCCTCTTCATATAAGCAGGCCTCTGCGATTATAATACCCGCCAATATCATTCCCTGTCCGCCAGCGCCACTTAATCTTATTTCAAATCTATCCATTACTTGGCCTCCTCCTGAACAGAATCAATTATTTCTTGATACATCTCAGTATACTCTCTTTTATCCTCTTTATATAGCACACCTGTTGGAAATTTACCTTTTTTCTCTTCTTCAGATAAACTATCCCATTTTCTGATATTAACAGAGGAGTCTCTTTGACATTTAAGCATGTCAACTGCTGAGCTTAGTCCATTCCTGCGGCCATAATTAACCGGACACTGGCTGATAGCCTCTATAAAAGAAAAACCAGTGTGCAGTAATCCTTCTGCAAAAATTTCTATCAGCTGACGTGTGTTATAGGCTGTGCCTCGGGCAATAAAAGAGGCCCCTGAAGCCTTTGTTAAACCTGCCAGATCAAAGTTTTGATCTATATTACCATAAGGGGTTGTAGTTGCATTATCACCGGTGGGAGTCATCGGAGAAAATTGCCCACTAGTCATCCCATAGATATGGTTATTCATTAATACAACAGTCAAGTCTATATTCCTTCTGGCCCCATGTATTAAGTGGTTTCCACCTATGGCAGCCCCATCTCCATCACCTGTTATAACAATAACATTAAGTTTGGGATTAGCTAACTTAATTCCAGTGGCAAAAGCAATAGCTCTACCATGTGTAGTATGTAAAGTATCAAAATTCATATAACCGCTCGCACGACCTGAACAACCAATGCCGGATACTACAACCGTCTTGTCGGGGTCTAAATTAGCTTTATCAATCCCTCTAATTAAATTACCCATGATTGTACCATGTCCACAGCCGGGGCACCAAATATGAGGCAATTTATCCTGCCTTAAATATTCATCAATTTTATAGCCCATCTATTTAACCTCCTGAATCATATTAAGGATTTCTTCTGGTTTAATCAAAGTTCCATCATATTTATTAATGCCATGAACCTCTGCATTTCCAAATATATTTTCTCTAACTTCTTTAATAATTTGTCCTCTATTTAATTCTGGTATTATTATTGCCTTGGCTCTTTTCCCCACTTCTTTTATATAATCTGCCGGGAAAGGCCAAATTGTCTTTAACTTAATCCAACCTGCTTTGATTCCAGCTTTTCTGGCTTGGCTTATAGCATTTATTGCAGAACGCATTGTTGATCCATAAGCTAATACAATAATTTCATCATCATCTCTAATATCTTCTTCATAAAGACTTATTATATCCATATTACTCTCTATTTTTGCCATTAACCTATCCATTAAATTTTTGGCATCCTCGTTTGTACCCCGGGGAAAACCAGTTTTATCATGGAAAAGTCCTGTAGTATGGTATCTATATCCCTCACCATAATTGGGCATGGGAGGAACTAAACCATCGGTTTCTTGATAAGGGTTAAAATCTTCCGGCCCAACTTCAGGTTTTTTGCGATTCCAAATTTCTATATCTTCTTCATTTGGTAAAACAACTTTTTCTCTCATATGTCCCACAATCTCATCTAAAAGTAAAATAACAGGTGTCCTAAACCGTTCTGCAAAATTAAATGCCGTAATCGTCAATTCAAAAGTTTCTTTGACCGAAGATGGCGCTAAAGCAATCACGGGATGGTCTCCGTGAGTTCCCCATTTGGCCTGCATAACGTCTCCCTGAGAAGGAGAAGTAGGTAAACCTGTTGATGGTCCAACTCGCTGAACATTAACTACAACACAGGGGATTTCAATCATCATACCCAAACCAAGATTTTCCTGTTTTAATGAAAATCCTGGCCCACTGGTTGCGGTTATTGACTTCAAACCACTTAACGAAGCACCAATAACACAGGCCATACTGGCCAATTCATCTTCCATCTGAATAAATTTTCCTCCATAAATAGGAAGTCTTTCTGCTAAACCTTCTGCTATTTCAGAGGCAGGTGTTATCGGATATCCTGCAAAGAATTTAGCTCCTGCTGCAATAGCTCCTTCCACAACTGCTTCATCACCCTGCAGTAATTTTATTCTATCTCTCATTATTTTCCACCACCTCTAATACAAAATCCGGGCAACTTAATTCACAATTATAACAGCCAACACAATTATCAATATCGGTAATGGTTATTTGACCTTTTTTTACTACCAGTACATCTGTAGGGCAGTACATTACACAAATTTCACAACCCTTACATCGTTCTGGATGAGTAATTTTAACCTTACCTTTCTTCGACATTAAATCAGCTCCTTAAATGATTGATATTGAGATATTTTTTGCCTTTTATACAAACTTATAACTGCATAATACAACAACCAAATTATAATTTCAATAAGAAATTATAAATACTTTTAATTAAACAAAAAAATATTCAGTGGAAAGTTTTCATAGCCCCTGAATATTTAAGGATTCACCTTTATTTCTCTTTCATAAATGGATACATATATTTAACAGGTGGGTTTAAGTTTTCTTTAATTGACCGCGGTGATACCCATCTCATTAAGTTCCACTGGCTGCCTGCCTTATCATTTGTACCAGATTTTCTCGAACCTCCAAAAGGCTGTTGACCTACTACCGCACCTGTTGGTTTGTCATTTATATAGAAGTTCCCAGCAGCATGTTTCAAGGTCTTTTCTGCAAATGCTACAGCTTTCCGGTCTTTGGCAAAAATACTACCGGTTAAACCATAAGGTGATGTTTGATCACATAAACTTAAAGCTTCTTCATATTTTTTATCATCATATATATAAATAGTCAAAACCGGTCCGAATATTTCTTCTGTCATGGTTCTAAACCTGGGATTGTTTGTTAAAATTATTGTGGGAGTAATATAATATCCTTCTGCTTTATTACATTCTCCTCCGGCGATTACTTGGGCAGAATCGGATCTTTTTGCATATTCAATATATTTTTTGATTTTCTCAAAAGCATTTTCATCTATAACTGCATTAATAAAATTTGTGAAGTCATCAACAGGACCCATTTTAAGATTTTCTGTTTTTTTAACAAGCTCCTCTCTAATATCCTCCCAAACTAATTTTGAAATATATGATCTAGAAACTGCTGAACATTTTTGACCTTGATATTCAAAAGCTCCTCTGAGCAGAGCAGTAATTAATTCATCCCTATCAGCTGATTTGTGAGCAAAGACAAAGTCTTTACCACCAGTTTCACCTACTATACGGGGATAAGTATTATACCTATCTATATTTGCACCCACTTCTTTAAACATCTGATTAAGTGTATCTACAGAACCTGTAAAGTGAACACCTGCTAATTCAGGCCTTTTTAAAATCATGGGGCCTAATTTAGAACCCTGGCCCGGAATAAAGTTGATAACCCCATCCGGCAGACCAGCCCTCATTAATATCTTCATGAAAAAGTAATTAGAATATACTGCTGCTGACGCAGGTTTCCATATTACAGTATTACCCATCAAAGCTGGTGCTGTAGGAAGATTTCCACCAATAGAAGTAAAATTAAAAGGTGAAACAGCAAATATAAATCCTTCCAGTGGTCGATATTCTATTCTATTTAAAATCTTCGGTGTGGAGCTCGGTTGTATTTGATAAATCTCAGACATAAAATATGCATTGAAACGAAGAAAATCAATAAGTTCACAGGCCGCATCTATTTCAGCCTGAAAGACGTTCTTGCTCTGGGATAACATTGTAGCTGCATTTATTTCTGTTCTTTTCGGTCCTGCCAATAATGTAGCCGCTTTTAAAAATATTGAGGCTCTTTTTTCCCAGGAGGTATTCTCCCATACTTCTTTCGCTTTGAGTGAAGTATCAATAGCTCGATTTATTTCTTCTTTGCCTGCCTGATGATATTTACCCAATATTAAATTATGATCATGGGGAGCCCTTATTTCCCTTATATTATCGGTTTTTACCTCTTTGCCATCAATGATAAGGGGAATTTCAACTGGATTTTCTTTTAATGCATTCAATCCTGCTTTGATTCTTTTTCTTTCTTGACTGCCCGCTTCATAACCATAGATTTGTTCATTCTCCGGACGTTTTAAACTAAAAATATCATTTGCACTCATTATAAATCCTCCCTTTTTTATTAAACTACTGAAGGTTCCAAAATTAGTCTATCATGCTCAAACCTCTTTAAATCAAGTTTTATATTCATGCTCAACTTTTCGCCTAAAATCATCTCAGCCATCAAAACACCAGTGAAAGGTGCTATCATAAATCCATGACCACTAAACCCGACTGCCATAAAAAATCCCTTCAACTCATCAGACGCATCCAAAATTGGTTGAGCATCAGGTGTTATATTATATAAACCTGCCCACTGCCTTATTACCCTTATATCCTTTAAAAAAGGTAAAAGATAGGTTGCTTTCTTTGCCATTTCTTCTAAAAACTGCCAGCTTGATTTTATATTATGACTATACTGCTCATCAGGATCACCATAACCCATAACAAAACTTCCATCCGGAATCTGTTGACAGTAAATATTATATGAAAAAGACATCACCATTGGTTTTAAGATAGGATTAACTTGTTCTGTCACCAATATCTGATGTCTTTCTGACTTAGTAGGTATATCAATTCCTGCCATCAAACTAACCTCTTTAGAAAAACCGCCTGCAGCATTTACAACTTTATTAGTTTCAATTACACCTCGATCGGTAACAACACTTTTGATTTCATTATTTTGTGTTATAATATCTTGCGCACTTGTGTAAGTATAAAATTGCACGCTTTTGCGTCTAGCAGCTTCTACATAAGCTTGATTTACACGAAAAGGATTGATATGCCCATCTGTAGGGCAATATGTGGCTCCCTTTATACCCTCACCATTTAGTTGAGGTACAATTTCTTTGGCTTCTTTAACAGTCAAGAGCTGGGAAGGTATACCTATACTATTCTGTAATTTGATATTTTCTTTAAACTGCTTAAATTCCTTTTCAGAATATGCCAATAATAAATAACCGCCCTGTTTTAATTCAATATCCCTTTTGACCTTTAGGATCTCGTTCAAGTTTTCAAATATTTCCATACTTTTTTTAGACAATATGCAGTTCATCTTTGTTCCCCACTGTTGTCTTATGCCTGCACCACAACTTCCCGTAGAACCACTTGCTATATAGTTTTTTTCCAAAACAACTATGTCTTTCATCCCCTTATCTGCTAAACTATACGCAATAGAAGCACCAATCACTCCCCCACCTATGATAACTATTTCTGCCTTATTTTTCATTTTGATTATCCCCTACTAACTCACTCATCTTAATACCTGCTACAGGTGGTCTTTTGCTAGGCATCTTAATGTCTTCCATTTTTTTGTCTGTCATTCTACATATCTCCCTAGCAGCTATTTCCAGACAAATATCACCCTGGCAGGGTCCCATTCCTAAACGCAAAGCCCTCTTTATTTCATCCAGTCTAGTATAACCATCAGCTATCATATCTCTTAATTCTTTTAACGTTATGTCCTCACATCTACAGACAATCTTATCCTCATTCATTAGGATCACCAACTTTTATGTGCCTTACTTCCATTAAATATTTTTTGGGTAATTTAATAGAAATAACTGCAGTCTTATCATTTTTGTCAGGATCTCTAACCTTTATAACTTCAACCTGACATATAGATTTGCCAGCTCTGTTAAGCCCCCATACCTTATCACCTACGGATGGTAATGGCAAAAACTCATAAGGTAAGCTTAGTCTATTTTTAGTGTAATCAACCACAAAAATAGCTAATCCAGGACAACTTGCGATACAATTACCACAGCCTGTACATTTACTATAGTCCAGTTCAGGCTTATCATTAATATCACTAAATTTTTTTATAGCTTTAAAAGGGCAACTGTAAAAACAGGGGTCACAGGGAATTTCATTAAAACATTCAATAATGGCTACTGGCCCTTCTAATAATCTTTCTTTGTCCGGAGTCACAGATTGCAAATCATCTGAGGTGGGAATACCTGTTTTTCTTAACATTGTCGTCACCTCTAACTTTACTGAGACCTTTTCTAATATTTCTACTAATTGGTCCATTTCTTAGTTTTCTTAGCTCTTTTTTTAATCTTCTGCTTTCTGTAATTGCATCTTTACTTAAATAGCCAATCTCTGTTGCTGCCTTTAAACCAGCTATTTCTCCTTCTAACATAGCTGCAGTTGCTTCCTCTATCCCAGCAGCATCACCTGCAACAAAGATTTGATCATTGGTGGTTTTTAAATTCTCATCCCTGATTGGTACATCTCCTCCCAGTTCTGGCACATAGGCCATCGCGCAGTCAGCCTGGATTAACAGACTAACTAAAGGTCTTAAACCAACTGCTAGACAAATTGTGTCCGCTTTAATAAATCTTTCTGTTCCTGCTATCATCTGCCAGTTCCTATCTAATTTTATAATTTCTGCTCCTTTTACAAAACTTTCCCCAATTGCGGATTTCACAGAGTAGCCGGTATATATGGGAACTCCTATTCTTCTAATTTTTGAAGCATGAACTAAATAACCACCAATTTCAGAGTCTGCTTCAATAACTGCTTTAACTTCAACTCCAGCTTGTAATAGCTGATAACTAACGATCAACCCTATATTCCCAGACCCAACCATTATTACTTTTTTGCCGGGTAATATACCATAAAGGTTCATTAAAGTCTGAATAGCTCCTGCTCCATATACACCAGGCAGATCATTATTTAAAAAAAGCATCATCTTTTCAGAAGCACCGGTGGCTATTATTATTCTTTTTGCCCTTATTTTTCTAAATTTATTCTGGTAAGACACAGTCACAATTTTATCTTCATAATATCCCTGGGCGGTCGCTTCAGTCAGCACTTTAATCTCACTCATGTTTTGAATTTCTTTAGTTAATCCTTGAGCAATGTCAATACCTCTAGTTCCTGCTTGTTCGTTTTTAGAACCAAAAAATCGGTGAGTTTGTTTAATTAATTGACCACCCAGTTCGTGATATCTTTCCACAATGATTACTTCTGCTCCCTTCTTTGCAGCTTTTAAGGCTGCTGTCATGCCGGCCGGACCGCCTCCAATCACCAATAGATCTGTGTTAATCAATAATATCACCTTTTCCAGTCTCTTCTTCTACAACCATATCTTGTTTTACTTTAGTGATACAAGTCTTGACATGAGGAATTCCATTTACAGCCATATAACAGGAAGCACAATTCCCTATAGCACAAAATAGACCTCTTGGCCTTTGATATTTATTGCTCTTTTTTAATACTTTTATACCAGCTGCATAAAGAGCTGCAGCAATTGTCTCACCTTGATAAGCTTTAATCTCTTGACCCTTGTACTGAAAAGTAATCTTTTTGCCTCTATTAAAATCGAGTATCGGATGTTTATTTATCCTCATCTAATCCCCCCCAAATTAATTATTCATTATTAAGCGGTTTCATGGCTCTTTCAAATTCCTTTACAACTTCAGGCAAGGGATCCTGACCAAAGTAGCTGATAATAAAGATCACAAAGGCTGAGAGGAAAAAGCCTGGTATAATCTCATATAAGCCTGTATAGACGAACATGTTTTTCCATATTATAACAACTGGACTACCAGTAATAATACTTCCTAACACTCCGTTTCTAGTCGTCTTTTTCCAAAAAAGACTTAACAATATGGCAGGACCAAAAGAAGATCCTAATCCTGCCAGGCAGATGATACAATGTCTAATATAATGCCCCCTGACAGAGCAAAAGATACGGCTATAAAGGCAATCAATATTACAGCTATCCTGCTTTTACCCAAAGTAGTTCTTTTTGTCCGCTTCAGGCCTTAATAAAAATTTATAAAAATCTTCAGCTAAAACACTAGACGACACTAAAAGCTGTGAATCTATCGTACTCATTATAGCTGCTAACCAGAGATAAAATAACTTCTGCAGTAAAAATAAAAAGACTGTCTCAGTATTAGTCAAAGCTTCAGGTACAGCAATAATACCCGATATACCTACAAAAACTGCTCCTATTAAACTCATAGCACCCCAGGTGACACCAATAAATTGTGATATAGGAATCTGTTTGGCAAACTATATTCCATACTCAATACCCAATACTCCTTACTATATTTAAAAATAAGAGAAAATAAATTACCCATACAAAAAGTTAAATATATTGAAACCTATTTAAACTTATATTTTTATATTATTTATATAGCCTTTAAAAGCTTATTCTCTTATAAATATAAATTCTTTAATGATCTAGTAAGTCCTTTACATAAATTGTTTTTTTTAAAATAAAGGGAAACAAGGTATTTTCCCCGAAATTAAGTAATAATGAAAATAAAACAGAGGTGATATTTTTGATTACTACTGTAACTTTAAATCCTTCAATTGATAGAGAATACTTTATCAATGAGCACAAACCAATGAAAGATCATTATATCTATGATTCAGAAAATTTGCAGATTAGTCCAGGTGGCAAAGGTTTGATAGCTGCAATTAATATTAAAAATTTAGGCTACTCTGACGTGCAAAATATTGGATTTATAGGTGGAAAACAAGGCTTGTTCTTTGAAAAAATGGTGCAGGACCATAATATTACAACTAATTATGTTTATACGTCTGATGAAATGAGAAATAATATAAAAATTATTGCAAAAAATCCTCCCAGTAATACTATGTATAATGACTATACTTATTCGGTAAGTAAAAGAAGTGTAAGAGAACTTAAAAAAAGATTTAAACGCAGTATAAGAAAAAGTGATTATATCTTGATAGCTGGTTCAATTCCGGCTGAAGTTGATTTCAATATTTATCAAGAACTGATTAATATTTGTAATAAGCTAAATAAAGATGTCTATTTAAAAGCCAGCGGGGAAGCTTTAAATCTTGCTTTAAAAGTTAAGCCCAAATTTGTTGCTCCATATTTTAAACACACCCATAAAATCTTAGATTTCAAGGTCGAAAAAAAGGATGATTACATCACGGTGGGTAAAAAACTGCAAAAAAAAGGAGCCGAGTACGTAATAATGCCCTTTCATACTAATAGGCTATTATTTGATAAAGATGGTTCTATTTATATGCTGTCACCCAAAGATTACTGTATTAAAAACCTGTTAGGTGCTGGTGATGCTTATGATGCAAGCTTTTTTGATTATATTTTTCAAAACGGATTTGACTTCATAAAAGCAAATAGATATGCTGCTGCTGCTGCCCTTTCAATCGCTGAAAATGAGTTGGTTTTTTTAGAAAGCAGACAACAAATAGAAAAAAACATAGGAAACATAATCATAGAAAAACTGGAGGTCTAAATTATGGCTAGAGTAAAAGATTATATGATGAGGTCTTTGAATTCGGTTTGTCATACTGATAGTATAGAAGATACAATTATTTATATGCATAAAACAGAAATGCCCATATTACCGGTCGTAGATGAAGAAAATACTTTTGTCGGTACAATTTATAGTAAAAATATCTTAAAAAATATTATCCCGGAACAATATGGGTTTATTAATAGTCAAAGAATCTTATATGATAGAAACCAGGCGTCCGAAAATCTTTCAGAGATTAAATCTAAAAAAGTTGAAGAATATATGTTAACAAAGACTAAATCTATCGCTGAAAATGATGATATGGATAAAATCGCAGAGATTATGCTCAATAACAAAGAATCATATATTTTTGTCACAAATCAAGAAGGCCATCTTAGAGGTTATATGTCCCGCGGTGATTTATTGTATTACCTGCTCAATAATTCTGATGAGTAGTGTAATAACCAGATGCTTAAAAATATCTTAAAAAGAGGTAATTATTATGGATACAGAGATGTTGATGAAAATTCAACAATACAAAGAATGGTTTATAGAACATCAGGTAAGTGATAAACAGATTTACCTGATTGGCTTTTTTATTGTAGTCGCTTTAATAATAGTGTTGATTTCAAAAAAATATAAAGTGCCAATTGTAGTTGGATATGTGTTTTTGGGAATATTGTTAAGTGTAGAGGTAATCGATGCTCTTCCTTTTTTAAAACTAACATATAAAGCCTGGTATGCTTATATCATAAATAGTTTTGAATATCTAACCCAAATAGCTCTAGCTTTTATAGCTTTTACTATAGGCAGTGAACTATCAGTTAAATTATTTAAAAAGTTAGGAAAAAGTATTACCTATATTGTATTAATACAGGGCCTGGGGGCCTTTTTTATGGTCTTTATAGGGGTTTTGTTAATTGGTTATGAAATGTATCTGGCCCTAATACTGGGCTCAATAGCCTCCGCCACTGCACCTGCTGCAACCGTTATGGTGATTCGAGAATTTAATGCTAAGGGTCCAGTTACTTCAATGATAATGGCTGTAGTCGGATTAGATGATGCCCTCGCTTTAATAATCTTTAGCCTTATAAAACCGGTAGCCTATAATCAGTTTACCGGTCAAAAGAGTTTAGATTTTTATCAGATGGTTTTGGCTCCTTTAATAGAAGTTATTGGATCCATTATCATAGGACTTTTTATAGGTTATATTACCGTTAAATTAATGGAGGGTTTGGAAGATAAGACTAAAAAGGTTCTTACTTTAATTTCTACAATAGCAGGTGGTTTAGCAATTGCTATCTCGCTTGGATTATCACCTTTAATTACTAATATGAGTGTAGGCTTTGCCTATCGTAATTTTGCCCGCAAAAACTTAGATATAGCAGATTATTTAGATACCTTAACAATACCTCTATATGCAATGTTCTTTATTTTAGCCGGAACAGAAATTAGATTTTCCTCTGTAAATACAAGTTTTTTAATACTGGCTTCAGTCTATACATTGATGAGACTCTCGGGGAAAATTGGTGGAGCTTTTTTAGGAGGAGTATTGGCTCATACTTCTGAAAATATTAAAAAATATGTGGGGCTAGGATTACTGCCCCAAAGTGGTGTAGCAATTGCTTTGGCCTACACCATACAGAAAGAATTCACTCAGGATCCTAAAATAGGCCTTTTAGTTTTCAATATCCTATTATTTACTGCTGCTTTTACTGAAATATTAGGTTCTTTTGCTACCAAATATGCCCTAAATAAATCAAATGAATTAAACAAATCTGACACTGCCTAGACTTTAAAACTTAAATTTAAGTTATTGACTACATTTTATCTTCCCAGTTAGAAATGCCAAAATAAAATAAGTTATACCTATCAATAATATTATGGTGGATCCGGAAGGAATATTGAAAAGATAAGAAAGCCATAAACCCGAGAGAGAAAAAAACGCGCCAAAAATAATAGCAAGAAATATCGTTTTCTTAAAATCATAGGTAAATAGTCTTGCTATGGCCGGTGGTGCAGTTAAGAGAGCGATGATTAAGATAATCCCCGTAACTCTAATTAATACAATTACAGTCAAAGCAATTAAAATAAATAAGAAATACTCATAAAAGTTGGTATTTAGACCCCTTACATAAGAAAATTCTTCATCAAACAAATAAGATTTCCATTGATTAAATAAAGATGTAATAGCAAAAACAACAATAACTACCAATATTAACATAATGTTGATATCCATATTTGTCACCGTTAGAATATCACCAAAAAGATATGAAGACATGTCGGGAGGATATCCCTGCATAAAAGATATAAACAATATACCAACTGCCATTCCCATTGCCCACATTATACCAATTAAAGTATCTGAATGTACTTCTGTTTTTCTTCTTATAGTTACAATAATTATAGAAGAAAATAAGGCAAAAAATAAGGCACCAAATATAGGCTCAATATTTAAATAATATCCAAGACCAACCCCCCCAAAAGAAGTATGTGCAATCCCTCCACTCATCATCACAAGATTTTTTTCAATAATAATAGTTCCAATAATCCCACATACAACACTGGCCATTAGGGCACTATAAAGTGCATTTTGTAAAAAATTATATTCTAAGATGGCTTCAATCATGCTGCTCATCTCCTGAATGATCACCCAAAACTCTGTGTGATACTCCATGTGCTATAAGTTCAATAGGGCATCCATATACCTGATCAACATCATCTTGAGAAATATTTTTATCTCCATGGTAATGCAGATTCTTATTTAAACAGGCTACACTATCAAAATAAGAGGAAATAGCCGACAAATCATGGGTTGCTACAATTATTGTAATTTCATCATTAATATCTTTCAATATTTTATAAATATTACTACGAGACTCCGCATCTAAACTTGCAGTAGGTTCATCTAATAACAAAATTTCTGGTTCAGCGGCCAAAGCCCGGCCGATCAAAACTCTTTGTAATTGGCCACCTGATAATCGGCCAATTTGCCGGGCTTTAAAATCAAGTATATCTAAGTCTTTCATGATACCTTCTACGAAATTAATATCTTCTTGACTATAACTATGAAAAAAACCCTGTTTATCTGATATTCTGCCCATTAAAATAACGTCTTTAACATTAATAGGAAATTGTTTATCAAAGTCTGAGATCTGTGGGACGTAGCCAATTAATTTTCTCCCTTCTTTTATATCAAGTCCTTTTATTTTAACCTGACCACTGTCCGGTTCAATTAAACCTAATATCACTTTTAAGAGAGTGGTTTTGCCGCCACCATTGGGGCCAATAATAGCTAAAAATTGTTTTCTATTTACTTTAAGTTCGATGTCTTTAAGTATGGGAACCTCATTTAAAAAAACATTGAGATTTTTAATCTCTATTACACTTTCTTCCATATTTTTACTCCCCTCCAGATATTTTTTCCGCCATTTCGACTAGATTATTTAAATAATCTCCGGCAAGAGGATCTAATTTTACTAGTTTTGCACCTATTTCTTCAGCTACAGCTTCTGTTTGCCGACTGTCAATTTCTGCTTGATAAAATATCCTATTAATGTTATTTTGCCGTGCAAAATCAATTATTTCCTGCAAATGTTTTGCGGTGGCTTTTTTGCCGTTTTCTTCTATAGAAATCATTTCTAAACCATATTCCTCAGCAAAATAACCGAAAGAAGGATGATAAACCAACATATATTTATTTTCTTTTTTATCTATAATCTCCCTAATTTTTTGATCATTTTTTTTGATCTTTTCAAGATAATCTTCAGTATTATCCCTATAAAACTCTTCCCTGTTCGGATTCAATTTTATAAATTCATCTCTAATTATTTCTATAATATAAGAAACCCTCTTTAATGATAACCAAATATGAGGATCTGTTCCTCCATTAGAAAATGTCCTGGGTTCATATTTCTCACCAACCAATTCTGCCAATCTGGTTATCTCTATATTAGGATTGAACTGTTTAATTTTAGGTAAAATATTTTGTAGATCAGCCGGTACACCAATCGAGAAATATATATTTGAATCTGATAACCTGGTTAACTCAGAAGGTTTAGGCGCATAATTCCCCGGGCTGTATCCAGGAGGAATCATCACTACAACCTGACTATTTGGACCACTAACAGCCTGAACAAATTGTTTTTGTGGTACTATTGTAACAGCTGTATTAATCTGATCAGCTAATGCACTATTACTGGAAAAAACAACAATAAAAAATATAATTACAAATATATACAAATATGAATTTAAAAAAGTTTTTTCCATACTCATTTTCTCTCTTCCTCCCAATATTAAAAATTATATCTATATATACTTATTTAAATATAGATCATAAATAACCCTTTTTTAGAGTATATTTTTATCTTCCAATTCTTTATTTAAATAGCCCATAAATTCCTCTGCTTTTTTTCTGGGAGGCTCAGTAAATAAGCTGATCACAATAAAAGATATCAAACTAATAATTAAGGTCCATACTCCCGGCCAAAATCCCAGGGGCTTAATGTTAGAAAATTGAAGATATAAGGCGGTAAAAGAGCCCAAAATAACACTTGTTAGTGATCCTACGGCTGTAGCCCTTTTCCAAAAAAAAGCTCCAAATATTGTAGGTACCACCACCATTAAACCAACTGAAGAAGCCACCGACAAAGTCGCAATTAAGTCTAACTGCTGGGAGGCAAAAATAATCCCAATAACTGCAATAATAAATATTACTATTTTACCAATTTTAAGTTGTTTTTTATCAGAATATTCTTCACGGGACTGCATTAAGTCTCTGACAATTAGTGAAGATAAAGTTAACATAATAGAATCTACTGTGGAAATTGCGGCAGCTGTAATCCCAATCATCGCTATTAAACCAAGAATAACTGGAACATGAACAGAACCTAACAGAGCTGGAGTAGCTAAATCAGCTTGTTCTAAACCAGGTATGAGTATTTTTGCTCCAAATCCCCAGAGTACAGATACTAATGTATAAACCAATCCAAATATTAAAAAACCCTTAATCATGGTTTTCATAGCTTTTAAAGAATTGGGGATAAACAGTCTTTGACTGACCTGTGGATTAGATATTGAAAAGAAAAACCAGGGTAATGTTAAACCCAAAAAGGCCTGAAAATTAAAAAATCCGGGTCCGGGTACTGACAAGAAGTTTGCATGTTCTGTTTCGAGACTTTTAAAAAAGGCAAGGAATCCTCCTAACTGGTTGTAAACAATATAGAACAATATCACCACACTAACAACTATCATAATAAGGGACTGTAAGGAATCCGTCCATGTAACAGAACGCATACCAGCAATAATTGCCCATGAAATAGCTAATAAAGCCGCTATTAATACTCCAACAAGAAAGGGTATTTCTCCTCCCGATAAACCATTCATTAGATAACCAATGCCCATCAGCTGAACAGATAAATATGGGATCAAAAATATACAGGCTGAGATGGCTGAAAAGATAGCCACCCATTTATTTTCAAATCTATCTCCCAACATTTCATAGGGTGTTACATAACCATATTTTTTACCAACCAACCAGAACCTTGGACCAAAGAAAGCTACTAGAGAAAGACCAGCTAGATAGATCAATTCAAAACCAAGGGCTCCTACCCCTCCTGAATATGTAAAACCGGCTAAACCTATCATCATAAAAGCACTATAAGTTGTTGCACTGTAAGAAAGAGCTGAAACCAAGCCTCCCGTAGAGCGGTTATCTAAAAAATATTCTATGACTCCTTGCTTCATGCCCTGTCTTGATTTATATGCTATGTAAAAACCCAATAAGACATAAATAATTACAGCTAAATATACATAAAAACTATTCATTAATTATTCACTCCAGTATGAGGTGATTTTGATCGTTGAAATTATTGCTAAAATAGCAAAGATAGTCCAGAATAAAAATGATGCTTCAATCTGATTTACATTTCTTAATAAAACAAAAGGGACAAAATAGGCTGATAGAATTAAAGCCACTAACCATAAAACCCAGTAAATTCTCTTTTTCTTAAGTTGTTTTTTATCCATAAAACCACTCCTTTTTACAAATTATAGTTTAGTCTAAGTGTTTAGTCAAGTGTATATACACATAGATGTAAAAAAAATTATTATTCTTCAAGTAAAAATCCTTTCTTTTTTAGTTCTTTTATAATTTCATCTAAAACATCTGCATTTATGGCTTCTATTGTATGTAGATGGATGCCATCTGTTAGAGAAGATAATAAAGAGGCATCATATTTTTTTGTATTACTCAAAAATTTTTCTACATCTTCAGAACTCTGTAGCATTAACATACCTGATATTTCACCATAAATTGGGTGTTCGACTTTAACATCTTTGATCTTAGCCCCATGTTTTATTATAATCATTAACTCCTCTTTTACATTATCTTTATTATGTTTACAGGCTATTTTTCTGCTGTATGTTTTTATGCCAAGATTATCCTTTAAGAGATAGCCCTGAGAAGTTGCCAAAATATCATGCCCTTTTGCTCTCAAAAGGGCAATATCCTGAACAATTACCTGTCTTGTAACACCAAAGTAATCAGCTAATTTTGCCCCGGTAAGTGGCTGTGCATTATCTTTTAACCTAACTAATAATTTTTTTCTTCTCTGATCTGCTTTCATAAAATCACCTTTTTAAATAAGGGGGGAACCCCCCCTTAACCTTTTTTTATTTAAATTTTTCCATTATTTTATCTGCATCTCCAGACTCAAATTCTTTTTCAACCAGTGGTTGGTCATCTTCTAATAATAACCTATCCCTGAAGGTCTTCTTTTCATTTTTATATATTACTCCAATCGGTATATTATCGCCCCATTCTCTCGATTTTTTAAAGGCTTCATCTAAATTGGTGGGGTCGTAATCTTCAGATAATCTATACACTCGCTTATCATACCATTGATATGTGTTGATTTTATTAAAAGATACACAAGGCTGCAAAATATCAATTAAAGCATAACCCCTGTGTTTCATAGCTCTCTGGATCATTTCTTTTAGATGGTCTTGCCGACCTACAAAACTTCTGGCCACAAAACTCGCTTCCATGCCAACTGCAAATTGTATCGGTTTGAAGGGTTCAGACGTTGTGCCCTCAACCTGTATACCAGTCTTTATTGACTCTTCTGAAGTAGGAGAAGCCTGGCCTTTGGTTAATCCATAAATCTGATTATCATGTACAAGATGAACAAGATCAGGATTTCTTCGAATATTATGAAGAATGTGATTACCGCCTTCTCCATAAGTACATCCATCACCTGATTCAACAATTACCTTTAACTTATGGTTACCGACACGGGCCCCTATAGCAGGAGGTAAAGATCTACCATGCAAACCATTAAAACCATTGGTTTTTATATAATGGGGCACCTTGGCAGCCTGACCTATCCCGGAAAATATTGCAACCTGGCTCGGCTTTAAATCCATCTCCTGTAAGGCCTCTGATAAGGCCTTCCTCAAAGGAAAGTTGCCACAGCCTGGGCACCAGGCGGTTTCAGCAGCTATTGTAAACTCTTGTTCATTAACCATTATCAATCACCTCATCTAAAAATCTATTATAGATTTCTTTACCTGTAAAAGGTCTCCCGCTATATTTTAAAATATCGTGTTCAACATCAAGAAGAGTTTCAGACGCAATGAGAGATTTAAATTGGGCGGTAGAATTCATTTCAACTGTGACTAATTCTACCCGCTCTGCCAGATTTTTTAACTTGTTTTTGGGCAGAGGCCATACATCATTAAAACTTAATAAGCCTACCTTGATACCATCAGCTTGTAGTAATTGAAAAGCTTCTCTAGCAGGCCCATAGGAAGAGCCCCAGGTTATAAGCAGATATTCAATATCTTCTTCTCCAAAATATTCTGGTTCATTTAAATCTTTTTCTATTAATTTTTCTAGTTTGCAAGCTCTTTTGTCAACCATCCTTTTCCTCATCTCTCCATCTTCAACAATATGGCCTTTTTCATCATGCTCATCACTATCAATTAAAACTAGTCCATCTTCCAATTGGCCCGGATAAGCTCGCGGTGATATCCCATCATCGGTAAATTCATACCTTTTATATTCTTTTTTTCCATAGTCTGCTTTTTTTATTAAGTTTCTTTTTATTTCAAGTGATTCAAAATCAAATTCAGGAATGTTTTTGCTAGAATCAGCATTAAATTGATCACTTAATAATATTACTGGAATCTGATATTCATCAGCAATATTTAAAGCTCTAAAACTGCTATAAAACAAATCTTTATGATCCCGAGGTGCAATAACCATTAAAGGGAATTCACCCTGGGCTGTATTAACAGCAAAAAGTAAATCGCCTTGTTCCGTTCTGGTTGGCAGGCCAGTAGCCGGTCCAGGTCTTTGCACATCAGCAACAACTAATGGTATCTCAGAAATACCGGCCATTCCTATAGCTTCATTCATTAAAGCCAGGCCACCACCAGAAGTCCCCGACATTGATCTAATACCAGTGTATGAGCCTCCCATAGCCATATTAACTGCTGCCAATTCATCTTCAGCCTGCTCAACCACCAAATCGTAATCTTTTTGCTGCTGAGCTAAGAAGTTCATAATACCAGTTGAAGGTGACATAGGATAGGCAGAATAAAAACTTAAACCCCCGCTTAAAGCTCCATAACCTAAGGCAGAGTTTCCATCAATAAATATCTCAGGTTCTTTTCCCGTCACATTTTTCTTCAAGTTATCATATATCTTTTCTACAGCTTTATATCCCCGTCTTAATAATTTAATATTATCTTCCAAGATTTCATCTACAAAGAAATCAGGTAATATCTCTTCAGCATTTTCTAAATCAAGTCCCATCATCTTTAAAGTCGCTCCCACAAAGACCGTATTAATTCCTTTAGGATTTATATCATTAGCAATAACTGAAGCGGGTACTAGTATGGCTCTGCTGTCTATTATTTCACTTTTACCATCTATTAGTACAATCCCATCTTCTTTCAGTTGTTCTTTGTGTATTTTGGCTGTTTTTTTATCTAGGGCAATCAACAAATCAATTTCATTATCAGGTCCATATAGCTTTTGATCACTAATCCTCAATTGCATAAAGTTATGCCCACCTCTTATCCTGGACATAAAATCACTGGAAGAAAAGATATTAAAACCCTCTCTAAATAAGACCTTGCCTAAAATACTGTTAACAGTTTTGAGACCCTGCCCGGCCTGACCACCCACTAAAAGATTAAAATCCATATTTTTGACCTCCTAACATTAACTATTCTAATTTCAAGAAGCAACTGCTTGTAAAACAGCTGCCCCCATTCTTATTATTTTATTATTAATAATCTTCCAAGTGATACCACTCTGCATCTTCCAACCATGTATTTGGCCTATTAACCAGCTCTTTTATACTCCTTATTATATCCTCATGTTTTTTTTCTTCTTTTGCCAATCTTTCCAGAACCTCGCTAACTCTGTCATCTTTAGCCTCTTTAGCTTTTTCTGAATAAAAATCTTTGCTTTTCTCTTCCATATTTAAAGCCTTATCATATATATCAGCCTGTTCTGTTGGCATTACTTTATCGGGCATACCTTCTTTAATTTGAGAAAAGACCTCATTGACTTTTGGAATAATGTCAAATTCTAGATCTTCTATTTCATTATTATCTCTTAATTCTCTAACAATACGTTCATGTTTTGCCTCTTCAGCAGATAGTTCCAAAAATACACTTTTTATGGACTGGTCCTCAGTTTTTTCAGCACATTTTTCGTAATATTCTCTATTTTCTTTCTCAAAATTAATTGCAAATTGATAAATATCCATTTTATTCACTCTCCTTTAAATTTTCTGATTCCAATTCTTTTAATCTCTCATATAACCTTATTTCCTTATCTTTTAATATTATTTTACTGTGTTTTTGCGATCTTTGGCCCGTTTTTATTAAGGAAAAATCAATATCTAAATCGATCTTTTTGAATAATTCTTTTACGCCATCATTTTTAGATAGAAGGCTCTCATAACTTATTAAAATGCTGTTCGGTATATTTTCATAAGCAGCAATCAATGCATTGTTATTGTCAAACCAACTAGGTGTAAAACTTGAAATTCCTCTTCTTAATAAACTGGCTTTGACATCGGCTGGATTCCTAAAAATAAATACTGCTCTGATTTTATCTGCTAAATGTCGGTAGAAAAATATTACAGGAATCCTTACTAATTTTAAGCCGGAAACACCTTTTTCGGTATTCAACTTTTCTATAACCTGATTGATTTTAATTGTGTTCTTTATTGTCATTGCTTTTTCGATTAATTTTTTTGATAAATCTTTGCTGACCTCTAATTCATAATAGCCGGATGCATTATATTCATCGCCTTCATAATCAGAAGGAAATTTTATACCTGCACTTTCCACAAGTTGACAGGTAATAGAAGTTCCACTCCTGGGATGACCGCTTACTATTACAGTATCTCTTAAGATTTTCGCCTTTATATCCTCTGACAAATAAATTACCTCCTTTACCAGGCTTGTTCTCCTATTAAAGGTACAAACCTTACATAACCTAAGTTAATCTTTTCTAAATTTTCTATTGAATTTTTCTTGACTTTATAAAGAGTTTGTGATGCCTTACTACCCACTGGAATCACAAGATTACCACCTATTTTAAGCTGATTTTTATAACTTTCCGGTATTTTAGGAGCACTAGCACTTACAATAATACCATCAAAAACCTTGTCCCCAACAGGCCATCCTAAACTTCCATCTCCAATCTCGATTGTTATATTTTGATAGTTTAATTCATCTAATATCATTTTCGCTTTATCAGCCAAACTTTGAATTCTTTCAACAGAATAAACATGTTCGGCAATTTTGGATAATATCGCCGCTTCATAACCTGAACCAGTCCCTATTTCTAAAACGACACCTTCTCTTGTCAATTGTAAGGCCTGAACCATTTCCGCAACTATATAGGGTTGGCTAATTGTCTGGTTATCTCCAATAGGTAGTGGCCCATCCTGATATGAATATTCCTTTAGGTGGTCAGGCACAAATTTTTCTCTAGGTACTTCCTTAAATGCTCTAATAACATTTTCATCATCTATACCTCTTGGTTTTAACTGTTTTTTAACCATTTTCTCTCTTTTTTTTGCGAAATTATTTTTTTCTTTAAACATTTTAACCACCCTGAAAAGATTCAGGTTTAACCCCCTTCAATTTATATCGAAACAAAATAAAATCAACAATTCTTTGGACAGCTTTTCCATCCCCATAAGGATTGATTGCCTCTGCCATTTGTAGATATGCCTTCCTGTTTTTAAACAACCTGTCAGCCTCTCTAACTATATTCTTTTCCTTTACCCCCACTTTTTTTACAGTACCAGCTTCAACTGCTTCCTGTCTTTCTGTAGTATCTCTTAAAACTAATACCGGTTTACCCAATCCCGGTGCTTCTTCCTGAATTCCACCGGAATCCGTCATAATAAAGTAAGCACGGTTCATCAAATTTGCAAATTCTTCATATACAAGTGGTTCAATTAAGTGAACTTTGTCATTTGCTTTTAAATACTTATAGGCGGCTTTCCTGACCAGAGGGTTAAGATGAAGCGGAAAAACAAATTCAGCTGTTGGATTATTTTTAATTATAGTGTTGACAGCTTTAAATATTTCTTTAAATCCTTTCCCGATATTTTCTCTTCGATGAGCGGTCATTAAAATTACTTTTTTTCCCTGCCAATTAATTTCTTTTAAATTTTCATTTTGAAATTGATAATTATCTTTAACAACTTCTTTTATAGCATCTATAACTGTATTGCCTGTTACAAATATTTTATCTTCTGATATATTTTCCTCTAAAAGATTTTTTTTATTATTAATGGTAGGAGCAAAGTTCAAATCAGCTAGAACGCCTGTTAAATGTCTGTTCATCTCCTCAGGAAAGGGAGAATATTTGTTATTTGTTCGCAAACCTGCCTCCACATGCCCAATATCAATTTGATTATAATAAGAAGATAGGGCTCCTATCAAAGTAGTGGTCGTATCCCCATGTACTAATATTAAATCCGGTGTTTCTTTTTTTATTACCAAATCGAGCTTTTTTAACACATTAACAGTTATATCAACCAGGGTCTGCTGATTAGACATTATATCTAAATCATAATCTGTTCTAATCTCAAAGAGATTCAATACTTGATCCAACATCTCCCGGTGTTGGGCAGTGACTGTCACTACACATTCAATATTTTTATTCAGTTTTAATTCTTTGATAAGCGGTGCCATCTTAATTGCTTCTGGTCTGGTACCAAAAACTGTCATTACCTTAATTTTATCCATTATATCATCCTTTAGTTCATTTTATTATATATACATTTCCCTATTTGGTTAATAAATCCTGCTAAATTAAATTGATAATTGTTATTGTATAACACTTACTATTTTTAATTATAGGATATATCCTATAATGATAAATATAAAGTAGTTAACAAAAA
The DNA here is from genome assembly GCA_018334565.1 of Halanaerobiales bacterium. Classification (GTDB taxonomy): domain Bacteria; phylum Bacillota; class Halanaerobiia; order Halanaerobiales; family M55B127; genus M55B127. The sequence continues at coordinate 14,736 of JAGXLU010000013.1, read as the reverse complement.
GGAGGGTTAATTGTGGTTGATAAGAGATGTAAAACATGTGGAGCACCTTACCGTAAAGGCAAATTTTATAAATGTGAAGAATGTGGTGATATATACTGTCATAATTGCGCACACAACTATAGCGAAAAGGAACGAATTATATCTGAAAGCGTTAAAAAAGGTGATAAAGATAGATATATAAAAGCAGTCTGTCCTTCTTGTGATATTAACATGAATATACTTTAGTAAAGTTCAAAACCCGGCTTTAAAAGTCGGGTTTAATTCATTTATATCCTCTTGATCTTATATTAACCTCTAAGATAATTTATTATTCTCCGATTTTATTAAAACTTGAAAAATTAAATCCCCTGTGATATATATGCACAAAAATTTTTGATAACTTTTATAGACATACCTATAATTTATTAGAATTGCATCTTCCTCTACTTAACTCCCAATAAGATTCGGCTAATTTCATATTATCCAGTCTTTTACTTTCTTTTAATCCACATCTAGTGTACAAACTTCTGGCAGACGTATATTTTTCGATGGTTCAGACCAAACCGAATCAATTTCTTTTTCTTTTTCAAAAATATAATCTATAAGCAGCTATAGAGCTTCTGTCGACAGACCTTTACTTTATGATTAGGGTAAAATCTCAATATCCCAACCGAGCCTTCTATGTTTGAATTTTTTATGTAATATAATATAATATTTTGCTAATTAATTTTCTTGTAACTTTACAAACCATGCTTCTATCTCTTCAATAGGCTAATTAATAACACCGAAAAAACCAACTCTTTGCATGAAAATACCAATAGTTCACAAATTTAAGATGTTATAGAATTTAGCACATAAAATCTGATAAGCTTGCCTTTAGAATATGCGTGCTATTTTGAAGTAAATTTCATTTTTATTCGATCTACAATAATTTCCATAACTTTCTCCTTAATCCTATTTTATTAATAGTATAAATTACTATTTCCATTTTTTTCTTTGTATTTCCGAGTTGATATCTTTCAAGCAGCCTTCATTAAATTTAATATAATAATTATAAGCATATAAAGCAGTCCAGCCTTTTATAATATAATTATTTATCTGTTTTAAAAACCTTCTTGATAAACTTGGTTTAAATCTTCTTATATCCTTTTGTTTTTCAACCAGTCTATTAAATCATCTATAATGATCAGATCTTTTTTTTCATGTTTAACTTGCCTTATTGATTTTTCAATGGAACAAATCTTAAACTGCTCTCCACTTAAATTATCAGCTATGTCTTCTATTAAATCGGCATTCATGGCATCTGAATAGATTTTGGCATCTTTAATTATCCCTTTTTGTAAACTTAGTCCAAGGTTGATATCTCCCCATTCAAATCTTTTTTTGTATTTAATATCAAAATCAGGAGCCTTTCCATATCTCCATTCCCAGGCAGAATACTTATCCTTTAGTTTGCTGACTTTTTCATTTTGATCTGGAGCAATGATCTCCCTGTCAGGATTTATCTGATAAAGATCTGCAAAATATTTTTCCAGTTCTTTTTTCATCTTTTCAATAGAAAGCTCGGGGTTAAGTTCTTTGAGATTAATAACCCTAGATTTTACTGATTCAATCCCCTTCGATTTTATTTTTTCTTTGGAAACCTGAAGATATTTAACCATATTTTTAAAATCAGTATCAATCAAGATGGTCCCATGGTGGTAAGCAGCCTGGGTACTGTAATAAAAGGCATTACCAGAAAACTTTTTTTTAGAGACTACTAGATCATTTCTGCCGGAAAACTCTGCCTCAATATCGCTATCTCTCACAGCATTTAGTATTACTTTAAGCTGGGTATGAATATCATATAACTTCTTATCCATAATAAATGTAAAATTTAAATTTCCTAAATCATGGTATACCGCTCCCCCACCTGAAAGACGGCGGGCTAATCTGCCTTCATCTTTTTCTAATAATTTACAGTCGCATTCTTTCCAGGCATTTTGGTTGCGCCCTATAACAACAGTATTTTCATTCTGCCAGAGGTATAAAATTACTTCATTTCTTTTTGTATTATTCAATAAATATTCTTCTAAAGCCAAATTATACCATGGATTGTATGAATTAGAATGAATAATTTTAGAATGTTTAATTCCTTTTCTGATCCTATCTATTAATTCGGACATAATGTAAAGCCTCCCCTAACGTATCTAAAGCTGCTTCATGAATAACCTCTGAGGTAGTAGGATGAGCGTGAATTGTATTGATAATTTCTTCTACTTTAATATTATTGTTCATTGCCAGGGTTAATTCGTGGATTAAGTCAGTAGCATGTACTCCTATAATTGAACAGCCTAGTATTATATGGTCTTTTTCACTAATTATAATTTTGATAAAGCCCTTTCTTTTATTCATCGTTTTGACTTTTCCATTTGCTCTGAAAGGAAATTTACCTATTTTATAGTTGATATCCTGTTTTTTTACTTCTTTTTCTGTCAGTCCAACTTGTGCAATCTCAGGTTCAGTAAAAATTGCTGAAGGTACTACATCATAATCTATTTTCCTTTCTTTACCCATTATGTTTTCCACCGCTATAACCCCTTGGTGGGAAGCAACATGGGCTAAAAGTATCTTGTTAGTAACATCTCCCACAGCGTATATATTATCTACAGTAGTTTTTAAATATTCATCTACCTTAATACCATTATTCTCCTTTTTTATCCCTATTTTTTCTAAGTCCAACCCTCCAAAATTAGCTTCTCTTCCTGTTGCAGCTAATATTTTCTCAGCCTTAACCTCTTTAGTTTCTCCATTTTTTAGGTATTTAACTTTGTAATAATCATCTTCTTTTGATATTTCTTTAACTTCAGCAGAGGTTGTAATATCTATTCTTTTTCTCTTGGCTATAGAACTTATTTCGGAAGTAATTTCACTATCAGTACCGGGAAGTATATCATCTAAATATTCTAAAATATTGACATCTACTCCAAAATTAGAAAAAATAAACGCAAATTCCATTCCAATAACTCCCCCGCCAATCACTGCTATCGATTCGGGTAATACCTCGACATCAAGAACTTCTTTACTGGTTAAAACTCCCTGGATATCTATACCTTTTATGGGAGCCTTTTTGACTTTGGAACCAGTTGCCAAAATAATATAGTCAGAATTAATAACTTCATTTCCCTGATTATTTTTAACTAAAACAGTGTTTTTATCAGACAGGTTTGCTTCACCTTTTATAAGATTGACATTATTCTTTTTTAAAAGAAAATCAACTCCGCTTACTAATTGTTTAACAACAGTATCCTTGTTTTTGATAACACGTTTCATATTCAATTGTATATTATTAGCTTCAATTCCAAATCTTTTTGCTTCTTTCATTTCAGAATATTTTTGAGCTGAATAAACTAAGGCCTTAGTGGGAATACATCCCCAATTAAGGCAGGTCCCTCCTAACTTATCTTTCTCTATAAGATTAACCTCTGCTCCTAATTGGGCAGCTCTGATTGCAGCAACATATCCTCCTGTTCCTCCTCCAATGATTGTAATACTTGTTTTAGACATTAAAGTTATTATCCCCCTTTTAAAATATTATTGTTTTTTGAGTGTTTTTTTAAATAGTTGTTTAATAATATTTATAACATAATTTCATGGTTTTTAAGAATCTACATGGGAACTATTCCAGTTGTAATCATCTACTAAGTCTATAAAAATATTGACAATTTCATTAATAATCCCGTATATTTGATCATGCTTTAGAGTTCTGTCTTCTTTTTTAACATTTATTTTAAATTCTTTTATTATAATACCGGGTTTGTCTGATAAAACATATATTCTATCCGACATTAGGGCTGCTTCCTCCGGATCATGGGTAATTATAAACATATCAATATTTCTTTCTATATGTAACCTTAATAACAAATTCCTTAGATTAACTTTGGTTTGAGTGTCAACAGATTTCAACGGTTCATCCATAATTAAGAAATTGGGTTTGATTGAAATTGATTTCAAAATTTCAATCCTCTGTTTCATTCCTCCACTTAATTCGGCCGGATAACTTTCTTTGATATGATCTAGATTAGTCAAATTCAATAGACTATCCATAATGCTCTTTGCATTATCATAGTTTAAAAAATTTTTTTGCACAAAATAAAAGTTTTCATTAATAGTACGCCAGGGCAGAAGCCTGGATTCCTGAAACACATATCCTGTCCTTAATTCTCTATCAAATAACACCCGTCCTCTATCCTGTTGAATAATTTTAGCCGCAATGTTAAAAAGTGTTGTTTTACCACTTCCAGAAGGTCCTAGTAAAGTAACGATTTCACCTTTATTGACATGAAGAGATACATCTTCTAAAACCTTGAGGTTCTCAAATTTTTTATAAATATTTTTGAATTCCAATATTTTATGCATTTTTTTTCCACCTGGTTACCCTTGTTTGAACGGGTTTAATAACTAAATATTCTACTATTAACATCATCACTATTAAGACGATAGCCCATGCAAATAATATATCTGTATTAAGATTGCTATTTGCCATACTTAAAGCAAATCCTACCCCTCTATTGGAACCTAAAAATTCAGCAAAAATAGTTGATTTCCAGGCAAAAGCAAGTCCAATACTTAAAGAAGAAAAAATATAAGGAACTAATGAAGGAATAAAGATATCTAATAATATTTCTTTTTGATCTGCATTATATACTTTCGCCATCTCAATTAAATTAGTATCAATGTCCTGGATTCCTTCAAATAAATTAACAAAAATTATCGGCAAAGTCACTACGAATATAAGGAATATTGGTGTAAGATTATCAGCAATCCCAAACCAGATAACCGCCAGGGCAAGCCAAATCACCGGTGGAGTTGTTTGGATAACAGTAATGATAGGTCTACTCATAATATACAGCACATTAAATTTGTTCAATAATAAAGCCAATATAGATCCAATAAATAAAGCTAAACCATATCCAATTAAAGTACGTTGGATGGTGATTATTAAGTTATGATATAAATTCCCACTCCTATATATTTTAATGAAAGCATTAAATGTTTCTACAGGAGAAGGTAAAATCAAAGGATTGATCTGTCTGGCATAATAAATCCAGATTAAAAGCACAACCAAAAAACCGGTTGTGCCCAATAATATTCGTTTTATCCTTTTAGTAATAAAACTCTTCATCTGGTAAATTACCACCTATCATTTCAGGATATATATCCAATATGTGATTAAAATAATTGTTTATTAATTCTTTACTTTCTGACTCGGGATATATATTTAAATTAACCCTATTCCAGGCCTGCTCCATTATTGGTTTTGGTATGTTGAAATATTTAGAAGCATCAGAAACTGCCTCTTTTGGATTGTTATTGTAATAATTTACACCTTCAATAAACTTACCAGCTATTATATCTGTTAACCCGGGATACTCTTTCATAAAATTCTCACCAACAAATAATCCTACAAAAGGTACTCGCTCATCTCCTTGATTTAACTTAGCCCATTCTTTTTGAATATCAAAGGATAGATAAGAATTACTATTTTGGGTAAGGGTTTTTGAAACAAGAGGTTCCGGTAATATAATGGAATCAACCTCACCTGTCATAAAATATTTAGCTCCATTGGGTAGAGGTCTGTATATTAATTTTACCTCTTCGGGATCAACTTGATTGGCCTTTAATAAATATCTGGCTAAGAAATCCAGAGGGCCACCCTTCAAAGGTAAGCTTAAGGTTTTACCTTCTAAATCTGACCACTGCTCTGCCTTAAAACCATTTGTTAATAGATAATCAATCGCCCAGGTATTTACATTCACTAATTTAACATCAATTCCTTTATTATAAATTTTAGCACCCACATTGGCACCTGTAATCATAAAGTCAATTTCATTTTTAGATATCAAAGATATTGCCCTTTGATGATCAGAAGAAACTTTTACATCTAGATCAATAAAGTTGTCAAGTTCACCCAAACTTTCCATTCTCAACAACGGCAGGGCTGCAGGAACTGGAGGTGTCTGTATGACTATTTTTTGAGGAGCCGCATTAACAAAATTACCCAAAAATAATGAAGAAATTAACAGACATGATAATATAATCACAAATTTATATAATTTAATTTTTCCCATTTGATCTCACTCCTTACGTAGAAATTATTAAATGAAATTAGCTTGTAGGTATTTATCCAAATAAATAGTAATCCACCTTTTTAATCATATTTGATGAAATAAATATTCTGATTGTATATAATTGGACGTTATAATGATCGTTTTATACACCCCTATAATTAATTATATCCAACATATTTAACCTTTTAAAAGACCTTGTATTATAAGATCAGATGCCTCTTCCTCATCCAAACCTCTGGCCATTAAGGTCTGCAGTTGATCACTGTCTACACTCCCAATAGCTGCTTCGTGTGTAACTTTAGCTTCTGGATGGCTGACTTCAACAATGGGAACAGCTCTTGCTATAGCATTGTCTTTAATAATTTCAGTACAGTCTACATGTCCCTTTGCATCAGGGGCGTTTGCTGTTAACTCATTATATACTTCTGCTTTAGCATTATCCGCCATAGCAATCTTTGAATCCAAAAGACCGCGGGCATTCCTGCCATTTAAGCGAGCTGCTTCTCTAATCTTTACCTGATCATCTTCATATCCACTTATTCTGGTCAACATCTCAACTTTGGCATTTTCTGCAAGGTCAGCTTCATAATCAAAATCAATTTTCCCAACTCTACCCTTTCTTAAGGTAAAAAGTGTTAATATTTCGCTGCCTTCATCCATCTCAATATTAGATTTTGCCACAACTTCTACTCCACCTGTTTTGCCATGAAAGTGATTTTCTTCATATTCATAATGGGCGTTAGAACCTAAATGAATATTTGCTTTCATAACATGTTTAACCTCAGTTGCATTAGGGAACACACAATCAGACATTATCTTCGCATAAGCATCTTTTTCGATATTGACATCCATTAATATTTTTTGCAAGCCTTCTTTTGGTAATACTCCAAAACACATGTGAACAGGATTTTTAATCTGATATCCTTTTTTTATTCTTAGCTTAACATCTATTGTGTTTGTTTTTATTTTTTCTGCATTAATTTCCAATCCTTCAACTTCATGTTTACCTAAAATTTTATCCTGTTCTAAAACCATATGAGCGGTATCACTGTTAGAAAAAACATCTTCTCCACCAGCCTTTTTATAAGCATCAACCATCATCTCATAATCATTCATTTGAAGACACCCCTTGATGTTTTTCAAAGTCCTCATCTTCACAGGGGATACATTGATATTTAAAATAATCACTAACCTCCTGTGGATTACCCACATTAAATATTTCCCCTCCACATATCAAAGCTGCTTTATCAGCAACTTCTAACATTTCATCGGAGTGGGTGATTAATATAACACCCATCTGTTCATTCTTAAAATCATTAATCACATCCCCTATATTATTTAATGCCACAACATCTACTCCTGAATCTGGTTCATCCAATATAACCAGGTCAGGTTTCATCAATAAAATAGAGGCCAATTCAATTCTTTTTCTTTCTCCACCGCTTAATGTATCATCTACATTTCTATCTAGATATTTATTTGGTATAATAGCAACCTCATTTAAAGCCCAATCTAAATCCTTATTATCAATATTTCTTCCCTTGGCTTTGGCACCGATTGATAAAAACTCTCTAACTGAGACACCTTCAAATCTTGCGGGTTCCTGCCAAGCTAAAGTTATACCTTTTTTAGCTCTTTCAGTTACTGATAGTTCACTTATCTCTTTTCCCTTAAAAAAGATCCCTCCTCCATTTTGTTCATATCCCTTTAAGCCCATTATCGTATATGCCAAGGAAGATTTACCACAGCCATTAGGCCCTATAACTGCTAGAACTTCACCGTGGTTGACATCTAAATTTATATTCTGTAATATTCTTTCTTTATCAAGAGTTAAATCAAGATCTCTTATTTCAAGTAGTTTCTGCATTTTAAACCCACCTCCTCCATTTGCTAAAACAATTATATTACAAAGTACATAAAGATGCAATAAATATGGAAATGCTGCCCTTTTCAAATTACCCAAACTGCTTACAATCATCATAAAGTAAAATTAGTTTTTAAAACAATATGTAAACAAAAACATAGTACAAAAATTAAACTCCCTTTTTAGAAAAGGGAGCTCAATTACAAAAAACTTTAAATGCATGTAAGTTTAATGCTCAAATTCAAAACCGGGTATCTTAAATTGTCTTTCAACCCAGGAAAAAATATTAGTAAAGAACACAACTAATACTAGATAAAATAGAGCCACAATTAAATACACCTTGAAAAACTCATAATTTCTGCTGGCAAAAAACTTGGCCTGAGTCATTAGTTCATGAGTCCCAATCATATATGCTAAAGAGGTGTATTTCAACAGATAAATAAATTCATTGGTCCAGGAGGGTACTACTCTCCTTAAAGCCTGAGGCAGTATTACATTGAAAATACCCTGCCATTTAGTCATGCCTAATGACTGAGCAACCCTCAGCTGATTGGATTCAATTGACATAATTGAACCCCTCAAATATTCTGCAGTGTAGGCAGAACAGTTAACTGTAAAACCAATAAAGGCCACTGTAAATCCCGAAAGATTTAAGCCATAAGGTGGTAAACCAAAATACAAAATAAACAACTGAGCTAAAAGAGGAGTCCCTCTAATTATCTCTATAAAGACCACAATCGGCCATTTAACATATTTAGGACCATATGTCTTTCCAAGAGCTAAAAAGATAGCTATTGTAGTTCCAGCAATAATCGATATGACAGTTAACAACAATGTTAACTGAACCCCTTTAAACAATAACGGCCAGGCTTCTATGAAAAGATCAAAAATTTCCACTACTCATCACCCTCACCATATAATTCAGTTAGTTTAAAGAGGAATTCTCTGGTCCTTTCGGTATCAGGATTATTAAATAATTGTTTAGGTGGTCCCTGTTCTACAATATATCCATTCTCCATAAAAATAATTTCATCCGAGACAGTCCTAGCAAAACCCATTTCATGAGTTACAACCAGCATTGTCATGCCTTCCTTTGCTAAGTTCTTCATGACATTTAAAACTTCTCCAATAAGCTCAGGATCTAAAGCAGAAGTGGGTTCATCAAATAAAATTAATTTGGGCTGCATTGCCAAAGCACGTGCTATACCAACCCTCTGTTTTTGACCGCCAGAAAGTTCGGCTGGATATTGCTCGGCACTTTCCTCTAAACCAACTCTGCGTAATTCTTCCATTGCTAAATCTTGTGCATCTTGTTTGTCCATTTTTTTTACTTTTGTTAAACCAACTTTTACATTGCCAAGAGCTGTTAAATGATTGAAAAGTCCAAAGTCTTGAAATACAAAACCGATTTCCTGTCTCATTTTATTAATATTTTGGGATGTAATCTCTTCGCCATCTAAATATATCCTTCCCCTATCAGGCGGAACCAATCTATTGACATTATTTAATAAAGTACTTTTCCCTGTACCACTGGGGCCTATGATGACTTTGTTTTCTCCCTTATTCAATGACAGAGAAACACCTTTTAAAACTTCATTATCGCCAAAGCTCTTATGTAAATCTTCGATTTTAAGAATTGTCTTTTTTTCTTCACTCATCTTACCCTCTCCTCTATGCCTATACCAGGAATCTTCAATCTCTTTTCAAATTTGTTTAGCGTTATATTTATTGTTAAAGTCATTACCAGATAAACACCAGCTACAGCTAAATATATTGGTAAAGGTCGATAAGTTGTGGAAATAATATATCCGCCTTGCCTAAGTAATTCTATTACTCCAAGGGCATAAGCTAAAGATGTATCTTTTAGTACTATTGCAGATTCATTGGCCATAGGAGGAATAGCAATTCTTATCGACTGAGGAAGGATAATATTTTTAAAACTCTGCAAACTGGTCATACCCAATGACAGGGCTGCTTTCATCTGAGAGCCACTAATTGATTGTATAGCTCCTTTAAATATCTGGGACTGATAAGCAGAACTTCTAATCCCAATTCCTAATACAGCAGCTGCAAAGGCCGGAAAATTTATGCCTGCCCGCGGAAAACCGTAAAATATTAAAAATAAAATAACCAATAAAGGAATGCTCCTTACAACTCGTTCATATACACTTATAAACCTACGTACAACTTTTGGACCATATATTTGTAAAAAAGCTATGGGTATAGCCAAAGCAAGACCCAATAATAAACTAAAAAATGTCAACCTTATTGTAACAAGAGCTCCCCCCAGCAAATTAGGGAGGGAACTCCAGATAAGTTCTAAGTTTCCGATAAGCCATACATCCTCTCTATAATATTTTAGTTAAATATTATTTGAAATACTTGTCGATAATCTCAGCCATCTTGTCTGATTCGTTCACTTTTCTCAAACCTTCATTTAACATATCTAATAATTCAGTATTGCCTTCATCTACTGCTAGACCATAATTTTCACCGGTGACAATTATTCCAACTATTTCAACTGGTCTGATTTCAGAAAATCTTTCAGCAACAGGACTATCCAATACTACTGCATCTACATTGCCGTTAACTAAATCACTAACACATAACACAAAGGTGTCATATCTTTTGATATCACCAGTTAATATACCTTTATCTGCCAGTTTTTCTGTTACCCATAAATCCCCGGTTGTTCCTGTTTGTACACTAACATCATTGTCTCCATATAATACACTAATATCTTTACCTGACTCTTCTTTAACTATGATACTCTGGTCAGCTGAATAGTATGAATTTGTAAAGTCAACATTTTCTTCTCTTTGTTCTGTAATGGTCATTCCTGCAGCCACTACATCAATATTACCAGCTTTTAAAGCAGGAATTAGTGAATCGAATGCAATGTCCTTAAATTCAACTTCAAAACCCATTTCTTCTCCAATCGCCTTCATTAAGTCCATATCAAAACCAACAATTTCACCATCTTCTACATATTCAAAAGGTGGGAATCCGGCACTAGTACCTACTGTATAAGTTTCAGCTAAACCAACCGCACTTAAACCAATAACTAATGTTAAAGTTAAAAGAATTGTTAATAATTTTTTCAATTTAATCTCTCCTCCTTATTTTTGCTTGCCTATGAAAATAATAAATTGACTCTTGTATGTATATATTCAATGTTATATACATTAATTCCTGCTAATTATCTATTTTTTTAATCTGTTGAGTTTTTATAATATTTTTATTTTGAAATCTAAACCTTTTGATTTTAAGTATTCAAAAATTCGTGGTGTGAATTTATTCTCCAGCCATTCATCTGTAAACTTTTCTTTAATTATCACCGGTATGCGATCATGTATTTCTCTTAATTCTGGTGGAGCATCTTTGGTTAAAATACAAAATGCATATTCCTCTGATCCTTCAATTTTAAATCGATCATAAATACCTGCCAGTGAAATAATATCTCTGTTTTTAAGATTTACATAATGTTTCAATCTTTTTCCAGCCTCGTCTTTCCATTCATAAAAGCCATTAGCCGGTATTAAACACCTCCTGGTGTGAAATGATTCTTTGAACAACTTCTTTTTATGGACCGTTTCACTCCTTGCATTAATTACTAAAGAATCTGAAAAAGAAGGTTTAAAACCCCATTTCATTAAAGAAAAGCTTCTTTGTTTCTCTTTATTATAGATAACGGGTGCTAAATTAGAAGGAAATACCTCCCTTTTGTATTTTTTTGTCTCGCATAAAATATTTAATGCGCCGTAATTATTTTCTAACTTTTCTAAAGAAATTTGTAAAAAATACCTTCCGCACATTTTTATTCTCCTTCATTCAATTTACTAACAAATCAGTTCAAATCTTTTTCTATATAACATATACAAACATCTCCTGAAGTACGCTTTGAATCAGGATTAAAAAAAATAATTTACCATACTTTTTTAAATAAGCACATTTTCAAACATTAAACAAAATAGATTCAATTTTAATCAAATTTCTATCAAAGATTCATACAATTATACTCTGTATTTTCTTTTTTACTTCATTTCTATCTTTTTCATGTTTTAAGTAAAGACTTAAACCATCAATAAGCTCCATACTGTCAGAAATATATCGGGGAAATAACCCCTCAATTTGCTCTATTTCTTTTCGACTTATAATTTTATAGCTATTAATATTAGCATAAATATACTGGTTTAAATTTAGCGAAAAAAAATTATTGATTAAACCTAATAAAGCAGCTTTTATTTTAAAAGGACTATATAATATTCTTAAAGATTTAAGCATATCCTGATAGGACTTATTCACAATACTTAACTCTATATTTTTATCATAAAGCTTTGTGATATTTAAGTAATATATATCTATTATTAAGCTGTCAAGTTTTTCTCCTGCTTTAATATAAGATGTGGGGTTCAATTTATAGCTCTTTGTATTGTAATATTTCTCTACTAACAGGCAGTCAAGTTCCATTTCAAATCTTTTATGCTCTTTATCATCATTGGTTACAGCATTGATTATCTTATGCGCCTTTTTATCTAAAACCAGATGAGTTACAAATCCGATAAAATATGCCAGGGCTTGCGGATAATGTAAGGTTCCTTCTTTTTCTCTTAGTATATCAAAGGCGGAAATAACAAATTCTGCCTGTTTTTCTTCATGTATAACTCGACCCATATATGGTCCTTTTTTCTTTTTTATCCAGGGCCAAAAATCAGCATAAAAGAAAAAATCAGGGCCTTGTGAGCCCATATTAAAATGTTTTCTGTTATCTAAAATAACCCTACATAAAGCCCTGTCTTTAAGCTCATTAACAACCATATCTCCTGCAATTATATGTGACCAGAGATCCGGCATAAGCTTTCACCTCATTATATTGTTATCTTATTTTTCAACTTTTTATACTTTCTTGTTCCAATTCCCTTGATATTCATCAACTCCTGTTTGCTCGTAAATTTTCCTTTTTTATCTCTGTATTCAATTATCTTTTTAGCATAGGCTTTACCTATCCCATAGAGAATAGTTATATTTTCTAAATCAGCCTTGTTGATATTAATCTTTTCAGCTTTTGTATTTGGGTGTTTATCAACTAGTATTTTATTATAAAGCTCTTCATACTTAACAGCAGACTTTTCCCAACTGCAATCCTGCTCCATTGCCCGACGAATAATCTTACGCCATGTGTTTTCTTCTTGATAAAATGAAATAGCCCTCTTAATTGTAAAAAGTAAATCATGTGCGTTATAATTACTAAAACTAAATCCATATCCTTTATCATCATATTCATTATATGGCTCCACAGTATCCTTTAATCCACCCGTTTCTTTTACAATTGGTACGGTACCATAGCGCATGCTTATCATCTGTCCTAGACCACAGGGTTCAAAACGAGAGGGCATTATAAATACATCACTACCCGCATATATTTTTTGAGCTAACTCAGCATCATAGGTTATATTAGCACTTATTTTATCGGGATATCTTAATTGTATATACCTAAAGAAATCTTCATACTCGTTTTCCCCGGTTCCCAAAACAATAAACTGCAGATCTTCGTTCATCATTTCATCAATAATAGCCGGGAATAAATCTATACCCTTCTGTTCGACCAGCCTTGAAATGATAGAAAAAACGGGTTTATCTTTATTTTGCTTTAAACCCAGCTCTTTTTGCAATTCCAACTTATTTTTATACTTATCTTCTAAATTATCTTTGTCATAATTATAGTAAATTCTTTTGTCCTCAGCAGGATTGAACTCATCATAATCAATACCATTTAATATACCGTATAAATCATTATCCCTCATCCGCAAAATATAATCCAGGCCTTCACCATAATATCTGGACTTGATCTCCTCGGCATAGGTTTCGCTTACCGTATTTATAATGTCTGAATACATAATACCTGCCTTCATGTAATTGACCAAACCATCATGTCTAATATTACCAGAGGTCAAATGATAATTAGAAACACCAAGAACATCACCAACTACATGCGGATCAAACTCCCCTTGATATGCCAAATTGTGAATAGAAAATACAGTTCTTATCTTCCTATAAAAGTCATAAATCTGATAATTATCTTTCAACATCAAACTTAAGGGACCCGTCTGCCAATCATTACAGTGTATAATATCGGGCTGAAAATCAATCTGATTGATCATTTCCAGGACTGCTCTAGAAAAAAAAGCATACTGCTCATCTTTATCACCATTTTCATATAAAGATTCCCTGAAGAAATAAAACTTATTATCCAAAAAATAGGTGGGAACATTTTTATATACAAGTTTATTTACACCTACATATTTATCTCTCCAAACCATCTTCATTTTGAAATCAGTTATATGTTCAAACTGTTCCACATATTGGTATGCTATTTTTTTATATTCAGGTAGTACAACCCGTACGTCATGTCCTCTCTTTTTAAGTGCCCGCGGTAGAGCTCCTGCTACATCAGCTAAACCACCTGTTTTAATAAAAGGAGATACTTCAGGTGAAACAAATAAAATCTTTAATTTATCTTTCATGTTATGATGCCCCCTCTTGTCTTTACATACCTTATTATATCTTAAGTTTAATAAACTTTCACATATGTGTCAAACTATATTATGACAACGATAGTGTCAAGTTACTTTTGGATTTAAGATAAACTCCCTTTCAGATTTATTTAAAAGGCATATGCTTTTATTGCCCGATATGTTCCGCTAACTTTACCATTTTTTAATGCTGGTAGTACTTCTTTGGCCTCAGGATATAGCCTTTTGGTTTTACTTCTTTTAAATATTT
>JAGXLU010000085.1 GCA_018334565.1 Halanaerobiales bacterium | reverse complement strand
ATATTACTTATACCTAGAAATCCGAAAAGGATAATGACTGTAAAACCAATCGGTAATATTGATATAATAGAGGGAATTATTTTTCTAAGTGAAATTAGAAGGAGGAAAAACACTAAAATAAAGGCCAGAATTAATGTATTTTTTTGATTATTCAACATATTTTGATTAAGATCATGCATTAAGTATTGGATCCCGGTTAAGCTCATATTCATTCCCTCAAATTCTTCTTTTTTATTTCCTATGAAGTTTGAAATATCTTCTAATGTTTTATTCTGTAAGTTTTTAGGGAAGATAAACACCCTGGTATAATTTTCAGCCTGGTTTATGAACTGTTGAGTTGGATTATATCCACCTTCTGAAAAAGCCATCCGGTTTATCATCTTAATTCTCGTCATATTGGGATATTCTCTTTTTTCAGTATTAATGAAGATGCTGTATATCAGGGAATAAATATCATAAACACTCATTGTTTTAGCTGCTAAATTTTCATTTTCTAGATCTTTTTGGATTTTTAGAATTGATTGGACATATTTTTCTTCCAGTGGGTTTTCTTCGGTGTTGATTAAAAGATAAAGTGGTAAACTGCCGCCGGTTATTTCTTTGATTTTTTCAAAGCTTTTATGAACAGAGGTGAAGTCTCTATAAACCATGGGCATATTGAATTCAGTTTTGATGTGTTTTATCCCAAAGGCAGCGATTAAGAGCAGCAAAATTAAAATTGCTATACTAGCTTTACCCCAGAGTCTTTTTATAATTGAAGTGAATAATTTTTTACTTTTTATATTATAGGGGACATCAATATTTTCAGATAGGATTAAAGGTAGTACGAACCAGATGGCAATCCCGGCTAAAAATATGCCTAATGAAGCAAATAAGGCAAGGTCATAAATGGCCTGGGTATTCATGACCAAAAGTGATAAAAACCCGACCATAGAAGTAACTGTAGTTATTATCATCGGGATACCAACCATTTTTAATGTTTTTATGATACTTGTAATTTTATCTTTACCTTCTTTTAAAGATTCCTGGAGATGAGAAACAAAATGCAGTCCATCCGCACTACCAATAACAATTGTAAATATTGGTGCCAATACAGTTATTATGGAAACCTCTAAGCCCGACCAGCCAACTATTCCTAAGGTCCAGAGGGCGGCAATTCCGGCCGGCAAAATAGAAAAGAAGGTTGCTTTCAAGTTGCCCATCTGGGTTTTAAAGACAAACAGGATAAGGATAAGGGCAGTAGGCGGGATAAAAAGTAAAATTAATAAGATATAATCGATGATTTTCTGCTGCATATAGAGATTACCGGAAGCGAAGTACTTAATATTATCAAAAATGTTGAAAGAAAACTCCCTCTAAATCTTTAATTTGATTTAGGGGGAGATGAATTACAACGGTCTTGATTTTCTATATATTTTTTAACTACCTCAATACTAGCACCACCTGTAGATACAATACAATAACTTCTTGACCAAAAATATTTTTTAGAATAAAAGTGATTTAAATAATCACCATAATCTCTTCTGATTAACCTAGATGTACTTGTTTTTAAACTATTAACCACTTTTGATAACTGCACCTGTGGTGGTGTACTAAACATAATGTGAATATGATCTTTTTCACCACCAAATTCTAACAGTTTACAACCTTTCCCTTTCAATAATCTCTTAAAATGAATATTTAAATCACTATATATTTCATTACTAATACATTCTTTTCTAAACTTAGTTACTACAACTAAATGGTAAGTTAAATTATATTTTGCATGTCTATTACTATTAAGTCGGTTATTCACATATATCATCTCCTGTAAAATAATATTTTACAATTAAATTATATCATGATATAATTATACCAAAATATTACAATATAGTTAATAATTTCTATCAAAGGAGGTGAACCAATAACTGAAACTATCTTTTAAGTTTAAACCAGCTATTAATCACAAGAATTTAAATATTATCAGGACATTAAGCTATCATACCTCTAAACTATACAATATTGTTAATTATTCTATTAATAAAGGAGAAAATAAACCTGTATATACTAAACTAGATGAACAATTTAGAAATAACTGGCATTGTGATTTTCTACATTCTCATAATAGGCAGCACTGTCTTAAACTATTAGCTCAAAACTGGAAATCATATTTTAAAAGTTTAAATGATTATAAAAATAATCCTTCTAAATATAATGGGATGCCTAAACCGCCAAAATATAAATATTTAGATTCTAATCCTAATGAAATTATATTTACCAACTATGCTATTAGAATTAAAAACGGTAATCTTTTATTATCTTTATCTAAAAAAATAAAATCTATGTATAAAGTGGACAATCTTAAATTTGAGCTTTCTGATAAAGTTCAAAGCTTTGTAAATATGGATTCTATTCAACAAATAAAGATTAAAAGGGGATCTGTTTCTAATAGATGGTATTTAATTGTGGTATATAATAAAGAATGTAAAAATAATAATGGTAAAAATGTAATGAGCATTGATCCAGGATTAGATAATTTAGCTGCTATAACTTTTAAGGATAGTAATAAAAATTATTTAATTAATGGTAAACCCCTTAAGTCTAAAAATGCTTATTATAATAAAGAAATAGCTCGATTATCCTCTATTAGAATGAAACAGATTGGTAGTGAAAAGTTTAAAAACACCAATAGGATTAAAGCCCTTAGAATTAACAGAAGAAACTATATAGTAGATTACCTGCATAAAGCAAGCAGGCAGATAATTAATATTGCATTAGATGAAAATGTAGGTACTATTGTTATCGGTGATATTAAAAATATTAAACAAAATTCCACCATTAAATCTTTTGTGCAAATACCAGTACAACGATTTGTTAATATGATAGAGTATAAGGCTAAACTTGAAGGTATTAATGTTGTTAAAATTAATGAATCTTATACAAGTGGATGTAGTGCTGTTGATTTAGAAGAAATCAATAAATCTAATTACAACAAGTCTCGTAGAGTGTATAGGGGTTTATTTAAAGGTAAAAAGACCTCTATTAATAGCGATATTAATGGTAGCCTTAATATATTAAGGAAATACCTAAAAGATAAATGTATTCCTGAACTCATTCATGGAGCTAGGGATAATGGGGTTGTGAACCCCCCGAAACGAATAAGTGTTACCTAATAGGTGGAAACTTAATTACAAAACTTCGTTTAAATCTATCTAGTAGCATATAACCACTATGGTATATGTGAAGTAATAGAAGCTCCTTTTAAAATCTTGTTTTTGATTTGGTGGGAGAGGTTCACAGTAATAATTATGTAATTTGGACACCTGAACCGGTAAATAGAGATATAAATTTAAATAAGTAGACCATAATTTTAACATAAATGAGTATAAGCCAATTTGTTCCGGAAAAATATTGGTAATCAATATTAAATAAATCCTTGATATAAAGCATAATAAATATTTTTTACATTCACGCTTAATTAAGGTATAATTAAAGCGTGAAAGTAAAGAGGGTGAAACTATGAATTATAGAGATAAATTAGAAAAGTTATTAGAAAAAAAAGAAGGATTAGTCCTTACTAAAGAGGTTGAAAAAGAGGGAATCCCTCGACAATACTTAAATTTATTTTTAAAAGAAAATAAATTAGAAAAAGTTTCTTATGGTGTTTATATGAAACCTAATGCAGTCGAAGATGAATTATATATTATCCAAAAGAAAAATAAAAGAGTTATTTATTCCCATTCCT
>JAGXLU010000084.1 GCA_018334565.1 Halanaerobiales bacterium | reverse complement strand
AGAACAGTGCTGGTGGAGAAATTTTTTTTTTAGTTTTCTCCCCGACAGACCTTTACCCTGGTCCAGGTTTTTAACCTGATATTGTTAATTATTGGTGAGATGGCACTTATGCAAATTTCATGTTTTTGTTTATGTATTTATTGACCTATTGACCTTGGCATGTTTTTTGGACTTTGATTGTTGGATTTTGATTTGGATGTTGGTTTGTTTTGGATTTATTTTCAATAACTTTTTATGCAACAAAACACAAATATTAGCCTCGGAACTCGGAACGATTTTTTGAAAGTTAGTAAGTGTAAAAGTCGTTGTTTTCTTTGCCAAGATCATTTTGTCCCACGGACTTCTGTTAAAAGTACATTGTATAATAAAAATTTTGCATGCAAGTTACGTGGTAATGTTAATTGTAGAACAACCAATGTAATTTACCTATTAGAATGTAATAAATGCTGCCTACAATATGTGGGGGAAACAACTAATAATATATATAAAAGATTTTCTGGACATAAGACAACAGTTAATAATGAAAAAACTAATAACTATCTAGTTCAACATTGTAATAATGGTAAATGTTCCATATCAGATATAACTGTCACAATTTTAGAAAATTTAGAATTAGAAAATTTAAATAAAGAAGAGAAGAATAATAGACTACGTAAACAGGAGGATTTCTGGATCCATACTCTTGGTACAGCTTATCCTTTTGGGCTAAATGATCGTGTAGCAAAATATGGTGACATGTCTCATGTTGTTGTTAAATGTATTGATGGTTTTATGGACCATCCTTCTTTTACTTGTCCTACTAAACGTAAAAAACGATCGAGAGGACATAGGAAAAATAATAGAAAAAATGAATTAGATGTACATATGCTTTCTATAGATCTATGCCAGCTACTTGAATCTAGGGGTATGATTTCTGTAATAAAATGTCTAAATAATTTATCCAAGAGGAATTTAATCAAACTTTTCTGGATTGTTAAGAATAATACAGCTCTTGATTATAATTTTAAAGTAATATGTGATACAATTTGCATTCTAACTAAAACGAAATTTATTTCAAAAAAGAAAAAGTTCGATAAGATTAGTAATAAGGATAACAGATTATATTTACCTATTAATTTTACTTGTAAGCAGATTGAAGATATTAATTTACCAGAAATTTTAAATCAGCGGCATGTGAAACAGGCCCTTCCTAGTAATTTGAATTATAATGATAGTCCAGTTTTAACTTATAAATTTTCAAAAACTATTGGGCAAATTATTTTTAATTATAATTTAATACTAAAAAGATTAGATAGTGATATAAATTGGAAACCGGTTTGTAATTGTAAGCAACTTGGCCCATTTGTAAATCCTACTTACAAACATGTTATAACAGGGGACTTGTCAATAATAAAGCAAGATGATCTTCAAATTATAATGAATAAAGGGGCTAATTTCCGTCTTTCTCATCATCTGAAACCATCGAGTGTTCTTGATGGCTTGGAAAATGATTTTGATTTATTTATTGATAAGTGGTGTAAGAAAGAGAATAAAAATAAAGAGAGTTTTCAAAGTTGGAAGAATTTAATTATTAGTAGAATAAGAAATAAAATATATTCTAACTTAAAAAATAGTAACACTAAATCATTATTTTATAATGCGAAGATTAAACAAGCAATTGCTAATCTAAAGAATGAATTTGTAATTGTGCCAGTGGATAAAGCTAATAATAATTTTGCCATAATTTGTCAGAAGCTGTATTGTGATATCTTAAAAAGGGAGTTATGCACAACTAATGTTTACGAAAAGGTAAATATAGAGGATGAGAATTTAATTGAAAAGACTGAAGAAATACTTTTTAAAAATTTTAATATTAAAATAAATGACAATGATAAAAAGTTCCCTTTCCTATATTGGACTGTAAAATTTCATAAGAATCCCCCTAAACCACGGTTTATTGCTGGAGCAGCTAAATGTCCAACCCGCATTGCTGCTACTGACCTCTCTTTAATTTTAAAGGAAATTGTAAATAAACTTAAAACCTATTGTTCTGGTATTAAAAAATTTTCGAATTTTAATCCATATTGGAGTGTTAATAATTCACTGCAGGTGATAGATTCTTTAACAATGGTTTCAGCTAAAAGAATTGAGTCTTTCGATTTTGCGACAATGTATACTAATTTATCACTTAATTTAGTGTTTGATAATTTAAAAACTGTTATAAAGAAATCTTTCCTCTTATCTAGTAAAAGGTTCTTAAAAATAGACAGTTATAATAAAAAAGCCATATGGACAAACTGCTTTAATACTACAGTTAACTTGAGATGTTACAGCTTGGATATGATTTTTGAGTTATTGGAATTTGTTTTATACAATACTTATATAAGATTTGGGGGTGATTTGTACAAGCAAATTATGGGAATTCCCATGGGGGGGAATGCCAGCCCATTTATAGCTGACTTGTTTTTAAGTCAACTAGAATATAAATATATGATGGATAAGAATAATCCAATTAATTTAAAACATGCTTTGTCAAATAATAAAAGATATTTAGATGATATTTTGGTCTTAAATTGTAAGGATTTCATTGATATTTCTAAAAATATATATCCATCAGAGCTTATTCTTGAGCCTAGTCATGGCGCTGGTCATGAAGATCATTTCTTAGATTTAAATATTAATATTTGTGATAATAATAAATTAAGTTTTAAAATGTATAATAAAACGGATGATTTTGATTTTGAAGTGATTAGTTTCCCATTCCCTGAAAGTAATATACACTCAAATATCACATATTCAGCGTTTTTCTCACAGTTACTTCGTTATGCAAGGATTTGTAGTAATTATATTGATTTTAAAAATAGATGTAAAATCTTAAGCCAAAAATTGATATCAAGAGGTTTTTCTGCAAATAAATTAACTTGGCAATTTAAAAAATTTAGTTTTCATTATAACGAACTTTTAAATAAATATCAAAAGAATTATCTAGAAATACTTAAAGAAATTTTTAACTAATTTCGGAGGTTCGAGAAATGTTGTCACAGCGCCATTTATTTTGAATTGTGTTTCTAATTGAGCGGATTTTTTAAAAAATTAGCCACATGGTAAAGATGAATTCTATAATTGTTTAGTTCATTCAGGTTTTTTGCAATGTGTTAATATTTGTGATTTGGTAAAATTTATAATATTTAGTTTACCTATTGTTGCTAAAGGGAGGGATATATTAACAGGATAAGCTTGTTTTGGTTTTACTTGGTTGTTTTACATTTGCTGTTTTTTTTTCTTTCATAGGCATATATTTTGGGGGTGATACCTGACGCGGGGATGCCATGGATATTCTGTGGTAGCCACAACACTGTGCTGGGTAGAGAATTTAGAGTGGCGAAACCCTATATAGGCCAGTGTATTCTCCTGATGAGCCCTTATGTTGGGTGTTGCCTCTGAATTATTTGTCTATATTATTTTTTCTATTGTTTGGTAAATGACGACTTATACTTATTGACGACATGACTGCCTGTCCATGGATTATTCTTTATGGTTGATTGTGTATGGCTATGCTGTTTGACCTATGTGATTGTATGGATGAGTAGGGTTAAGGCCTCATTCAAGTGCTGGTCTATATTAATCACTAATTTAGGAAAACAGTCTTCCTTTTCTCCTTCTGTCTCTTTTTTTTTTTTTTTTTTTTTTTTTTTTTTTTTTTTTTTTTTTTTTTTTTTTTTTTTTTTTTTTTTTTTTTTTTTTT
>JAGXLU010000083.1 GCA_018334565.1 Halanaerobiales bacterium | reverse complement strand
TCTGAATATATTATGTTGACGGAACGCCGTGTGCGGTCAAAACCGCTTGCACGGTGTAGGCCAGCCGAAATCCGAGAGGATAGGCATGGAATGAAGAAGTAAATGAAGACGAAGTAAATGAAGACTTTGTAAATGGTGACGGAAGTGAAGGAGATCCTTATCAGATAACTAACTGGTATCAGTTAGATAATATTCGTAATTATGGTGTTATAGGTGGAGATAATTACCAAAATGGCATTTACTTTGAGTTGGCTGCAGATCTTGATGAAACAACTGCTGGATATAATGAACTTGTTAAAAAAGATAATGGAGATTTAGTTGATGGAAAAGGATGGAAGCCTATAGGTAATTTAAGCAATAATGGAAAATTTACAGGTATATTTAATGGACTTGGCAATTCAATAAGTGGTTTAGTTATTCATAGAGAAACTGAAAATTATGTTGGATTATTTTCATATAATGAAGGAACAATTAAAAAGACAGTTTTAGACACATCTGATGTAGAAGGGGATAAATATGTAGGTGTTCTAGTTGGTGCTAATAGTGGGAATATAACAAGTGTAAATATAACAGGTGTTGTAGACGCAACAGAATATGCAGGTGGACTAGTTGGTGTTAATTTTAGTCCAGGTACAGTTGAAGAATCTCAGGCTAATGTTGAATTAATTTGTGATTCTGAAATTGCAGGTGGCTTAATTGGTAATAACCAAGGAACAGTCGATGAAAGTACTTCTTCAGGTTCTGTAACAGGTAATGAAAACATAGGAGGCTTAGTGGGACTTAATTCTTATGAAGATCATGGTTTAATAACTGGATGTTCTTCAGATGCAGCAGTAGAAGGAGCAATATCTGTAGGAGGTTTAGTCGGTTATAATATTAATGCTGAAATATCAAACAGCCATGCAACAGGTAGTGTAGATGGAGATCGAAATATAGGAGGTTTAGTAGGTAAAAATAAAAGTGCATCAATTTCTAGTAGTTATGCAACAGGTAATGTAACTGCAGATATAATTGAAGCACGAGTATATGTAGGAGGTTTAGTCGGTTATAATATTAACACTGAAATATTGGATAGTTATGCAACAGGTGATGTAATTGGCTATGCTGCTTGTGGAGGACTAGTTGGTAATAACTCTAATGGCACTTTGCGAAATTCTTACGCTGTTGGATCAGTTACAGGATATGCTAGTATTGGTGGATTAATTGGTTACACTTATGGTGAAGTTATAGAATATTGTTATTCACGAGGGCTTGTATATGGAACTGGAAGCTATATTGGAGGATTGATTGGCAGAAATTACAACAATTCTACGTATGGCATTTCTACAATCACTAATAACTATTATGATTCAGACACTACACAACAAACCGATACTGGAAAAGGATTACCCCGTAGCACAACGCAGATGCAAGAAGGAACAGCTGATAGTACAATAGAGGGAGAAAATATGTATGTAGACTGGGAGAATACTATATGGGACTTTGGAACAGTATCTGAGTATCCTAAATTAAAGTAACAGCAATAATTACCGAATGATCTCCTTCAAAAATAGTAGACGGTCTAAAGAAAAAACAAATCTCCTCAATAACTTATGCGACATGACTTAACATTTACAAAAAAACTGAAATAAAACAAATAAACCCAGTAAGAGTCTAGCATAATAAAGCAGTAAAAAAAGAATAAAGAATAACCTAGAGCCTGTCAGTCATCTATTCCAAGTGGCTGGCGGGTTTTTTGTATAAAAAATAAAAACCTATCAAGAACTTGCTAACTCTGGCTATTCAGTAGTTATGCTGGATCTTGACTAACAGACTGATCTAACTGATATAAATCCCATTCATAATCAGGATTATTTTTTTAATTAGAATGATTATTAGCAAAATGATTACAATACTTATATATAGATTGTATTCATTTATATGAAGATGAATAAGGATATAGAATTATGTTTATGCATTTTTACATTATGGTTTATTATAATTAATAACAACTTAGTAAATATATTTCTAATTAACGATTATTTTATTTATCAAGTAATACAAATTCTTTCCTTTTGTCAGAAGGATTTTAAATTTATAATGTTAACCCTTTTTTAAGCATTAATTTATTTTTCTAATAACAAGAAAGGATACAATTAAATTTACTATATACATTACAAATTTTAATCATTACACAAACCTAACTATTAACAATTATCAAGAAAATAGCAATCTTTCGATATTCCACCTCTCTATTCAATAAAACAAAACTTATAATTGAAGGAGATTTATTAAATGCATACAACTACATAATAGATAAAGAATATAGAAAAATGAGAATAGGAACGCAATTTATACCAAAGGTTTTAAGGGAAGTTAAACAAAAGGGTTGCAAAATATTTATTTATATACAGGTATAGAAAATAACTAGAAATTTTATGAGATTTATAGATTTAAGAAATATAGAGAATTTTATGATTATGAATTATCTTTTTGAAGGGTAAAAATATAAGTAGTTATAGTTATATATCTAACATATAGTAAATTAAGTTTCTTGTGTTTAATTAAAAAGAAAGGGTGACTGTTATGATTGCTTGTTTTGGTGACAGTATTACAGTTGGGATTCCTGGTTTTTCATATTTTAGATATCTTGAAGGTAGGGAAAAATATAGAAATTTAGGAGTTGGCGGCGATACACTTCTTGGACTTTCAAAAAAAGTTGATAAGTTTTTAGTTGAATCTTCATGTAAGGATATTATTATTCAAATTGGAACTAATGATATTTTATTGCCATTCTTAAAACAAAGATCTAGAGTTTGGGAAAAGATTATTTATCGACTTAATTTAAGAGGTAGTATCCCAATAACTAATGTTGAAACATTCATTGAGAAGTATGAAATTTTAATAAATAAGATATTAGGTTATAAAATAAAGGTAATAAGTATTCCCTGTATTGGAGAAAACATTAAAAGCAAATTAAACAAAAAAGTAGATATATATAATATGGCAATTTATAATTTATGTAAGGAATATAATATTAAGTATATAGATTTTAATAAGTGGCAAAAGGAGCTTATTAGGCAATCTGATATTGAAAGTGAATATATTATATCTAAATATTTTATAAAAATAATTACTGATACAATATTAACAACTTATCTTGGATTTTCAAAACAGATAAGTAAAAAAAGAAAGCTAGTTGTTACAGTCGATGGTGTTCATTTAAATAAAATTGGCGGAAAAGGGTTGGCCAAATTAATTACTACAGAATAGTTTTACTAATATTAAAGAACTGGCACGTGGCCAGCTGGATATTGCTTAACATGGGATTAGTTTTATGCCTTCTTTCATAAAGCTTACATATTAAATAATTACGTGCATGAAAAAGTAAGCTTCAAAACATTTCCTGGCAGAACCAAACGCGAGAGCTGATTCCTAATAACGTTATGCGATCTTGATATAGGTAGAAGTGTGATTAATTTGGCATTAAAAATATAAAATCATAAATTCCTTTTTTATAGACTGATACTTTATTATATTAAATTAACTCAACTCTAATTATTTATTCTATATGAAAAAAGTTAATCTTTCGATATCCGACCCTTTATAATCCCCTATACAATCCTTCATATTATTATACGACTAAAATAAACTTTTGCCTCATATCGAGTACTATAAGCCTATTATCCCTGTCATTTAGATCTTTTTAACATATTTAATAAATTCAACTTGTATATACTTGTTATAATTACTTATATTGAAAGTGTTATATATACTGTTTTATAATACTAAAA
>JAGXLU010000046.1 GCA_018334565.1 Halanaerobiales bacterium | reverse complement strand
CATATTATATAAGAAAATATTAAAGAAAGGAAAGTATAATGTTCTTCCCTATGTTCATTATACAAGGTGTTTAAATTATGCCAGAACTTCCTGAAGTGCAGACCATAGTGACTGGATTAAATGAAATTTTAAAGGGTAAGACTATTACTAATACTTATATATATGATGATATGGTAATTGGTTATCCTGATAAAAAACAATTTATTGAAAAAAGCAAAGATAAAAAGATTATGTCTATATCCAGAAGAGGGAAATATATTATAGTTAATTTTGATAATAATCAGTATAGATTGGTGATACATTTAAGGATGTCGGGTAAATTGTTATATAAAGAACGTCAGGAGGGGAGAGAAAAACACACTCATGTAGTATTTGAATTTAATGATAATACAGATCTCAGGTTTAACAACGTCAGAAAATTTGGTAGATTATATTTTATTGAAGATGATAAGTTCGAAAATGCTGGTAACATAGATAATCTGGGTCTTGAACCACTCAGTGACAAATTTAGTCTTAAGTTATTTAAAGAGATGTTAGATAAAAGAAAAGGAATGATCAAACCCCTTTTGATGAACCAAGAATTTATTGCAGGAATAGGAAATATATATGCTGATGAGGCCTTGTTTTTAGCAGAGATAAGACCAGATAGAAAGGCAAATAATTTAAAAGAAAAAGAGATTAAAGCACTTTATAAACAATTGAGAAAAATATTGCGAAAAGGCATAAAAATGGGTGGTACATCAATCAGTGATTATGTAAATGCCCTTGGAGAAACCGGTAAGTTTCAAAAAGAGTTAAATGTATACCAAAGAGAAGGGCAAAAATGTAAAATTTGCGGTGAAGAGATTCAAAAGAAAAAGATCAGCGGCAGGTCAACAAGATTTTGCCCTAACTGTCAAAAATAGGGGGTATTTATTTTGATAATTGGACTGACGGGAGGAATTGCAACCGGGAAAAGCCTTGTCTCTAAAACATTAAGAGAGCTCGGAATTAAGGTTATAGATGCAGACCAGATAGCACATAGGGTGCTAAATAGAACTGAAGTTATTGATAAAATTAAAGAAGAGTTTGGGAGAGAAATAATTAATAATAAGGGTGAAATAGATAGGAAAAAATTAGGTGAGATTGTTTTCTCTGAACATGTTAAATTAAAGAAATTAGAGGAAATTACACATCCGACTATTTTAGATGTTATTGATCAAAAGTTAAAAGAATATAAAAAACAGGATCTAATTGTATTAGATGCACCTCTTTTATTTGAGACTTATTTAGATCAAAAGGTAGATGAAACCTGGGTGGTTTATGCAGAAGAACCAACGCAAATTGAAAGATTACAAAAAAGAGATGGTTTGGATTATTTTGAAGCTAAATGTAGAATTGATGTTCAAATGCCTCTGAAAGAAAAAGTCCAAAGGGCTGATCAGGTTATAAATAATGAAGGTACAAAACAAGAATTACGAAGAAAAGTCGTAAAATTAGTTGAGAAGAGAATTTAATATGATATAATAAAGTAAATAACAATTAGCTTTTATTTAATAACTCAATCTGGGTTATAAAGCAAATATTTTTATATTGAAAGGGAGGAATTCATCCGGATTCATAGAATATAATAATGTAGAGTTTGTAAGGAATTTTGGTATCTAAGCTTTGTTGGTCTTTATAAAGATCAAAATAACTCTTTTTATATTTCAGGGGGGGTGAATCTAAGGAGATTTGAAATACAATTTGATATAATGATTTTAGAGAATGATTAGTATTAATTCAAGGAGGGAAAAATTTTAAATGAAGAAAAAATTTGGTGTTTTATTGTTGTCATTTATTTTAGTATTTTCATTAGCTAGTATTGTAGGAGCTCAAGAAGTCAAAAAAGAAGATACTTTTACCTATGTTACTATCGGTAATCAAAACACTTTAGATCCTCATTTTTCTTATGATACTGGTAGTGCAGAGATTATTTACAATGTATATGAAAATCTAATTGCATATCAGGGAGAAACTGTTACTGAATTTGTTCCATTATTAGCAACCGAAGTTCCATCTGAAGATAATGGTCTTATTAAAGATGATGGAACAACTTATGTATTTCCTATTCGTGAAGGAGTAGAATTTAGTAATGGAAATCCATTAACCCCTGAAGACGTTAAATACAGTATTTTAAGAGGTATGATAAATGACCGTTCTGGTGGTCCGATCTGGATGCTTTATGAACCACTATTAGGATTAGGTAGTCTACAAGGTTTAGTAACTGAAGTTATTGGAGAAGATGTTAGTCCTGCTGACTTGAGTGCTGAACAATCTGCAGAGGTTTTTGCAGAACTTGAAAAAGTTGTAGAAGTAGATGGAAATAATGTTGTTTTCCACCTTCAAGAAGGTCCTTATCCACCATTCTTAAATATTTTAGCTCAGGGTGCTTCTTGGGGCTCAATTATTGATAAAGAATGGAGTATTGAACAGGGTGCATGGGATGGTAGCCCAGAAACAATAGCTGATTATTATGACCCTGCTAAAGAAAATGATCCTCTATATGCTAAAATGATGGGTACAGGTCCATTTATGCTTACTGAATGGGTAAATGGAGATCATGTATATTTAAAAAGAAATGACAACTATTGGAGAAAACCAGCTAACTTTAAAACCGTTGTATTTAAAAATATTGATGAATTTAGCACAAGAAAACTATTACTGCAACGCGGCGATGCAGATATGGTTTATGTTCCTAACCAGTTCTTATCTCAAGTAGAAGAGATGGATGGAGTTACTGTTACAAAAGGTATTCCAGCCCAACAAAATCTGAGTGGTATTATGAACTGGGAAATTGCTATTAAAGGTAATGATAGTGTTGGTAGTGGTCAATTAGATGGTAAAGGTATACCTTCTAAATTCTTCGCTGATAAAGATGTAAGGATGGGCTTTATTAATGCATTTAACTTTAAAGCATTTATAGAAGATGTAAGATTAGGTAATGCTTATCAATCAGGTGGACCAATTGTAAGACCATTACTTGGTACAAGTCCTGATCAGCCCGTTTATCATCAAGATTTAGAAGCTGCTGAAGAGCATTTCAAGAAAGCATTTGGTGGAGAAGTATGGGAAAAAGGATTTCAATTAACCCTTCTCTATAATACTGGTAATACAGCTCGACAAGCTGCTTGCGATATCTTGAAAACTTATGTTGAAGGTATTAATCCTAAATTCAAAATAGATGTAAGAGGAGTTCAATGGTCCTCATTTTTAGACACATTATTACAAGGTAAATTCACTATTGGATTTATTGGTTGGTTAGGAGACTTCCCAGATCCACATAACTGGGTAACTCCTTATCTGGCTAGTGATGGTACTTTTGGTGGCTGGAAAGGTGAAGCATATGCAGAATGGGCAACAGAACATACAGACCCATTAATTGCAGAAGGGATTAAAACTGTTAATCCAAAAGACCGGGAAGAAATTTATAAGGAATTACAAACTTTAGCACTTGAAGAAGGAACTGATTTATGGATGGATCAACCTACAGGACATAATGTAAGAAGAGATTGGGTAAAAGGTTGGTACCCAAATGCAATGAGACCTGGTCTAGATGCATACATTCTTGATAAAAAATAAAAATAAGAATGTTAATTGAAATAGTATTTAAGCATCGGGTTATATAACCCGATGCTTTTTTACGAAAATATTTTTAATTTCTACAATAATATATTATAATAAAGAATATATTAGATATGAAAGGAGGAGTTAAAGATGATGAGTTATATAGCAAGGAGACTATTAATCTTACCAGTGATTTTATTTGGGGTTTCATTATTAGTTTTCAGTATGCTGATGTTGATTGGGCCTTATAAAAGATTAAGTACTTATATAAAATCCCCAGCTGAATTAAAGACTGCAAATTTAGATACACTAGTAGATAAATATGGTCTAAATGACCCATTTTATGTGCAATATAGTAGATGGATAAAAGGTGTATTGCAGGGTGATTTTGGTTGGTCAGAAACAGCAGGCCAGCCTGTTAGTAAGGCAATATTAAGTAGATTTCCGGCTACTTTAGAATTGGCACTATTGGCTTTAATACCTGTAATAATGGGAGGTATTAATTTAGGTGTATTTTCAGCAGTACACCATAATGATCCGTGGGATCATATAACGAGAGTATTTTCAATAGTCGGTTGGTCTATTCCAACCTTTGTTTTTGGGTTAGTTGTATTAATGATCTTTTATGGAGTTTTGGGATGGTTTCCACCTGGCAGATTAAGTGTTTGGGCTGAGGATATAATAAGATCAGGTGAATTCATACAATATACTCATTTAAATGTTATTGATGGATTATTAAACGGAAATCTCAGAGTTGTTGGAGATGCCTTGAGACATTTAATTGCACCAGTTATTTCTATTTCAATTTTATGGTGGGCATATATTCTTAGGATAACTCGTTCAAGTATGTTAGAGACCTTAAGAAAAGATTATATAAGGACAGCAAGATCAAAAGGAGTTAAGGAAAAATTAGTTATTAAAAAACATGCTAGAAAAAATGCTTTAATTCCTGTTGTTACTGTAGCAGGTTTTATGGTGTTAGGATTATTAGGTGGGCTAGTAATAACTGAAACAATATTTGGTTACCAAGGATTGGGTAAATTCTTTGCTAGTGCTGCTTCGCAATTAGATTATGCAGCAGTATTAGGTTTGGCTTTATACTTTGGATTTTTACTAATTATTATCAATTTATGTGTAGATGTGTCATATGCTATAATTGATCCAAGGATTAGATTGGAGTGATAAAAAATGGAATGGCAAGAAGTATTATTAAAACTAATAAAAAACAAAATATCTCTATTTGGTATTGGTATTATTATATTTTTTGTTATAATATCTATATCTGCTCCGTGGTTAGCTCCGCCTGCTGATCCTGATGATCCTTATATGATACCAAGAGCAGGGTGGTCAATACAACCAAAACCTCCAAGTGAAGATCATATATTTGGCACCAGTGAAGGCCAATATGATATTTTTTATGGTATTATATGGGGTGCTAGAACTGCATTTAGAGTAGGTTTAATCGTTGTCGGTATAAGTACTTTAATAGGTATTTTGATAGGAACAATTGCAGGATTTTATGGAGGAGTGATAGATGAGATATTAATGCGTATTACAGATGTATTTTTATCAATGCCATTTTTAGTAGCAGCTATTGTATTAACCACAATTTTAGGTAAAGGTTTAGATAATGTAATGATTGCCTTAGTCACATTTGGTTGGATGGGTACGGCCAGGCTGATGCGATCACAGGTATTAGAAATAAAAGCAGAAGAGTTTATACAAGCTGCTGAAGCACTGGGAGCAAATGACATTAGAATAATAATGAAACATGTAATTTTAAATACTATTTTTCCAGTAGTAATAAATGCTTCTATGAGAATGGGTTCGATTGTTATTACTGCTTCATCATTAAGTTTTTTAGGTGTAGGAGCTCCCACCGGTTATGCTGATTGGGGCCAGATGATTTCATTTTCTCGTAATTGGATTTTAGGAAGTCAAGGTAATGCCTTGCAGTTTTGGTATACAGTCTTAATTCCAGGTCTTGCAATTACATTTTTCTGTTTATCATGGAACCTTGTTGGAGATGCTTTTAGAGATATTCTTGATCCCAAGTTACAAAATTAAAATAGATAAAGTAGGTGATAATTTTGAGTAAAGAAAAGCTAATAGACGTTAAGAATTTAGCTACATACTTTCACACAGAAGAAGGCACCGTAAAAGCGGTAGATGGAGTAAGTTTTGAGATTTACCCGGGTGAAACGCTGGGTGTGGTAGGTGAATCAGGTTGTGGTAAGAGTGTTACCTCTCTGTCAATCATGAGGTTGATTGAATCACCACCGGGTAAGATAGAGAGAGGTGAGATAATATTCAACAATAAGGACTTAACAAAATCCACCCAGAAAGATATGAGAAAGATCAGGGGTAATGATATTTCGATGATTTTTCAGGAACCGATGACATCATTAAACCCAGTTTATACGGTGGGCGATCAAATTATGGAAGCCATTTTAATTCACAAGGATGTAAACAAGAAGCAGGCTCGTCAGGAGGCTATAGATATGCTGACAAAGGTAGGGATACCATTACCCGAACAGAGGGTTGATGAATATCCTCACCAACTAAGTGGTGGTATGAGACAGCGTGTAATGATAGCAATGGCTCTTTCCTGTGATCCCCAGTTATTGATAGCAGATGAGCCGACTACAGCCTTAGATGTAACGATCCAGGCTCAAATATTGGAGTTAATGAATGGCTTAAAGGATCAATTTGGTATGGCGATCATGATGATAACCCATGATTTAGGTGTAATAGCAGAAGTATCGGACAGGGTAGCCGTGATGTATGCAGGGAAAATAGTAGAATACACTGATGTAGAGACTTTGTATGCCAATCCCAAACATCCTTATACCTGGGGTTTAATGCATTCGATTCCCCATATAGAAAAGGATGTGGATCGTTTGCAAGCTATACCGGGAAGTGTACCGAACCCACTTGACTTTCCCCAAGGTTGTAAATATAATACAAGGTGTCCCTTTGCAACGGATAAGTGTAGGGAAATAGAGCCGGAGATAGAAGAGATAGAAGAAGGCCATCAGGTAGCCTGTTGGCATGTAGATAAATTAGAAGAGGCAAAAGCAAAAGAGAAAAAGAAAAAGGAAAAGAAATAATGGAGGTGAAAATAATTGACAGAAGAAAGATTACTTGAGATAAAAAACTTAAAGAAGTACTTTCCGGTCAAAGCGGGCGTATTCCGCAGGACAGTAGCCCATGTTAAGGCAGTAGATGACATATCATTTCATATTAATAAAGGCGAGACTTTAGGATTAGTAGGGGAGTCAGGCTGTGGTAAATCGACGGCTGGTCGTACTATTTTAAGGTTATTGGAAGCAACAGAAGGAGAGATTACATTTGAGGGTCAAAACCTTTTAGAATTGGATAAAAGGGAATTAAGAGAGATGCGCAAGGAGATGCAGATTATTTTTCAGGATCCCTATGCTTCTCTGAACCCGAGGATGACGGTAGCAGATATAGTGGGAGAGCCGATAGATATACATGGTTTAGCAGCCAACAAGAAGGAGCGAAACGAACGTGTAACTGAAATATTAGACACAGTTGGTTTAGGAACAGAGTATATGAAGAGGTATCCGCATGAATTTAGTGGAGGTCAGAGGCAGCGCATAGGAGTGGCGAGAGCTCTGGCGGTTGATCCATCGTTGATTATAGCAGATGAACCGGTGTCGGCTTTAGATGTGTCGATACAGGCTCAGGTAATAAACTTAATGCAGGATTTACAGAAGGACTTTAGTTTAACTTATTTATTTATAGCACATGATTTAAGTGTGGTCAAACATATTAGTGATCGTGTAGCGGTAATGTATTTAGGTAAGCTAGTTGAGGTAGCAGATAAGCAGAAGCTGTTTGATGATCCCAAACACCCCTATACACAGTCTTTGCTGTCAGCGATACCGGTAGCCGATCCGACTTACAAGTCAGATCGGATAATCTTAGAGGGAGATGTGCCCTCACCAGTTAATCCACCTTCAGGTTGCAGATTTCATCCCCGCTGTCCATATGCTATGGAGATATGCAGCGAGGTGGAGCCAGAATATAAAGATTACGGAGAAGGTCATTATGCTGCCTGTCACTTATTGGAGCAGGAATAAAAAAATCATAATTTATATTGAGATGGAAAAGCCCTTTCTTTTATTTAAGAAAGGGTTTTTGATTTTGATATGCTTTATAAAATATGATAAAGCTATCTGCGTTAATGCAGTTTGAAAACAAATATAAGTGTTTGACTGATTTTAACAGTTTTGACTTTAAGTTAAAAATAAAAGGGTTAATAATTATAAAAAAATTAGCAATAATTGGACATTTAGACAGTTCAATAACATTTTTATTTTAGTAATAATATATAAAAAGTATTTAATTGGTTATAGATTTAAAGAAATAATCAGTAGTGTTATCAAGATGAGTGATTAAATAAATTTAAATATTAAAATAAACTTTACAGGTAAGCTGTTTAAGTTAGTTTGATATAAATATAGCTTGATGAAGTTTACCAGTTTAAAAGCTTATTTTACTTTTTATTTTCATTAATGATATTTTCAATCTGTGGACTAACTGATTTCAAATGCATATCCTGCTGGGGAAAAGGAATTTCAATATCATTTTCTTTAAACAGCTGCCAGATATTTTTATTAACTTTACTGGTAATGTTTTGAATACCATTTTCAGGATCTTTTATCCAGAATTTAATTTCTAAATTAATTGAACTATCTCCAAATTCCTGCAAAAATATTTTAGGTGGAGGATTTTTTAAAATTCTTTCGATGTTTTCAACAGATTTTTCTAGTAGATTTAAAGCCTGATCGACATCACTATTATAAGATACCCCTACTCTTACATTTGCTCTAACCAGGTTATTACTATAAGACCAATTTATAACCTTTTTTGTTATCAAATCTTCATTAGGAATTATATATTCCTTTCCGTCCAGTGTTAAAACAGAGATATACCTCAATCCAATTGACTTAATTTGTCCATATACGTTTTCTATTTCTATTATATCACCTGGTTTTACTGATTTATCTAAAAGTATTATTATGCCACTGATAAAGTTCGATACCACCTTTTGCAGTCCAAAGCCTATTCCAACACCTACAGCACCACCAACCACTGCAAAAGCTGTTAAGTCAATACCTATACTACTCATTGTTAATAATATTACAGCTGTAAATATTATAAACTTGAGCAGTTTTGTTATCAGAACTTTAATAGATGGTGTTATATTTGATAAATTTTCAATTTTTCTTTCTGAAAAAGTTGCTAGTTTAGTGGCAACCCAAAAGAAAATAGATAAGCTTAGTGCACCTTTTATCACCATCATCATTGAAATATTGATATTTCCACTGGAAAAAGAAATGTTTTTTAACATATTAACAACTGGGTCATATATACTTAAAATATGTAAGGCTGTTATTATCCAGATTAATATAGTAAAAATCTTTGATATCGATTTATTTTTAATGATTTCAGATAATAGATTAATAACAATCCAGGCGGTTAATAAATTTGCTACAATGATTACTGAATAATATGGTATATGCAAAATAATACTTATCAATATATATATCCACAACAAGATAAAGTAAATCATAAGACGGAACAGATCAGATAAAGTTGCCTTTAATATAAATGAATCAGGGATTTTATTAAATAATCTATCATGATATTTATTGGATAAAATATAGCTTATTCCAAATAAAAGAAGGAGAAATACAATCTGTAACAAATTATAATATGAGAGCAAATATTTATTTAAAAATGATAAAAAGGATAATCTTAATGAATTATATATACCCTGCAATTGCAATTTTAAAGACCTCCTTTAATATTATCAATCTATTATTTATATTATTCAGCGAATAAAGTTAAAATCCTTTTTAAGAATTTGTTATATCTGGGGGAGATATAAAAATGGCTGACCTTTTCCTTATAGTATTATTATTTATAATCTTAGCAGCTATTGTTATATATGTTCATAAAAAAAACAAAATAAACTTAAGGCTTTTAAATATTACCTTTTATATAGTCATAGCTAATTTGATATTTATTCCTTTTATATTATCATATTGGGAATTGAGTGGTGTGTATATAATAATTTTTCATGTAATTGCAGCAGCTGCAGTTTTACTGCTTAATATTGTTTGTAGTTATTATCTTTTCGATAAAAAAAGAAAATTGTTATTGAGTAGTTATCTAATATACTTGATTTTAATTTTAATTTTTACTCGGTATATTAATAATTATTATTATCCATTACTTTTATCAAAAATATTGATTGCTGTATATTTTTTAGATATATGTGTACTTATCAAAAAAGACAAAATCATTAGTGCTTATCATAAAAATATTGCTTTAATAATAATTTTGAATTGGGTTATACTTAATTTTTTCACAATATTTTTTAACAATGACATTTTGAATTTATTGAGTGTGATTTTTGCTCTTGCTTTGGCAGTAGAGTTTTTTCATATAAAAGTAAGTTTAATGGAAAAGAAAATTAGCAAATATGATCTACATATTATGAATATATTAGATGATTTTTTAGAAGCTTTTTTTATAGTTGATATAGAAGATTTTACAATTAAGAACTATAATAATTTGGCTGCTGTTTATTTTAATTTAAATAATAATGGCAAAAATCTTCAATTAAAAAATATTTTTTCAGCAAACTCCTTCCTTATACTGAAAAACAAAATAAAGAAAGCGGAAGAAACCAAAAATTTAGCTGTGAAAACAAAAATTAGAGAAGATTTTTTTGAAGAATGGTATATTGATATTAGATATTTAGATTTTAAGCAAAATAATGAAGTATTGATAATTTTGAAAGATAAGTCAAAAGAAAATATTTTAAAAAATAGACTTGCAGAAAGCAAAAATAAAATTACCAAACTGCATCATGTGGCTATAGAGATGCAAAGATTTGAAAAAAAAGAAGAAGTTTATCAGCTGACGGTAAAAACAGCCCAAGGTTTATTGGACTATGATGTAATTTCATTGGATATAGTTAAGGGTAATAGATTAGTAACCGTTTGTAGATCAAAGAACATAACAAATCAAGGTGTTAAACCAATGGATTTAGATGAACCAAGTTTGGCTGCTAAAACATATCACACACAACAGTCATATATATGTGCGAATGTAAGAAAAGATAAAAATGCTGCTCCCGTAAAAAATAGTTATAAATCTGCTCTATCAGTTCCCATTGATAAATTTGGGGTATTTCAGATAATTTCTGAGGAATACGATTATTTTAAAGATCAGGATAAACAAATTGTGGAAATTTTAATTTCACATGCAATAGCAGCTTTAAAGAGGCTAAAAAGAGAAGAAGATCTGAAGTATTTTGGTTTTCATGATTATTTAACTGGCCTATATAACAGAGATTATCTGGAAGAAGAAATAAAAAGATTAGATAATAAGAGAAGCTTACCTCTAAGTGTTATTATAGGTGATGTGAATGGTTTAAAGTTAATTAATGATACTTTTGGTCATCATCAGGGGGATCAATTACTAAAAAACATAGCAGAGATTTTGGACAGTACAAGCAGACATACAGATATTTTAGGCAGATGGGGTGGAGATGAGTTTTTGATTGTACTTCCCCATACTACTAAACAAGATGCGAAAAGTTTAATACATAGAATTAAAAATAATCTAAAAGTTAAAGATTATGAAGGGATTCCCTTATCAATATCTTTTGGCAAGGCTACAAAGATTAAAGAATCTGAAGATATAAAAGATATAATTAACGAAGCAGATCGTTTGATGTATAATAACAAAAGCAAGTGTCATGAAAAACACACTCAGCAGATGTTAGATGTATTGTATAATAAATTACATGAGATGGGACATGAGAAAAAGGAACATTGTCAGCGAGTAATGAAAATGTCAGAAGAGTTTGCCGTACACTTAAATCTAGATAAAGATGAAATAAAGGATTTAAAAAAAGCAGCTCGGCTACATGATATTGGAATGATTAATATTTCTTCTGATATTGTATGCAAAAATGATGAATTAACAGAAGAGGAATATGAAATAATCAAATCCCATACAGAAATCGGATTCCGTATTGCAAATTCATTAAATGAATCCAGTGAAATATCACATGCAATTTTATTTCACCATGAGTGGTGGAATGGGAAGGGATATCCAGATCGGCGACAGGGAAAAGAAATACCTCTTTTTGCAAGGATAATTAGTATTACTGATGCCTTTGATATTATGATTAATGACCAGGTGTATAGGGAAAAAATGAGTAAAGAAAAAGCTGTAAAAAAAATTAAAAAAAGAGCAGGTACACAATTCGATCCCGAACTTGTAGAAATATTTGTTAATGAAGTTATATAATCCTGAATATATGATTATATTTATAAGATTAATTTTATAAATATTATTTAATTAAGTGTGTATAACATTGATATAAGTAAAGTATATAAAATTAAAGGGCCTTAAATTTAAGGCTCTTATTATATTGTGTGGTGTGTTTGTAATCTATGCCAATAGCAGGTTAAAAACCTATCTGGGCTGGAAGTATGGATTATATGATTGAGATATTATAACACTCACAGAGGAAATGGGTGAGTGAAAAGAGAAAACAAACATCGCCCTAAGTTTATAAATATCGGCATATAAAGCCAATAATAATAGTCTAATGTGAGCTGAAATTAGAATAACCTGAGTTGAACAGTCAGTCCGGAATAACATATGAACGAGAGGTGGCATTCGCCATGGGCGATCTGCCTACACAATGGGAAAGTCCAATGCTAGCTTACAGCTCATAGGTGATGGATGTGGTTAGGGTCAAAATGACTGTAAGATGGTATAAATGACTGAGAGAGGCCTATAATAGTCTTTTGTATATTTGTGAAGTAAGCTGAGGTATCACCCAAAGGGAAAACCTAAGTGAAGCTATTGTAGAAGTCAGACGGTACCATAGTAATAATCAAGGTATTTAACTGATTGCTGGGAGACTAGCAACAGTATAAAACTGACTGGAGTGAAGGTAACTACGTTACTGTAATTTAAAATGAGATATGAAGCCGGATTAGGTATAGTAGTTTAAAAGCTGGTCCTACTCTATAATATATTCCTTAAATGTAAAGGAGAAAAAAATTAGAATTTTATCTACTGCTGTTTTGGTTTTGTTATAAGAATCCAATAAAGAAGTATCAAATCAACTAAAAATCATTGATTATATTTGTTATAATTAACAGAGTAACCCATCAGGTAAAAATACCGAAATGAGAAAATGAGTAAAATTATCGAGTTTAGCCGAGAAAACCTCACTTATTTTAATGGACGGGGATAATTCAACTATGTTAATCTAGGTGGTAATTAATAACATTAATACATGACACATACCTTTTTTATGATATAATACAGATAACCTGATACACATAATTTTGAGGTGTTAACTACTGAAATAATGTCAGAGCATATAAACCTTTTTATATCAGCTTTGCCTAAGTATTCTCCTAGTAAGCTAATGAATATCATTAAAGGTACTACTGGAAGAAGAATATCAAAACATTTTCCAAAGTTGAACATTAAAGGCTCTGTATGGACTAGAGCTTATTTTGTAGCTACTGCTGATAATGTTAGTTCTGAAACTATTCAAACTCTATATTGCAAATCAAAGGTGACACATATGCAATTAACTTATGTTTAAGAGTTGTTAAAACCAACTAAAAGAAAAGAAAATATATTTTTAAACAATATTACAGAAGTGGTTAAGAATCTTCAAACTGACGCTGATAAACTTAAAGCAGGAGAAACTAAAATTAGTTTTGCTGATTTTAAAGATAAACCTACCTTCTGCTGTTAAGAATTAGAACATTAGAGAAGTTAAAGTACTCTATAAGTCGTTTTTAAAATCTGATTCTGATAAAGATATTTTAAAATTTAAGGATAATCAAACTATTATTTATTATAATCAAAGGAAGATTTTGATCATAAGGTTAAAGAAAAAAAGGTTCAGGAGGTCCCACTAGAAATTCACCCTTTAGGTTTTTGGCAAGGAGATAGAAGTGATTGGCTAGTTGTTTACTAAGTGCCATACCCCTGCTAATCACAAACAGGGCGATTTCTTATTTAGTTGGGAATCTAAGCTTAATAGTTTTAGAGCTGAAACTTTTATGAGTATGGTAAGATGGCGAATAGAT
>JAGXLU010000045.1 GCA_018334565.1 Halanaerobiales bacterium | reverse complement strand
CTCTTTATTGGGCAGATATTTAAATATAAATTTTATAAAAGTTAATAATATTATTGGATTTGACAATAATAAGGGGAATTAAGTTATATTAATTTATTTTCAAGGGAGGCAAGAAAATGTCGAGTTTAAAAAGTTTGAAAATTGTTTTACTTATTTCTTTAGTATTTGTAATATTATTAACAGCTGGTTTTAAAGCGCAGGCGGAAAATGTAGCGGTAATTGGTTTTGAATCGAAAGGATTACCCTGGACAAATGATGTAAGCTTAGAAAAAGAAATAATTGAGTGGATTACTAATCAATATACAGATAAATTAGCCGAGGAAGATGTTGCTAATATTGTTGATAGATCGAGAGTACAGGAGGTTTTAACACAGCTGAATTATCAAACAGGTGAAGCAATAGATTTATCTGCTGCTTCCCAGCTGGGTAGATTATTGGAAAGCAATCTATTAATAGTCGGTAATATAGAAAAGATAGAATTAACGAAATCAGCTGAACTATCTGTTGGTCCACTTACTTTTTCTGGTATTGAAGCTGATGTGAAATTAACTGCAAGATTACTTGATATAATTTCTGGTAATGTATTAGCTAATTTTACAGGCAGCGGCAATGCTACAGAAACAGGTGTGGAAATTTCAGATGTAATAGGTGTATCTTTTTCCGAGGAAGCCTTTGCCGATACTGCAGCAGGAAATGCAGTTACATCAGCAGTTAATGAGTTGATAAGAGATACGGTCAACAAGAAGGAAAGTTTTTCAGAGGGTGCAAAATTACCAAAAATCGAGCCGATAGAAGCAGAAGTAGTGGCAAAGGTGGGGCAGAGTCTGGTCATTGATAAAGGCATTAATGATGGTCTAAAAAAAGAGCAAAAAGGCAAGTTGATTCGTAAAGTAGAAATTGAAAATAGGGAGGAACCGCTTGAGATAACACTGGCTCAAATCACAGTTAAAACTGTAGATGAAAATACTTCATTAATAAGTGTTAGCGAGCCAGAAGAAGAACCTAAAGTTGGTGATATTGCACGATTTGAACCTGCTGAAGACGGCATCAAAAAAACCATACCTGACTCTATAGAAACCCCGGGTTCTTTTATTAAAGAAATTAAAACACCGGAATTCGTAATTTATATTGAACGGGTGACTAAAGACGGTAGTTTAGTTACAGTTCATGGTACTGCAGAAGCAAAAAAAGAAGCAGATCTTACTCTATTTTTTCCAGAGAAAGAATTTAACTATTATGATCACAAGGGAAGAAGAGTGGTAACCGACACAGAAAAAGTGAGCATTGGTTCTGTGACTGATTCGACATATTCCTCTTTTCAATCATCCAATGTAGCAAATCTTACAGAAACGATATTAAAAAATTATCCGCAGAGTATCAGCTGGTCTTTTGGTGATGTACCTGAGGATGCTGACCATTTAGCAAGAGTTCAGCTTTATTTAAGTACTAAATCTGCTGGCCAAATAGAAATAACCTTAGAAAAACTCAGTTTAATAAATAAATTTTGATCATATATATATGGCAAATTATAAAATAGATTCAACTTATTTGATAAAATTAGTTAAAAGAAAATATTTTGTATTGATTTGAACAAACTTGAATTAAAACTATTAAAATCTTTATTTAAGAAGGGATAATTATGGTTTGTAAATGGTACCAGGTTTGTCCAATGAAAAGATACTATGAACAAGGTGAGTTAGAAAAAAAGTGGATAGAAAACTTTTGTAAGGGGGATTATCAGTCTTGTGTCCGATATCAGATGGAAGAAAAAAGACAACCTCATCCAGATCGGATGCTGCCTGATGGATCCATAGATAAATCCCTGAAAAGATAAAAATATTGAAATAAGAGATTTTTCTAAGTTAACAATCTTTAAAAAAGGATTTTTTCAAGATTTGTGGAAATTTATAATAAGAGTTTAAAAAACTTCTTGTAAAGAAACTAAATTAAAAATTTAATAAAGTCAGGTTAGAGTTAAGAGAACCTATTTAATGTAAATCTATGAGAAAACTGTAGGTAAAAATATGCATTAAATAGGTTTTTTGTTTTTAAGTTAGTTGAATCTAATTTTGTAGTTTCAAAATTTTGAAATCGAATATCTAAATTATTGATAAGGAGAATTAAGATGGATAAAATTCTAAATACAAAACTTTTCATCTTTGATATGGATGGCACAATTTATCTAGGTCAAAAATTAATAGATGGTGTGGTTGATCTGCTTGATGTCTTGGATAACAAATATATTAACTACATATTTTTAACTAATAACTCTTCAAAAAACTCAGAGGATTATAAAACCAAACTTGCAAATTTAGGTATTAAAGCAGAGTTAAAAAAAATTGTTAATGCAGGAGAGGTAACAGCTGGTCATATAAAAAAAATTAAGAGCGAAGATGAAAATAGGGTATATGTGGTGGGTACTCAATCTTTAAAAGATGTTTTTGAAAACTATGGGTTTGAGGTTGTAAATAGCAGAAAAAATGTAGATTTTTTAGTACTTGGTTTTGATACAAGTTTAACCTATCAAAAACTATGGGATGCCCATTATTTAATCAACAGCGGGGTTAAATATTTTGCAACTAACCCGGATCAAGTTTGCCCTTTAGAGAAAGGTAGGTCCATGCCTGATTGTGGTGCCATAACGAGTCTATTAAAAACATCAACCGGTCAGATACCGAAGGTTATAGGTAAGCCCAATGTAGAGATGATAAATTATATTTCAGAAAAATTTGATGCAGATAAAAGAAGTATTACTATGGTGGGTGACCGATTATATACAGATATTAAGATGGCCGAAGATAGTAATATAAATAGTATTTTGGTTTTAAGTGGGGAGACTAAAAGATCTGATTTAAAAAGTTCAACTATAAAACCAGATTTTGTTCTAAAGGATATTGCAGAATTGAAATATTTACTTAAGGGGTGAAAAAGGTGGATATAAAGATTATCGCACATCGGGGCTCAGCAAATAAAACGCCTGAAAATACAAAAGCAGCCTTTTTACAAGCAAAAGAAGATGGGGCCAATGGAGTTGAATTTGATGTTCATTTAACCAAAGACAAAGAGGCAGTTGTAATCCATGATCCACAAATAGATAGAGTCTCAAATGGTAAGGGTTTTATCAAAGACTATACTGTAAAAGAACTTAAAAAATTTGACTTTGGTAGTTATTATGGAAAAAAATTTAAAGGTGAGAAGATACTAACTTTATCAGAGGCTTTACAGATAACAAAGGACTTTT
Source organism: Halanaerobiales bacterium (assembly GCA_018334565.1). Lineage (GTDB taxonomy): Bacteria > Bacillota > Halanaerobiia > Halanaerobiales > M55B127 > M55B127. The sequence continues at coordinate 10,723 of JAGXLU010000045.1, read as the reverse complement.
CCTTAATAAATATTGAAATAAAAAAAGGATATAATATAAATCAAGGCATAGAAAAAAAAGTAATTGAAGAAGTAAAAAAATATGATTTAGAAGAAAAAATAATAATTTCTTCCTATAACCACGAATCATTAGTAATCACAAAAAATATAAATAGTAATCTTAAAATTGCTCCTCTGTTTTTTGCAAAACCCTATCAAGTAGTTCAATATCTAAAGAACTTGAATACTCAATATATACATCCTTATTATCTAATGGTTAATCAAGAATTAGTAGATGAACTTCACAAAAATGATATAAAGTTAAACGTCTATACAGTTGATCATCTAAAAGATATTAAATTAATGGCTTACTATGGAGTTGACGGTATAATAACCAACCACACTGAGAATGCCTTAAAACTTTTAAAATAGATAAAAAAGACTGAGGAGATGGTATGATGCGCATTATTATAATCGGAGCAGGTGTGATCGGAACTGCAATTGCGAGAGAACTTTCCAGATATGAGATTGATATTGTCTTATTAGAAAAAACTGCAGATGTTGCCAATGGAACCAGTAAGGCAAACTCAGGTATCATACATGCCGGCTATAATGCTGATTTTGATACTTTGAAGGGCAAACTAAATGTGAAATCTAACCCAGTTTTTGATAAGCTTTGTGCAGATTTAAAGGTACCTTTTAAGAGAATAGGTTCTTATGTAGTCGGTTTTAATGAACAGGATCTAAAAGAACTAAAGAAAAAGAAAGAAAATGGTGAAAAGAATGGTTTAGATGATCTTGAAATAATAGGACAAAAGCAGCTTATTTCCCAGGAACCTAATATAAATAAGAAAGCAAAATACGCTCTTTATGCCCCAGGGGCAGCCATCATTTCTCCTTATGAATTAACGATAGCGTATGCAAATAATGCTGTAATAAATGGAGTTCAACTTTTATTAAATACAGAGGTTAATGACCTAATTTCTGATGATGGGCAAATCAAAGGGGTAAAAACAAATCAGGGAGAAATCAAGGGAGATTTCGTGATCAATGCGGCTGGATTATATTCTGATAAAATTGCCCGGATGGCAGAGGACAACTTCAAAATTAAGCCACGCAAAGGAGAGTATCACCTTTTTGATAAAGAATATGGTGATTTAGTTAATCATATACTTTTTCCTATGCCGACCAAAAAGTCAAAGGGTATATTAGTTTTACCAACTGTACATGGCAATATACTAATCGGGCCAAATGCAAATACTATTGATGATAAGGATGACCTTTCTACTACATCTAAGGGGTTAAATAAAGTTTTAAATGGGGCAAAAAGGCTTATCCCTGAGATTCCTGAGAAAGGTGTAATAACTTCTTTTTCTGGTTTAAGAGCAGCTCTGTCCTCAGAAGATTTTCATATAGATTTTTCTGAAAATCTAGTTGGTTTAATAAATATTATTGGAATTCAGTCCCCTGGACTTAGTTCAGCTCCGGCCATTTCAGATATGGTTGTTGAGATGTTTAAAAATTATAGTCTTAGAGAAAATTATGAACTGCAGCTGAAAAAAGATTTCAAGGAAAAGAATTCAAAATTACCACATTATTATGAATATGAAGATAAAGGTAAGTTAGATGACTGGCAGAAGATTGTTGAAAAACATGAAGACTACGGAGAGATAATCTGCCGTTGTGAACATGTTAGTCGGGGTGAGATAATCGATGCTATTAATGCACCAGTGCCTGCTCAAACAATAGATGCTATTAAAAGAAGAACAAGGGCAAGTTCTGGGCGCTGCCAAGCTGGTTTCTGCGGCCCCCGCATCCTGCAGATTTTAGCAGATCAACTCAATATAGACCCCTTAGAGGTAAGCAAAAAAGGCAGCGGATCTCAAATTTTACGGGCAAGATCCAAACAGTTAATTTTAGAGAAAATAAAAGAAGATAAAAGAGCAGGTGATCAGTAAATGACAAAGCATAAAATGGTTGTTGTAGGGGCAGGACCAGCTGGTTTAGCTGCAGCTTTAGAGGCTTCTAAAAATGGAATTGATGATATAATTATTTTAGAACGAGATAAATATTTGGGCGGAATATTACCACAATGTATCCATAACGGCTTTGGTTTAGAATACTTTGGAGAGGAATTAACAGGCCCTGAATATGCTGATAGATTTATGCGGGATATAGATCAAGCTGGCATAGAAGTTTTAACAGAAACGATGGTTTTAAATATTAATCAGGATAAGCTAATTACTGCTTTAAATAAAACTAAAGGAGTATTAAAAATTAAGGCTGAAACCATCATACTTGCAATGGGCTGTCGGGAAAGGACAAGAGAAAACATTCAAATTCCGGGTGATAGGCCGGCTGGAATACTTTCGGCTGGAACCGCCCAAAGATATACTAATATTGAAGGCTTTATACCTGGAAAAGAAGTAATGATTCTTGGTTCAGGTGATATAGGACTAATAATGGCCCGCAGGATGAAACTAGAGGGGGCGGATGTTAAAGCAGTTTTAGAGATTATGCCATTTTCCTCCGGCTTGGTTAGAAATAAGGTACAGTGTTTGGATGATTTTGATATACCCCTCAAACTTCAGCATACCATTACCCGTATTGAGGGTAAAAAGAGGTTAAAAAGAGTTGAAATATCAAAGGTTGATAAGGATTTTAATCCTATTAAAGGTACTCAAAAATGGATTAATTGTGATACTTTGCTTTTATCTGTTGGTCTTATCCCTGAAAATGAATTAAGTAAGGCCATGAATCTTAAATTACATCCTGCAACAGGAGGAGTCTATGTCAATGAAAATAGAGAAACTGAACTTAAAGGTGTTTATGCGTGTGGCAATGTGCTGCATGTTCATGATCTAGTTGATTGGGTATCTGAAGAAGCGGAAATTGCCGGTAGGTCTGCGGCGGAATATCTCAATAAAAACCAAGAGAAAAGAGATTTGCCTATTAAGATAACACCGAACAAAAATTTAACTTATACAGTTCCGCAGAAAATTGAATATAAGTTTAAAGATAAAAAGTTTATAAAAATTTATTTAAGAGTAGAAAAGCCTATGGAAAATGTGAAAATAGTTTTTAGTCATAATGAAAAAAGCATGCTTAGTTATGATAAAAAAATAGTTATGCCGGGTGAAATGGTTACTGTGAACCTTCCAGTTGCTTTAATAAAAAAGAATATGGAAGAAATAAAGCTTTCTATTGTTGAAAAAGTAGGTGAAAAAAATGGAAGAACATGATATAATATGTACTGGTTGCCCAAAAGGATGTCAGGTAACTATTAAAACAGAGGGGGATAAAATAACAGATATATATGGATATGAATGTCCAACCGGTAAAGAATATGCAATCAATGAATTTAAAAACCCTACTAGAATCTTACCAACAACAGTTAAAGTTGAAGATGGTGAATTTCCTCTTGTACCTGTTAAAACAGCTGCTCCAATCCCTAAATCTGATTTAATTAAAGCAATGAATTTTATAGCAGAAAAAACTGTAAAAGCACCTATTGAAATAGGTGATATTTTGATTGAAAATATTTTAAATACAGGAGTAGATGTGGTTGCAACCAGAAATATAAAAAAAGAAAGTGAGGTTTAATACATTGACGATAAATCTCGCAGAATATTTAGCAGACTTCAAAGTTATTGCCGGCATAAGTGATGATTCCAAATTAGAAAAAGCCCTATACAGCAGAGTAAAGGCAGTCTTTTTACTCAACGCCCGACTGAACGCTCTTACATCATATGCGGAAAGGTGTAGAGAACATAAAAAAAAGCTTTTTTTGCACCTTGATTTGATGGAGGGAATGAAATCAGATCAGGAAGCAATACGTTATCTGTCTTTAAATGAACTTTGTGATGGTATTATAACAACTCATAGGTATCTAATAGAGTCGGCCAAAAAAGAAGATCTGCTCACTATACAAAGAATATTTGTATTGGATTCCGGTACAATCAAAAAAGGGATAAAGGGTTTGAAAAAGGTAAGGCCTGACGCTGTCGAAATATTACCAGGATTGATGGCACCTTATTTCATTAATGAATTGAGTACGGAGATGGATATACCATTCATCGCTGGGGGTTTGATCAGAAAAAAAGAAGAAGTAAAAAGTTTAATTAAAAAAGGGTTTGTTGCAGTATCTACAGGAGAAGATTTATTGTGGTATTGATAAAACGGGATGAGGATATACTTATCCCTATTTTTTTGTGTTATTTAAAAGGTTTTTTGCCTAATTTAAAGAATATATATAAAAAATTATACACTTATTATATTTTATTTATCAGGAGGTTTTAAAAAAATATGGATTATTTCAAAAAAAAGAAGATTAAAAATATTTTAAACAAAGAGATTGATTCCTATCAAGATGTAATAGTATTAGGCTGGGTAAAAACTAAACGAGTTTCAAAAAACATAGCATTTTTAGAACTTAATGACGGATCATCTGTCAAGAACCTGCAGATTGTTATTTTGAGTCCAGAAAAGTTTAATTTAGAAGATATTAATAGAGGTGCTAGCCTCAGAATAAAAGGATATTTAGAAGATGTACCCAACCGTGAGCAAAATATTGAAATGAAAGCAGAAGAAATTGATATAATTGGGCCTGCTCCTGAGAATTATATTTTGCAGAAAAAGGAGCACAGTTTTGAATTTTTAAGAGAAATTGCTCACTTAAGGCCCAGAACAAAGACATTTAGTACGGTTAACAGGTTTAGAAATAAAATTGCCTATGCCATTCATCAATATTATCAAAAAAGAGGTTTTCAATATATAAATGCCCCTATTATAACAGCCAGTGATGCAGAAGGGGCTGGTGAGATGTTTAAGGTTACAACCTTAGATTTGGATAATATTGAAAAAGATGATAACAATATAACTGATTATAAAGCCGATTTTTTCGGTGAACAAACTGGTTTAACTGTCAGTGGTCAACTGGAAGCAGAGGTAATGGCAACAGCGTTAGGGGATGTCTATACATTTGGCCCTACCTTTAGAGCAGAGAATTCCAATACATCGCGTCATGCTTCAGAATTTTGGATGATCGAACCTGAGATGGCTTTCTGCAATCTAGAAGAGATGATGGATTTAATAGAAGATTTTATCAAATACCTCTTTAAATATGCCCTAGAAGAAGCTAAAGAAGAGATGGAATTTTTTGATCAAAATATTGAAAAAGGTAGAAAGGAAACTTTAGAAAAGATAATAAATGCTACCTTCGCTCGGATAACATATACTAAAGCAGTTAATATCTTAAAAAAAGCTGATCAGTCTTTTGAATTTCCGGTAAAATGGGGTATGGATTTACAGACTGAGCATGAGCGGTATCTAACAGAAAACCATTTTAAGAAACCGGTTTTAGTTACCGATTATCCTGTGGGAATTAAGGCTTTTTACATGAGATTAAATGATGATAATCAAACTGTTGCTGCTGTTGATTGTCTGGTACCTGAAGTTGGTGAAATAATCGGGGGTAGTCAGAGGGAAGAGAGATATAATGTATTAAAGAAAAGAATGGAAGAAGAAAATATGAATATAGAAAAATACGAATGGTTTTTAGAATTAAGGGAGTTCGGTACTGTTCCACATTCTGGTTTTGGATTAGGTTTTGAAAGGATTCTCATGTATATCTCCGGGATAAAAAATATTAGAGATATAATTCCTTTCCCTCGTACACCGGGTAATGCCAAATTTTAAATTTAAAACTAGAATATAAATCAACATATATTTCAAAAAATCTTTCGGTCCGAGTTTATTTTGCAAAAAAATTAATCATTTTTTTAGGCATTTTAACTTCTATTATATGAGTTGATAATTATTATACCGTACCTTTCAGTTTTAAAAACAAGATGATTTTAAAATTTTATGGTGATATTTAATTATAAATTTTATTAAATATTATTCTATTCTTAGGGAGGATTACAATTGAAAGATGGTAATAGACTAATAATTATTTTTTTAATGCTATTATTATTTTTAATATTAAATTCTTCTTTAAATCATGATATGAGCCTTGTTCATGCACAAGAAGTTATAGAAGAAAAAGCTGAAATTTTTGATCTTAGTAAAGTTATTGTTATTAGCATCATTTTCATCACCTTAGTATTATTTATTAAAGAGCCATTGCCTGTCGGAGTTATTGCTTTATTAATTCCATTTGTTTTAGTAATTTTAAATAAATGGACAAACATAAGTACACAGCAGGCATTATCAGGTTTCAGTAATGAAGCTACAATAACGGTTATGGCTATGTTTGTGATTAGTAAAGGTATTCAAAATAGCGGTTCTATGCAGTTATTAGGTCAAAAAATAGAACAAATAACTGGAAAAAATGAAAAAAAACAAATGGTTATAATATCAAGTATAGCAGGTGGAATTGCAGGTTTTATTAATAATACTCCTGTTGTAGCTGCATTAGTACCTATGGTAACCAATCTAGCCCGTAGAACTACTGTCTCACCTTCTAAATTGATGATTCCTCTATCTTATGCTTCTATGTTGGGTGGAACCATAACTCTTTTAGGCACATCAACCAATATTTTAGCCAGTGATATATCAGAAAGATTAATCAATCATCCCTTTGGCATGTTTGAATTTTCCAAATTAGGATTAATAGTCTTTATAGCTGGAATATTTTATTTAATAACTGTAGGTTATTATTTATTACCTAAAAGGATTATTTTTAAAGATGATATATTATTAGAATATAAAATGAATGATCATCTTTTTATTATTCAAGTAAATAAGGGTTGTAAACTAATTCATAAAAATATAGAAGATATATATAAGGAATTTAAAAATATAGATTTTAATGTTATAGAGATAATACGTAATGATGAAAATTTTATTGAATACATTGAGAATAAAACAATTAGAGAGGGTGACAAGATAGTATTAAGAGTCGATTCAAATTACCTAGAAGAGTTATTAAAAATCAAGGGGTTGAAAATACTTTTTAACAATGAGATTTCACAGGAGGCTTTACAGTTAGACGGAGAAAATCAAGAAATAATAGAGTTGATTATTCCGGATAAATCTTTTCTTGAAAGCAAGACATTAAAAGAGGCTAATTTTATTGAACGTTATAATTGTAATATATTAGCGATTCGGCATGGTAGAGAAGTAATCCATAATAATTTAGAGAATTATAGATTACAATCTGGGGAGATATTACTACTTTTAGTCAGTGGTAAAACTCTCAATCGTTTAAAAGAAAATGACAACTTTATAATAGGCGAAAAAGAATATGAGTTGCCACATTACAGTAAAACAAAAATTATAATATCTCTTTTGATCATTATGGGTGTTGTATTAACTGCGACCTTTAATATTTTATCTATAGCAATAGCAACTTTAGGTGGAGTAGTAGCAATGGTAATTACTGATGTAGTTAAACCCGAGGAGGTATTTAATTCAATTAACTGGGAAGTATATTTTTTGTTGGCTGGACTTATTCCCCTAGGGCTGGCAGTTGAACAGTCTGGTACTGCTCAATACTTAGCAAAAGAGATTTTATCACTGACTGGGGCGTTACCTCCCATTGTAACTTTAGGTATATTTTATTATTTTACCTCATTAATCACTGATTTGATCAGTAATAATGCAAGTGTAGTTTTAATGATTCCAATTGCCGTAGGTGTTGCAAATCAAATTGGGGCTAATCCATTTTCTTTTATACTGGCAGTTACTTTTGCAGCCAGCGCATCTTTTGCTAGCCCAATTGGGTATCAAACCAATTTAATGGTTTACGGTCCAGGTGGCTATAATTTTAAAGATTATATCATTGTAGGAGCACCACTTGAATTATTTCTAGCAGTAATTGTACCTATTTTTATAAAAATATTTTGGGGTATATGAAATTATCAAAGACAGCCAAGAAAACTTCATCTAAATCTGTGATTAAAGTGGTGATGAATTGGCTATTTAAAATTTAATCAAATATTGAATTTAAAATTACTATTTTCCTTGATTTTCAATACATTCTTTAATCGTTTCGATAATAGCACCACCAGTAGATACAAGGCAATAGCTTTTAGATAAAAAAGCAGATTTACAATAATATCTTTTTTAAAATTTTTTTCATATTTATTTTTAATAAGTCTTGAAGATACAGCTTTTAAAGTGTTAACTGATTTAGATAACTGCACCTGGGGGGAGTTTCAAATAAAATATGCACATGATCGTTTTCTCCTCTCTATATTTTGTAATCACAACTAAATGATATTTCAAACTATAAATAGAATGACGATTGCTTTTAAGTTCTCTACTCATAAATAATAAACCTCCTAAAGTTCAATTTACAACTGAAATCATATTTACTAACTTAGCTAGAAGAGTTAGAGAAGGAAAACTGTTACTATCCTTATCTAAAGAGATTAAATCTAAATATAATGTGAAAAGTCTTAAATTTCAGTTGTCGAAAGCAATTGAAAGCATTATAGAATTAGATAATTTTCAAAAAGTTAAGGATAAAAAAAGATAATCTTTCTAAGGAGTGGTATCTATTAGTAGTATATAAAATTGAAGCTAAAGATAAACCAAAAGGTAGCGATATAATGGGTATTGATTTAGGTTTAAGTAATCTTGCTACATTAACTTTTAAAGACAATGTAGATAACTATATCATCAATGGAAGATCTATTAAAAATAAAAATAGTTAATATAGCTAAAAAACATCAAGTATCTAAAATAATAATTGGAGATATAAAGCAAATAACGAAACTTATACTTCTGGTTGTTCTGCCTTAGATTTAGAAAGACTAAATAGAGATAATTACAATAAATCTCGTAGAATTGAAAGGGGGCTTTTTAAATCGAATATTGGGTTAACTATAAATGCCGATGTCAATGGTTCGTTAAATATAATGTGTAAGTTTTTGGATAAAAAAATGTATTCCTGAACTTGTTAATCAAGCCAGGGATAATGGGGTTGTGAAGCCTCCTTCAAGATTAAGGATTGCCTAATTTTTAGGTCAAAACAGTTAAATATCAAACATCTTGTAAACTAACCTAGTAGTATAGATTGAAATTTAATCTAAATGAAGCAGTTAGAAGCCAGCTTAAAAATCTTGTTTTTGATTTGGGGATGGAGGTTCACATATAGATATATTGTATTATACTAATATGTGAGGTGAGGAGGATGCAAAAAGCTTTATTAGCTGTAAATAGTTCAAATAATTCATTAAAAACTGCTAAAAAGGCTGCTGATTTGTATGGGAACAAGTTAGAAAAAATAATTATACTTAATGTACTTTTAACGCCTATTATTGATTTAAAAGAGGTGCAATGTGTAACCAAGGAATGCTTAGAAGAATTAAAAAGGATAAATATCAAAGAGGTAGTAGAAAGATCAGTTAAAATTTTAGATAAGGTTGGATTGTTTTTTGAAAATAAACCAGTAGAAGTAGAAAAAGTAATAAAATATGGGAATCCTGCTGAAGTAATCTGTAATTTAGCTAAAAAAAATAAATGTGATTTAATAATTATAGCAGATAAAGGTGAAAATAAAAGCGGGAAATTTAAATTTGGCTGTGTTAGCGAAAGGGTTGTCCGTCATGCAGAAACGTCTGTTCTTGTTATTAAATAAGATTCAAAAAATATAATAAGGATATTTATATGTCCATAAATAAATTAAATTAATCTTACTTGTTAATATAAGATCGATTAAATTTGGAAAAAATGTCTAAAATTTAAATTTTTGATGGTCAATTTTTATATATACTGAAAAATTACTTTTAATTTTTAATAAATACCAACTGCAGCATTATGATTTATCAGTACATATTGCAAAAAACAAAATTGCAAGAACAGTCATATCTAAAAAAGCACAACAATGTTATAAACTAGAAGATCTACTAAAGGTGCAAATTGTCTTAACTAAAAGTATTAATAAAGAAGATAAACAAATCTTTTGAATTGAAGATAAAGCTTTATTCCATCGTGTTAAGATACTGATTGAGGTTCCCCCATTAGATCAGACACATAGTTTAGACGATTTTCTTTCATTTTCGTATTCTTCTGGACTTTTATAATTTAAATAAGAATGTAAACGGTTTTTATTATAAAAAACCTCAATATATTCAAATATATCTCGTCTAGCTTGAGATCTATATTGATACCTATTATGATAGATTAACTCTGTCTTCAATGATGAGAAAAAACTTTCCGCAACTGCATTATCCCAACAATCTCCTTTACGACTCATGGAAGCTTTCATACTATGTTTTAGTAAGACATTTTGAAAATCATGACTGGCATATTGACTACCACGATCCGAATGAAATATTAATTCTTTTGATGGATTGCGACTTTTTACAGCTATTACAAGAGCGTCAATAACAAGTTGTCTGATCATTTTATTATTCATAGACCATCCCACTATTTTACGGGAGTATAGATCTATAATTACTGTCAAATAAAGCCAAACCTCTTTTGTAGATATTTATGTTATATCAGAAATCCAGGCTTTATTTGGAGTTGAAACATCAAATTCCCTTTTTAAAAGGTTTTCTTTTATGGGGAAATTGTGTTTAGAATCAGTTGTTATTTTAAACTTCCTTTGGTTTATACCATATTTTAAAAACAAAGTGGAGTGAGCAAAATGAAAAAATATATTGATTATATGAAAACAAGGCTCGGAGTATTGCAATTAACAATCAAAGATGATAAGTTAATATCAATTAGATATTTAACTGATCAAAATGAAAATGACATAGAACCTCAATATTTAAAAAAGACTGAATTGA
>JAGXLU010000012.1 GCA_018334565.1 Halanaerobiales bacterium | reverse complement strand
CATAACCCTCTTTAATTTTAGACAGTCTCCTTTTTGAGTTTAGATACTCTCAATTATTTTTTCAACTCTTTTAGAAAACATATCTTTAATCTTTTCTAATTTATTTTCAGCAGATTTTTCAGTCCTATCATTGACTGCGAAATATACTTTTAACTTAGGCTCTGTTCCAGAAGGTCGAACTGTAATTAAACTTTCATCTTCTAATATATACTGCAATACATTTGATTCTGATAAATTAATTTCACTTTCTGAACTATCTTTTAAATTATATACTTTTCTTTTTTGATAATCTTTCCATAAGATAACCTCCTGATTGGCTATCTCTTCAACACCTTCCTCTCTTAATTTTTTTAGAGTTCCATTTATCTTATCTTGACCTTCCTTTCCTCCTCTTCTTATTGACACTAATGCCTCTTCATAGTATCCATATTCATCATATATCTCCTGTAATCTCTGATAAAGGGTTTTACCCTTTCTTTTATAATGAAGGGCTATTAGAGCCGTTAAACCACATGCAACTATCGCATCTTTATCTCTGGCATATTCTCCTATTAAATATCCATAGCTTTCTTCAAATCCTAAAATAAAGTTCTTGTTTCCTTTTTCTGCAAACTCTGTTATCAATTCACCTATATATTTAAAACCAGTTAAAACATCAATAACTTCGACATTATGTTCAGCTGCTATTTTTTTAATTAATTCAGTAGAAACAATAGATTTAATTATAACACCATTTTTAGGAACTTCTGTATTATTTAATAAAAAATCTGACATTAATATACCAAGTTGATTACCATTGAGAGCTATATAATGATCACCTGCATCTTTGGTTATGGCCCCCATTCGGTCGCCATCAGGATCAGTTCCCATAATCAAATCTGCATCTTGCTCATCCGCCAATTCCAAAGCCATTTCAAAAGCAGAATATTCTTCTGGGTTTGGACTTTCAACTGTTGAAAAGTCCGGATCAAAAACAGCCTGTTTTTCCACAATTGTTAGATTAACAAAACCCAGATTTTTTAACAGCCTTTCTGTCAATTTATAAGCACTGCCATGTAGAGGAGTATAGATTATATTGAGATCCCCACCCTTTTTCTTAGATAGCTCTGTGTGGGGAATCACATCAACCATTTTTTTAATATAACTACTGTCAATATCCTCACCAATATATTTTAATAATCCTTGTTTTTGAGCTGCTTCTTTGTTTATTACTTTTACCATTGAAAAATTATTTATTTCATTTATTTCTGCTATTATTTTTCTCGCTAGATTAGGTACAACCTGACATCCATCTGGACCATACACTTTATAACCATTGTACTCAGGCGGATTATGACTGGCTGTTATAACAATACCACCACAAGCTTCTAATTTTCTAACTGCAAAAGAAAGTTCCGGAGTAGGACGTAGGGAATCAAAGAGATAAGTCTTAATATTATTGGCAGTCAGAACGCGGGCCGCTTCTAAGGCAAATTCTGAAGATTTATGACGTGGATCATAAGCTATCACAACCCCGGAATTCTTACCTTCATCTTCATAGTAATTAATAATATAATTAGCAAAACCCTGAGTAGCCCTCCTAATTGTATATTTGTTAATCCTATTGGTGCCAGCCCCGGTTTTACTCCTCATACCGCCGGTACCAAACTCTAAGTCTTTATAAAAACGATCCTCAATTGCTTTTTCGTTATCTTGTATTTTTTCTAATTCAGCTTTTATTTCATCATCAAAATAATCATCTTTTAACCACTTTTTATATCTCTGCTTATAATCCATTAAAAAAATACACCTCTCTAGGTTGTTATTTTATCAAGAAATTTATTTAATATCATTAAAATAGGAAAATATATCCTGGCATTAAAATAAATTTAAAGCAACCTCAATCTATAAAGATAAATGAAAAACTGCATTCCCTTTGTTAATAAACATCTTTTTGATAAAAAAAATTAACTATTTTTTAATTATTAAATATTGTTATATTAAAAATTGGTAAATAAAATGTGATTAAACAACAAAAATATTTTTTAATCATATAATGTCTATATCTTTATAATATCTAAAAATTAAATAAGTTCTTATCAATACTACTTTGGATTTAAGGGTTTAAAAAATTATACTCTCCCTTAATCTATAATAATTCAATTTATAAAGTTAAAACCCTTTTTTTATTTGAATTAAAAAAAGCCCATAATACTATGGGAATTATCTAAATATATATATAAGCTTATCAACTTAAACGTAACTTGATTAACATCGAAAGAAATATAATTTATTTAAAAAGTTGATAGTTGCAAATCTAAATTTATAATAGATTAATAAAGTTATTATAAATTTTAAATGGCGTGGACCTCATTACTATAGAATAAGTCTTAAAATTTAATAATCCCCCACCTGATTAAAGATGGGGGGCATAAAAAGAAGTGATTTTAAAAACCTATATTGACTCCAACTCCGAGTCTTAAACCACTTAAATCTATTTGATAATTTTCAGATGATACATCTTCAGCATTTATATTTGTAATATCCATCAAAGCATATCTATATGCTAAATTAACCAGCAAATTCATATTTTCCTGCATTGGATACTGATACTCTCCACCTAATATAGCTCCAATACCACCGCTGTTAAATTTATATTCAGGTTCGGTTTCTCCAATTTCTTTCAATTCAGTGTTTAGATTATATGAAGTGAGGAGACCCTTTAATTTAATATTTTCATTTAAAGTAAAGTTGACTCCACCATAAAATCCTGATAATTTATTATCACTTTCAAAATTATCAACTTCATCGACAGCATTAGCTGCAGCATAATCATAACCAAATTCTATTCCGAAGTTCTCATTCATTGGATAAATCCCACCCACAAAAAATCCAAAACCATTTTTCATTTCATCAGGAAAGATTGATTCTCCTTCTTCTCCGTCTTCTAATAATTTAGCAGCAAAAGTATTGTAGGTTAACCCTCCATTAAAATGTAACTTATCCATCATTGTAGATTCGTGACCTTCTGCCATAACAGCACCTGCAAAAGCAAATAAACTAAATACCAAAAGAAATACAATTACCTTTTTCATTAAGACACCACCTCTTTTTATTATTTTCTATTATATAATTCTTATTAAATCATAAAATTCCTGCAAATAATAAATAAAATATCATTTCCTTAATAGTAAGACAACTTAAAGTTTGTTTTTGTCTCATTAAAAATTAAACTGTTTAATAAAATTCATATCATTTGTTTGGAAAAATATAATTTTTTATATATGCGATTTATCTAAACTTTCTTAATTTATCAATAATATAATTTAAATCTTTTTCAGAAAGGGCAGGATGTACTGGTAATGAAACAACTTGATCGCAAATTCTTTCAGTTACCGGACAAGTAATATCTTTGTATCCTAATTTTTGATATAAATTTTGTTCATATGTTGGCAAGGGATAATGTATTCCATAACCTATACCCTTTTCTGTTAAGTACTGTAAAAGTTCATCTCTATAATCTGTTTTTATTGTATATTGATGAAAAACATGTTCCCTGTTTTCCAATACGGCTGGTGTTTCAAGCCAATTTAGATCAACTAATCCTTGAGTTAATTTTCGGGCATTTTCCTTTCTGATTTTATTATACTCATCTAATTTTTTAAACTGAACCAACCCAATAGCAGCAGCGATATTGGTCATCCTGTAATTATATCCTAAAATATCATGATGATACTTCTGTGCAGAACCGTGATTTATTAATAATCTTGCTTTTTCCATAATCTCCTTTTGATCTGTTAAGACCATACCACCTTCACCAGTTGTCATATTCTTTGTGGGGTAAAAACTAAAAGCTGAAACATCACCAAAAGAACCTACTTTCTGATTATTATAGGTTGCACCATGGGCCTGAGCACTATCTTCAATCAATAATAAATTATGTTGATTCACTATTTTTATAATCTCATCCATATCACAGGGTTGCCCAAAAAGGTGTACAATTAAGAGAGCCTTGGTGTCTGGATATTCCTTTAACAATCTTCTTATTGAATCTGGGTCTATATTAAAACTATCTTCTCTAACATCAGCAAATATAGGGTCCGCTTTTGAGTATAGAATAGAATTACTGCTAGCAATGAAAGTAAAAGGAGTTGTTATAATTTTATCATTTTCTTCAATGTTTAAAGATTTAAGAGCAACATCTAAAGCTGTGGTTCCACTGGAAGTTGCTATACCAAAATCAGTTTCTGAGTATTTCGTAAATTTCTCCTCGAACTTTTTCACATATTTTCCCATAACTAGCATTCCACTGTCCATTACTTCATTAACTAAACTTTTTTCTTCTTCTTCGATAATTGGATTGGCTATTGGTATCATTTTAAACTCCCCTCAATTTTTAATCTATATAGACTTTATCTTGGATTAACTTGGTTAGTTTTAAAGCTTCAAGTCCATCATACCCAGTAATCAGAGGCTTTGTCCCGTTTTGTATACTATTGACAAAATCAATCAACTGCATTTTTAAAGGTTCTTCTTCGTTTTCATAAGATTCTTCATATTCCCTTTGTTTGTTTTTATTAGAGTTGCCATTACCCCTTCTGGTTCTTGTTATTTTCCTTCCAATGTAATCAAGCTCAATAAAAGATTTTTCAGTAGTAATTGACATCTTACGAACCTTTTTATTTGTAGAGCGACTGGCAGTAAGAGTAACAATTATATCATCTTCTGTGCGATAATTAGCGACAGCAAAGTCCATATGTTTTTTCGAAGTTACCTTTCTTGCCAGGGCATTCATCTGAGCTATATCTCCTTGTATCAGAGAACTTACTACATCAATATCATGAATCATAAGATCCTGAATTACATCTGTATCATCGATTCGGGGATCATAAGGGCCCATTCTTTGGATGTCTATTGCTATAATCTTTTCTTCTTTCAACATCTCAGGTAGCGCCTTAACAGCAGGGTTGAACCTTTCTATATGACCTACCTGAACTATTAATGACTTTTTTTTAGCCTCTTTTAAAATTTGATTTGCTTCTTCTATGATATTTGTAATTGGCTTTTCAATTAATAAATGTTTACCGGCCTGAATAGCCTCAAGAGCTATATCGAAATGTGTTGTCGTAGGAGTTGCTATATTTACAGCATCTACTTCTTTTAATATCTTCTGAGTTGAAGAAAAAGAACGAATACCATAACTTTTAGCCATTTTTCTAGACCGGCTTTGATTAATATCATAGAGTCCTATTAGTTCACAAACATGTTTTAAAGCAGCATATGAACGTACATGGTTTTTGCCCATACTGCCTACACCAATAACCCCAACCTTTACTCTGTCCATCTTCTTATCCTCCCTGTGTTATCTACAGATCCCTCTATTTGAATTTTTAAGAAAATTTATGAAATTCTTTATTTGCTCATAAGTTTTGCTTACCTTTTCTAACTTTTCAATAGCCTGGCTAATATTTAAATTCGATTCATAGAGTATATTGTAAGCTTTTCTTATTTCTTCTCTTACATCAGTATCTACATTTTTATCATTTAGACCAACTTCATTAATTCCTGCCACCTGGGCGGGATGACCATTAACTACAATATAGGGTGGAACATCTTTTATTAACTTAGAATGAGCCTCTATAAGACTTAAATTTCCTATTTTTACAAACTGATGAACACCAACCATCCTTTCAATATAAGCATCATTATATATTACTACATGCCCTGCCAGATTAACATAATTATCCAGGATGATATTGTTGCCCAAATAACAATCATGGGCCACATGAGAATATAACTTAAAGGTATTATTATCACCTATCTTAGTTTCTCCACGTCCTTCAGT
The DNA here is from genome assembly GCA_018334565.1 of Halanaerobiales bacterium. Lineage (GTDB taxonomy): Bacteria > Bacillota > Halanaerobiia > Halanaerobiales > M55B127 > M55B127. The sequence goes on along the minus strand of JAGXLU010000012.1, from coordinate 45,607 downwards.
TGTTCCTCGATGAATTGTTGCATATTCCCTTATTTTATTATTATCACCAATATTAACAAAGGTCCTACTGCCATCATATCCTATATTCTGAGGCGGGAATCCTATTGTAACATGATTATCAATCAGATTATTATCTCCAATTTTTGTCCAACCCTGAAGATGACAATAAGCACCAATCTTTGTATTATCGCCGATCTCTACTTCTTCTGTAATAATCGTATAAGGGCCTACTTCAACATTATTACCCAATTTAACTGAATCAGATATAATAGCTGTATGGTCAATTTTGTTATTACTTAACAAAGTTTTGTCCTCCTATTACTTTAATCAAACTGTGAATTATATACTATCAAAGAAAAGAGGGAATTTACAGCAATATAAAGATGATTTAAAAAATATTTTAAAGATCATACTTAAAATCTATGGAAAAACTCTGTCCATATTTATTATCACTTGTTGAATTTTGAAAAAAATATTCTTTTTTCTTAATTTTATAACTGAAATTAATCCTTATATTTTTATTTATATCCCTTTGCCAGTCAATTTTATATGTATCAACTTTATAATCATTATTCTCATCAAGAGTATAGTAAAATTGTTGTGTCTTGAAATCAAGAATATATTGATTTATTGTATTTAGTTTATGTCTAAATTGGTAATTGAGAGAATAAGAAGTATAAGACTTATCCAGATCATTTAAATAATTTTTATCTTTAATAATCAGCTTAAATTTATTTCTGTATTTTTTCCTGAAGTTATTTGTATAATTACCACTAAAATCAATCGTCTGATTATCATATGTCGACTTTTGATCATAGTGCTTTTGATAATAATTAAGCTTAAAATAATAATAGTCTGGATAATCCAGGTTATTTTTTAGTTTAAACCAGAGATCCTCGTAATTATAAAAATCTACAAGCTCACCTTCAAACCCTGATTCATTAGAAATATATTCATCTTTACCTGTTTTTAATTTACCCGTTAATTCAAAATTAGCTGATACCATAAAAGTGCAGCTAAGAATCAACAAAACCAATAATATCAGAATTTTTTTCAATTAAATACCCCCATCAATTGATAAAATTAAATTGAAAACCTAAGGACTTATTATGTAAATCATAATTTATTTGATAACCATAACAGTCATACTGATGTGAAAGGACTACTTGTCGTTGCTGGAATTTCTCTTCTAAAAGAGAATATTCTAGATGCAAAGCTAATTTCCAATGTTCTTTATCTTTAGGGTAATAAAAATCTAATTCAGTATTTGATACTACTTTCTTATCTTTTTTTATTTCATCAATATTAAATAGGGGATAGCCCTCATTATATTGAATAACATAGCCGGTACTTTGAGCTAAACTTAATAAACCAAAAAAAGTTTTATTAATATTCATAAATATAGAGCTCTGATAATTTGTTGCGGTACTTTTCTCTTCCAAATATGAAATGTGTTTAATGTTTTGATCGAAAGAAAAGTCAAGTGAACGATTTATTATAATGCCCTTATTATAATTTAATATGTAATCTAACTTATGCTGAGTAAAATTATTTTCTTTTATGTAACCATAGCCTAAACCAAAACTTAAAGCCTTATTGAGCTTATAGTTGAATTTACCGTATGGCAAATAATCAGTATTATTTCCCTTTATGTATTTTATTATCAAATTAGAACTCTCAGCTTCTCGATTTAAAATATAACTTTGCGTAATCATTTCTTTTTTATTAAGATCATATTTAGATTCTGCATTTAAAGCAATTTTTTTGTTTAAATAAGTAGATTCTAAATTGATCGAGCTTACATTTTCAACTACATCAACGTATTTGAATTTATCATATCCTTCTAAATATAGACTGTATTTAAAGTTGTTATTGACCTCGTGTTTAAAGCCTAATTGATATGATTTTACCTCTTCTGAAATTTCTTTGTCTATGTATTTTTCTCCATTATATAATAAAAATATTTTTTTATCCATATCTATAACATAATTATGGTTTAAGTTAATTTGAAAGCCACCCATGCTTTCTTTTAAAAAATAAAGTCTACCGTTGTTTTTATCATTAAATTCATATGGATAATTTATTTTTATAAAAAAACCTTCCCCTCCATTATATCCAAATTCTGGTATGGGAAAGTTATTGCCGACAACAGTTTTACCTTCTTTATCAGTTGTGATATTAATAATAAAACTAGGCAAATTAACTATTTTTTTATCTCTCCACCAAAAACTAATATCTTTACCAACAATCCTATCATCCGGATAGTATGTTATCTTCTTAGCTGTATAATGGTAATGTGGTTTTTCCATCTCACATGTTGTATAGTAAGCATCTTTGATGATAAAATTAGGTATATCATTGTGGAAATATTCTATTTCACTGCCACTAAATGTAAACTTTTTTACTTTGACTTCTGCCTTATATAAATATACAACTTCTTTTTTATAGTTAAGCTGAAGCTTTTCTCCGTTGAAAAGACGATCTTTATACTCAAATAAAATGGGTTGACCATAAGCATTTATTGTTTTTTCCCTATAATTAAAAACAAGCCTATCAGCCTTAATTTTTAGCGACTGGTTAGTCAACCGGACATTACCAACAGCTTCTATTTCTTTTTTTGTATTATTTATATAAATATTATCAGCTTCTATGTTAGAAACATCTTCCGTGATTTCTTGGTTGATGACAGGTTCAAAAGCTATCAAAGGCTCAATAACTAAAAACATTGATACTATTATAAATATTGTGATTAATAAATATCGCCTCATAGCTGCCTTCCTCCCTAACAACAAACACTTTTCCATAAACAAGACCTATTCAGCTCAGCCAAATAGGTCTTGAAAAACATCAAGAACTTTATTAAAATTTAAGACCTTAATGAAGTTTGTTTAAATTGTTTAGGACAATATAATGGTTTAATATCCTCTAAAATTTTATTTTAAAACTAGCCTCCACATTTGTCTCCTGTTCAATATTATTTGGATTTAAAGTACTGCTACCCTCTTTAGTATCTATGGCTTCATTATTGATAATCTGCAGCCCAACTGAAAAAGTTGACTGTTCACTCAGGTTGATATCAGCACCAAAATCCCACTCCTGCTGCTTTAATTGATTTGCCAGTTGTTCGGGATCTAATAATTTATATGAAGCACTAAAGCTCGCTAAATCGCCGTATTGATAGGTTATGCCGGTAGTTCGTGCTTCATAACCAGTTTGGCTGCCTATGCTATATTCTGCAGATATCGTTGAATCGATATCATTGTATTGTATTCCAAAAACAGTTGACTGGCCGGACTCGGCCATTAAAATATCATTATATATATAGTCCCCAAATATTTTTATTCTATCAGTAGTTTGATAACTTATACCGAATCTGCTGTCAATATTGTTTTCATCGACAGATTGATTAATATTAGTGTTATTATCCTTAATATTAAAAAACTCATAACCAGCTCTAACTAAAATATTTTCATCTAGTGAATAGTTGGCTTCCACTGCAGTTTTATTTTCTATTATTTCGTTATCTTCTTCCTGATTATAATTAAGACCTATATTTACATTCGAAAAAGGTTGATAACTTATATTATTATTTGTATTAAGTTCAGTCAGTTCCTCTTTGGTGAACACAACATTAAAAATGTTATCCTGTTTACTACCATATCTTTCTGCTAATTCTCTTAAACGAATTTGGTACTCTGATTCTATATCTCTAAAATTTCTATCTTGATCAGGCAGGTTTAAAACATATTGACTTATATTAATAGAATTATAATCAGGAGAATAAAATATCGAATCTCCTAACTCATTATTAAAATCTGGCTCCTGAGCATAGATATTTAATCCATAAGAAAAGAACATACACATAATTAAAACTATAATCATATTTCTATTCATATAAGTCACCTCCCGTTTTTTAAACATATAAATTTATATTTAACCTCTTGTATTAATACATTTACAGTTTTAAAAATAATATAATTTTCCACTCATCATCTATATTATACCAGATAATTAATAACTTTTCTAATTTATATATAAAAAAAGTCCGGGAATAACTTTCCCCGGACTTGTTTTATTATTTAAGTGTTTCTTAAGCTCTAATTAAAATGCTACGTCAACACCCATGGTAGCTTTTTGAGCTGTGTAATCACCATTGGTTTCGCCAGCCCAATTGAGATATTCATAATTAGCATTAGCTGTAACATCTTCAGTTACTGAATATTCAAAACCAGCGTGTCCGGCTATTTTAACGCCAGCATAATCAACATAGATTTCTTTATTGGCATATTCCATACCAGCTGTCATGGCTAATCTTTCATTAAAGTCTCTAGCTAGATCTACCATAACACCTAAGTTTTGAGCTTCTGTATCGATATTGCGCATCATACATGCTTCAGCTGATACATCAAAGCCCATTACATTATAGGTAGGACTCCATACAGTACCATCAATGACTAAGTCACCATCAAGTACCTTTGCCATGCCTGCTTCAAACATGTCATGAGTATATCTAGCGGTAATTGTAGTATCTCCACCCATTACATATTCTAATCCAGCGGTGATTGGACCATTTGCATAATCAGCTGTGAATGTGTTTGTATTGACAAATTCACTTGCCCATACGATATCAGTAGCGTCATCATCCATAGCTTTGGCAAATTCAGCTGTCATACCAAGGCTTATCATATCATTAACTGCATAATCAGCTGCAAATGTATGTGAATTCACATCAGCATCTTCTTCTGTTAAAACAGAAGGTTGGCCATCGTCAACTCTGTCCAATTCTGGATCAAATATTTCATTATCAGCATCATAGTCATATGCGTATGATAAATCTATTCCAACCATAGTTGTGGAAGCGTTAATTGCGCGTTCTTCTTTCAGACCGCCATCTTCAAAAGTAGAATACCTATAACTACCATCTACATTAACACCAGCAAAGGATAATTCGCCGGCTGGTACTTCTGCTCTTAGAGTAGTTTCAGTAATTCCATAATCTGCATAATATAAGGAACCTTCAACCATTGCTAAGCTAGCGCCAACTTTAACATCATAACCAGATGCAGGTGAAGTACCTACAATCGCGGTATAGCCTTCATTTTTAACATAATTAAATGCAAGATCAAACATTTCGATTTCTCCACTTGCACCTAATTTTAATAGATAGTTCATATCTGAAGTGCCGTCAACAACAGTAGATGCTAGATCTGCAGTTATATCCATACCTGCTAATTCTAACATTGTGTCCAAACCTACAACTGCTAGATGCTCATCGTCAGTTTCGTTGTATTCATAGCCCATATATGCATTCATAGGCAAGAAGAAATCAAAGCCCATTTTAGCACCTGCACGCAGGTAAGTTTTATCAGTAGCAGTATAGGTATCTTCAGCACCATATACTACATCTGTATAAACCTTATCTTCTTCTTCAACAGTTCTGCTGACAAAAAAGGTATGGTTATCAGTTTGAGCTACAACACCATCAACAGTTGCTGCATCAAATAGATAATCTTTAAATGTAACTGACTGCCCATCAGCAATAGTTGCAACAAAATCAGGAGTTGTAATTGTACCTGATAGACTATCTAGATCAAAGCTACCTGAGTCTGCTCCCCCAAATACATTGGTGCTAGCAACCAAGTCAAGATCAGCTTGTAGTGGTCCTTTTTTAACTGATACATTAAGGTCTAATGAATTCTCAAAATCGATACCCTCTACGTAATAATCTCCTTCATCTGTCATGCGGAAATCTGGAGTACCATCAAATTCATTCATTGTATAATCATCTACTTGATCAACATAAGATCCACTACCTGTGGAATAGGGGTCTTCAAAAAAGTAACTATTTGCAGTATAATCAAATACTGCTTCAGCATCTGCTTCATCAGCAGGAGTAATAGCATCACCTTTGGTAAAGACACCAGTAAAGTCTACACTATACATTCCACTGAAAGATACAATTGGTTCTGCATCTTCTAAAGCGGCAACTCTAGCTTCAACCTCTTCTAAATCCATTTCTAATTGTTCGACATCTGAACCCAATATTTTCAATTCTGCTTTAAATTCAAAGGTCAATGCCTCAATCAAACCAACCACTTGATTAATTTGTTTTTCTGTTAATTCTTCGGGTACTTCTGGTACCTCTGGCATATTTTTTTGAATAAGAGCTTTGACTATAGCGGCAACATCTTGTGCCTGCTCTGATGTTAAACCAGCAGGTGCTTTTTCTTCTACTACAACTTCTGGCTCTTCTTCTTCTAAAGCTACTATTCGATCCATCATTGCTTCGCGTTCTGCTGCGATATTGTCTAATGCACGACTGACCATCATAGCTATTTCATATCTTGTTAAACTTTGTTGTCCTTTATAAGTACCATCTGGATATCCTTCAATGATTCCAGCGGCAACTAATTCATTGACTGCTTCATAAGCCCAGTGATTTGAAGGTACATCTGGAAAAGATGAACCTATCGCTGGAGTTGCTAATGCAACTACTAATAATAAAGCAATTACTACTGTAATTTTTTTCATGTTTATAATTCCCCCTTAGGATTGTTTTTAGTTCTATTATTCATTGACAATCCCTGGGACTCGATTTATGAGTTTCCTTGTTTCCTCATAATCCTTATCACCAGTCATCAATGAATATGTGTTAGAACCTCATTATCTATGAACGACCACGCGGATCTGGGGGGCACCTCCTTTCTCCCACATTTTAAGTCGGAGATAATAAGATTTCTGACGAAAATTAATTCATCACTAACTATAATTCAATACCGAGATGAATATTCCTGCAAAAACAGGAATATCTTTTTGTAGAAAAATGTAAAAATCTGTTATCCCAAGTATTTAAAGTAATTATATCAGTGTTTCAAATTTATTTCAAGCTTATTTTGGCTTATTTATCCTTATTATTACTGTAAATACAAAAAGCTACCACCAATCAGCAGAGCTTGATCTAATTATTTTACTTTAAATTACACAGATTCATATCTTATTTCAAGAATATTATTAAGAAAAAAATAGGCTATATTAATTTAATATTCCAACCTAAAATACCTCTTATATTTTATATATTCAACTAAGCCTCAAATTTATTTAAAATGCCTTTGATAAAAATGTTTATTACAAAAGAAGGATATTTAATATAAATCAATAACTATATGTATATAAATATAAATTATGAGGAGGTTTAATATGAAAAAACTAAGTATATTTCTTGTTCTTTCACTTTTAGTATTATTAAGTAGTAGCGCATTAGCAGAAGAAGGTTCAATACATTTTGGAGCATCCTATGATTTGGGTGGCTCTTTGAACTGGCAATCTACTACATATGGAATTAGTCCCGGTTATACTTTTAATAGTGAAATTACAATGCCGTACCATAATGATATGAGTCTGGGATTAGGAGCTGCATACCAACTACCGCGTAGTTTGCAAAATAATGCCAATGCACAATTTAACTTTATACCTTTTTATGGCTTATTAAAATTTTATACTGATAATGAAGGATATTTGGTTGGCAAATTAGGATATAATATGCTGCAGAGTAATGACGATTTTGATGCTGCAAATGATTTAAATGGAGGAATTTATTATGGAGTTGGTGTAGGCTCCCATTCAGAATCAATGAACGCAGAAATTATGTATTCAGTAAATAATGGTACTAAAGAAAACTATTTTTTAAGTTATTCAAAATTAAGTTTCTCCTTAAGTGTCGGCTTTTAATATAAATTGTTTTTTTATTTTAATTAATAAACATCCAATCCTCCTCATATATAATAAGATATGCGAGGAGGATTTTTTATTCCTTATATAAATTAAGATATTTCTCGACCAAAACTACTGCTGTATAATCATCTAAGGGCCTCTTCGGTTTAATTCTAAATATCTTGTTTAAAAATTTTATACCAAAAGGAGGATTTTCTTTTAGATATCTCTGTTCTGCTATAAAAGTTGAATTTTCCTCTTCAATAAATTTAATCTTTTTTTCATCTATAAGCAGCTGTAGTATATTAAATATCTTATCAGCATAAGTGCCATTGCCTAGTATACACTTATTGATAGAATAATCATTTAATGTCTTTTCAATTACTTTACTTAAATTGGAAGTGTCAACAACTTGTTTTTGCAAAACCTCTCCCGCTTCATTTAAAATAGCAACACCACATTTTCTTCTACCTGGATCAATTCCCATTAGCATTTTCAATTTCCCCTTCTGTGGGAGTTTCAATTTTAAAATCTATATTATTCCCCAGTCTATCTTCTCTCCATATGTTTCCTACAGCAATTACCTTTACTTCAACTTTTCCTTTTAATGATCTTATCTTATTAAGCAGTCTATAAAATTCGCTGAAATCTATAGACCCAACCTGCCCTTGGGAATCAGGTAAAATTCCTTTCTGTATTGCTTTACCATTGATTGTATCTAAAAGTGCCTCTAATTCCCCCTCTATTTCCTCTGTAGGTGAGCTGGCATTGATTGTTTTTTTGGCAATAACTTCATTGGTTTTGAAGACAATAAAATCACGGTTTAATAAAAAGTTAACTGATAGCCAGTCTCCTTCGGGCACATTAAAGCTAGCCACCAAACTGACAATTACTTTCTGGCCTGGTTCCATATTAAATAATATTTTCGCTACATTTGAAATATCTTCATATTGAATTCTGATAGCCCTGCCTGTATTTTCATCAATTTTAATATCTTTCTCAACTGCTTCTTCATTTGCCTCATCCAGCATTTTATTTAAATCCTCAATAATTTTTTCCTGAGATTGACCTGCTTCTAAAACTTTAGAGTAAACTATATCACCTTTTTGATATACAATGGTCTTACCCATATAATAAACCATACCTGTCCTATATTGACTGGCAAGTTCTTTCACATCTTCATAATCCTGGGTCAAACTGCTGATCTGTTGGTTAAGTTCATTTACCTGTTTTTCCAGTTTGTCCTTTTCCTCTTCTAGGAGGGCAATGTTTTTCCCCAACTCTTCACGGTTTTCCTCTAATTGATTAATCTCATGATAAGCTTCTTCTAAATCCTGTTTAGTTGCTTCATATTCTTCTTCTGTGCTCTCTAGTTCAGTAGTTAATCTATCCCGCTGTATAGTTAGTCTTTCCAGTTCATCAACTTTATTATTAATTTCCGCCTTCATCTGGCCTAATTCCTGATCTCTCTCAGCCAATTTTTCATTTAAATTTTCTAATCTATTCAATACATCATTGATATTAAAAAGTGCCTGTCTTAGGTTTGTATAAACAAATAACAAGATAGATATAGTTAATAAAGCAATTAATATACCTGTAAATACAGTAATTATGATAGAAGAATAGCGGGGTCTCAAACCAAAAATAGATATTCTTCTTTTGCCCGCTTTCATTCCGATCCTATCACCTATATAAGCTATTATACCACTAAATATTAATACTAATATCATTATACTAATTCCACTCATGGTTTACACTCCTGTTATTGAGTAACTTTATATAATAAGATGCCACCTATTATTAAGAAAATAATATTTTGCAGCCAGGCCCCCAACCAGGGTTGAATCGAACCCTGTGAACCCAAAGCATCTCCAACTGTCATTAAAATATAATATATAAATATAACAACAATACTCAAACCTAGTCCGACGGCTGAACCACTCGATCGACCCGGTTTAATTCCTAAAGGTGCTGCAAATAAAGCAAAGATAAAACTGGCCAAGGGAATGGATAACCTCTGATGAAGCTTTACTCTCTCTTCTAAAGTCTCTCTACCCTGACTTTCTCTAAGCTCTATATAATTTTTTAATTCACTGAAGCTCATATCGGATATACTTTTATTAAGTTTAGAAATTTCTTCTGGTTTATTGAATATCTGAACCGCATTATACTCACTAAATTCAAGTGCGGGTATACGCTCACCACTTTTTAAATAAATAATTTGCCCGTTGAAAAACTTCCAGCCTGTATCAAGCCATTTGGCACTTTCAGCCTGAATTAAAACCGTAGGTTCTCCCTGGTCATAATCCTGTAAGTAAACATCGGTCATAATACCTGTCTGCCCATTAAATTTATAGGTATAAAGTATGTAATCCGGGCGATTGCTTTTTTCATCAATTGGTGTTAAATATAGATTGTACTGGGTAGAAGGAAGTTGCTCACCATGTTGAAACTCCCAAATTATCTTTTCATATAAATAATTGGAATTAGGCACAATATATTCATTAAGACTAACTGCAAATATGCTCATTATTAATCCCAATACGAGAGCTGGTATAACAAGTTTACCAATACTTACTCCGCCTGCTCTAAGGGCAGTAATTTCACTATCTCCAGATAACCTACTGTAAGCTATAATCGTTGCTAAAAGAGTAGCCATAGGAAACGTTAATACAATTATAGAGGGCAAACTTAGAAAAAATAATTTGACTAAAGTAACGATGCTGACTCCCCAGGTAGAATAATAGTCTGTGAGCTCAAATAATAGATCTGTTCCTATAAAAATGCCCACAAAAGCAGCTACCCCGAAAAAAAAGGGGGCAATAAGCTCTTTTGATATATATTTATAGACTAACTTCAAAGCTTTACCTCCTTAGTAGCTGACTATATCTTGAATTCATCACCTAAATAAAACTCGCGGGCTAACTCACTTTTTGCAATTTCTTCAGAATTACCCGACATCAATATATCTCCTTCATACATTATATAAGCTCTATCTGTAATACTTAATGTCTCTCTTACACTGTGATCTGTAATTAAAACCCCCAAACCTTTTTTCTTTAAATAAATTATTATTTTTTGAATTTCACTAACCGCAATTGGATCTATACCTGTAAAAGGTTCATCCAAAAGTATAAAAGACGGCTCTATAGCCAGTGAACGGGCAATTTCTACTCTTCTCCGTTCCCCACCTGACAGCTGATATCCATAACTGTTTCGTATTGTATTCAATCTAAATTCATCGATAAGTTCTTCTGCTCTAGCTTTCATTTCTTCTCTACTTAAATCTCTTAATTCCAAGATGGCCATAATATTATTATAGACAGTCATCTTTCTGAAAACAGAGGCCTCCTGTGCAAGATATCCAATACCCTTTTTAGCACGCTGATACATAGGCTGATGTGTCAGTTCTAAATCATCCATAAAAATTTGCCCATGATCCGGTTTGATTAAACCGACTATCATGTAAAATGTGGTGGTCTTTCCAGCTCCATTAGGACCGAGAAGACCAACAATTTCTCCTTTATTTACCTTAAGATCGACATTATTGACTACTTTTCTTTTACCATATTTTTTTATGAGTTTTTTGGCACTAATTGTCATTTATATTTACTCCTCTGAATCGAAGATTAGTTTTGCGCTACCAACCATTTCTATTTTATTTTCCCTGTTTAATATTTCTATCTGATCAGCCGTAAATCTATTTTTACCCTGGGTACCCTCTACATTGCCGATCAAAAGGGCTCTATCTTCTTTTTCCCATATCTTTATCTGGTTAGCACTTGCTTTAATTGTATCATATTCTATATAAGAATCATCTAAGAAATTCAATATCTGATCAGTTTTATCGTAACTTAAACTACCACTGTTCACTTTAAGATCTTCATCTATTAATTTCACATCACCAGACATTTCTAAATTTTCATTTTCCATATCAAATATCAGTTTATTGCTGCTCAGTTCCCTTTTTCCCATAATTACCTTAACATTATTTTCGAATGTAATTATCTGAATTTCCTGTTCAAATAAGGCATAATGCCCGGTAATTTTAATTTCATTATAGATCATTTTAACATTTTCAGTTGCTTCTACAATGCTTGCACCGCTTTCATCTTGTTCAAATATCAATTTGTCGGCGGTTAGATTTTTTTGAGCTGAGATACTAAGATTTAAGGAAAATAAAAATATAAATATAAATAAAAATATTAATGCTGTTTTGCAGAAAAACTTAATATTCATAACATTACCTCCATTCAACTTTTGTTTGATTATCTTTAATTTTTATAAATTCAATCTTATCTAACAAAAGTGTTGTAACAAATTGATCTGCATTGATATATAATTGTGAAGATTCGAATTCAACTCCACCTTTACCTTTTAAAATATCATTATCCTGTTTCCAAATTATCTCTGCGGCCTTTAGAGTTAAGTCACCTTTATTTATTTTAATATCTCCCTTTAAACTTATAATCCCTGCCTGATTGTCATAAACTGCCTTAAAACCCTCTCCCGAATAAATTAATTCCTCTCCTTTATAGGCCAAAAAATTAATTGATTCCATAATATATAGTTTTCCATTATTTTCATTGACCAATTTTTCGCTGTTTAAATTCCATTTGATGCTTTTATCACTATTGTACAGTTCTAAACCTATATTTTTTAAATAGTCTTCTATCTCTACTTCAGTTTCACTTGTTTGTTCTTTTTGATCTTCTCTTTTTAATTCATAATATATGGAATAGTAAACACCAATAATTATAATAATAATAATGAATATATATAATAATATCTTCTTGTTATCTCTGAAGTACATCAATATTCCCTTCCCGCATTACAAGTTTAGCCGTCTTATGTATGGCACCCTTTTTGCCCAGTTTCTCAGAAGCTGAAACCAATTTAATTTTAATATCTGTCATTAGATAAGGTTTGGAAAGAATATTGCGGGCTTCTTTGTAAATATTATCAACAGTAAGATCATTTTGAACTACTTCAGGAACTATTTCACTGTTTGATAAAATATTAGGCATGCCGAAATAATCTTTCTTATAAAATAATTTAGCAATGTGATAGGTTAGATTACTGGTTTTATATATAATCACCATCGGCGTATTCAAAATCATTGCTTCCAAGGTTGCTGTACCAGAAGCAACGATAGCAAAACGAACCAACTTTAAAATCAGGTGGGTATGGTCTTTTACAACCTTTGCCTTAATCGGATATTTGATCAAAATGTCTTCAATTAAATCGGCCAACTTTAAATTTGCTGCAGGTATGAAAAAAACATAATTGCTATTGTCCTTCTTTAGTTTAAGAGCTGTTTCAATCATGAGGGGAAGTAGTTTTTCGATTTCCTCTTTTCTACTGCCTGGCAGTAAAGCAATAGGGAACTCCTTATCTTTAATTTCAAAGATTTCATTTAGTTCAATATTATCCAAATTAATATCAATTTTATCTATTAAAGGATGCCCCACAAAAACAGTTTCAGCACCCTTGGCTCGATATATATCTCTTTCCATGGGAAGATTCGCCGCTATTACAGCACCATATTTGGCCATTTTTCTTGCTCTCCATTCACCCCACAACCAGGCTGAAGGAGGGAAATAATCTACAACGGGTATGCCTAATCTTGTACCCAATTTAGCCATCTTAATATTAAAACCAGAAAAGTCAATCAAAAAAAATACATCGGGCCTTCTTTCCTGAGCAGCATCTTTTAAAATATCATAATTATGTTTATGTGCTTTGTAATTTTTTATTGCTTCTAAAAATCCGATAGAGTTAATTTCAGTCGGATCAATGATTATTTCCACAGATTGTTCTTTCAATCTATCTGAACCCATACCAAAGAATTCTACCCCGGGATTAAGTCTTTTTATCTCTTCAACAACCTCTGCTGCCCTCTGGTCACCTGATAATTCACCAGTTACTACCATCACTTTACCAGACATTTTAAACCTCCTCCGGTGATATAGATATTATAGATAAATTAGCTCGATCAGCTAATTTAATAATTTTTCTTTGATTAATGATTAAAATTTTTTTGCTCTCCAAAACAAGACCTTTTGCATTTATAGAAATCAAATTTCTAATTGTATCTAGACCTATTGTGGGAATATCGAAGCGGAAATCATGTCTGTCTTTACTAGCTTTAGCCATAATAGTGCCTTTTTTAACCAGGCTGCCTGCTCTCTTAATGGTCAAATCCGTGCCTTCCAGAGCCTCAACAGCTACTACAGATTTATCTTTAGTCAATATAGTTTGTCCAATGTTTAAATTGGCAATTTTCTTTGCTTTTTGATAAGCATACTGCATCTCTTTTTTTAACTGTTGATCAGGTTCAATATTATTAATTTGACCGCTATCAACTAAAAAGTCATCCATAAATATCCTCTGATCTAAAACTTCTAAGTTTTCTTTCTTAAATTCCTCAACTATTTCTCCTAATATAGTATGATCTTCTAAATTTTGAAGCTTTAAAAATAACAAATTAAATCTTTGATCAAAATTATTCTTTTTGAAAATATGCTTTTTATCCACTTTGCCCAACATTATTATTTTATCCAAATTATAATTTTTCATCTTCTGGATTAGTCTATCCAGCTGGGTTAAGTTTAAATAATCTACTGTATAAGCATAACCAGCAATATTTACGCTGTATTCTTCATTAATTAAAAAGGCGTGTACCCTCACATCTTTCTTATTGGCTTCTTTAATCCAGAGTAGGGGTAATTTTCCATATCCAGCTATCAGTCCTACTTTTTCCATAGCAGTTACACCTTTCTAACGACAAATACCCCTTTTTACATTTCTTAAAAATCTTAAAAAGTATTCTATATTTTGATCTGCATTCAAGGTATTATCCATCTCCATAATTGCTTCGTCAATGTTTAAATCAGATCTATATAGTATCTTGTATGCCTTTTTAATTTCTCTTCTTACTGCAGGTTTTATGCTGTTTCTTCTTAAGCCAATTACATTTATGCCAGAAACCTGAGCAGGATGTCCATCCACAATTATATAAGGTGGTACATCTTTTAACACATTAGAATGTGCCCCTACCATAGATATTCTACCAATTCTAACATATTCTTTTACATTAGTCATACCTGCCACCACTGCTTGATCTTCTATTATGACATCTTCCCCTACAGATGTAGCATTAGACATAATAACATCACTGGAAATATTGCAATTTGCAGAAATGTGACAGTAAGCCATAATCATATTGTTGTTGCCTATTTTAGTCTCAGCATTGCCGCGGTCTGAATCACTTTTTATATTTACATATTCTCTGAATATATTATTATCACCGATAAATATCTGGCCTTCTTTTTTAGCCCCTTGTGGACATGAACCAATAGACACACCATGATATATTTTATTTGCTTTTCCCAAAAAAGTATCCCCGGTAATTGTAACATGGGTTCCAATTTTAGTATTATCCCCTATTTTGACATATGGCCCAATAATTGAATAAGGTCCTATTTCAACATTTTTACCAATCTCTGCCTTTGGGTGAATATATGAATTTTTATAATTATCAGATATATTAATCACTTTATTGTTCATATTTGAGTTCAAGATAACAAGACTCCTTTCAAAATTATTTCATTGCAAAAAGCAGTCTACCTTCTGCTACCAAATCATCACCAACAAATGCCTCAGCCTGAACCTTAGTGGCTCTCCCCTTAAAATTAATAACATTACAAATCAGCTTAAGCTGATCGCCCGGCTGCACCGGTTTTCTGAATTTAGCTTTATCAATACCGGCAAAATAAGGTAGAGAATCATTTTCTTGTTCAACACTATGAAGCATTAAAAAACCACCTGCTTGAGCTAGAGCCTCTATAATAAGAACTCCGGGCATTATGGGCTTATCTGGATAATGGCCTTGAAAATAATTTTCATTATAGCTGACATTTTTTATTGCAATAATTTTTTCCTTCGGCTGCAAATCAAGAACCTTATCTACCAATAACATAGGATATCTGTGTGGTAAGACATCCAATATATCTTCAATATTATGCAAGTTATTCACCCCATCCATTTTTTATTTTTAAAGCCTGAATGTGCCGGTTTAGCTCATAATTATTACGGTGTCCAGTTTTGATCCCTATAATTTCACAAATAATGGGACCATTTAAATATAAGTCTCCCACCATATCTAAAACTTTATGTCTGACAAATTCATCATCAAATCTTAAATCATTAACAACACCATCTTTATCTAGTAAAACAGCATTTTGCAGGCTGCCCCCTAAGGCCAAACCTCTTTTTTTTAAATTCTCAACCTCACTTTTAAAACCAAAGGTGCGCGCTGGCATAATTTCTTTGGTAAAACTCTCTTTATCAAAAATATATTCCAAATATTCTGTTCCAATTATGGGGTGGTCATACTTTAAAAGATAGTTTATTTTGAAAACATCAGAAGGAAACAAACCAAGATAAGTATCTTTTTCTTTTAAATGAATACTCTGCTTGATCTTAAAAATTCTTTTTGTTTTCTTCTGACCTTTTACACCTGCCTTTTTTAAAAGTTCACCATATAATTGGGCACTACCATCCAGAGCGGGCAGCTCCTCATTATCAATCTCTATCATTACATTATCAATATTAAAGACCCTTAAAGCAGCCATCAAATGTTCAATAGTCTGTACTTTAATTGGAATATCCCTATGACCAATAGTTGTGGATCTCCTTGTTGAAGTTACATTATCAACCACAGCTTTGATTTCTGGGTGCCCTTTAAGGTCAGTTCTCTTAAAAACTATTCCTGAATCTGCCGGAGCAGGTTTTAAAACAAGTTTAACTGGCCGTCCACAATGAAGACCAATTCCACAAATATTAACTTCTCTGTTTATTGTTTTCTGTTCGCGTAACTGCTCGGACAAAGCATTCATCCCCTTAATTAATAAGCAAATCAAAATCACTACAAAAAAAATTAAGTTTTTATTTTTCTTTCTTTAAATTAAATATTTCCTTTCTGTAATTAACTAACTTATTTTTAAGTGCCCTTGCTTTTAATTCATTAATCCTTTCTTGAGCGGGGTTACCTAAATAAAAAGAATCCACCGGGATATCGGAAGTCACAATACTTGCGGCTCCAACTTTAACATTATCACCAATTTTAACATGGTCAAAGACTGCAACCCGACCTGCCAGGATGACGTTATCCCCCAAAATAGAACTACCACCAATTGCTACATGTGCAACTAACAGACAGTTAGAACCTATTTGTACATTATGACCAATTTGAACTTGGTTGTCAATTTTTGTCCCTTTTTTAACAACTGTAGAGGATTGAGTCGCACGGTCTATGGTTACCACAGCCCCTATTTCTACATCATCTTCGATAATTACATTACCAAGTTGAGGAATATGATGATGTTTGCCCTCTGAAAAAACATATCCATAGCCCTCAGAACCAATAACTGTAGATGCCTCGATAATTACATCTTTACCAATTATACTATCCCTTTCGATCACAACATTAGGGTGTATTACAGTATTTGAACCGATCCTAACGTCCCTGCCAATTTTTACACCAGGGGCTATCACAACATCTTTTTCAATTATTGTGTTTTCACCTATATATGTACCGCTGTTAATAGAAACATTTTTAGCTATAGAGACATTTTTTTTGAGTACTGCCGTCTGATCCACTCCAGGATTATAATAAGGAACAGGATTGAATAACTTAGCAATTTGAGCATAACTCAACCTAATATTTTTAACTTTTATCGAATTATTAATATCATTTTCCCGACAATTTTCATCAACTAATACTACTCCTTTTGCCTCCTTTTCAGCCTCTTTAATATATTTTTGATTTTCAGCAAAGGTAATTCTGTCTGGACTGTTATTTGCTATACTACTAACACCCCTTATGGTTTGTTCTAAAGAAAGCTGTCCTTCATATTGGCCATCTATTTTTGTAAGCAGTTCTTTTATCTTATATGTTGTTTTAACCTCATTTTTATCTTTATAGTCACTCGGTTTCATTTTTAATCAACCTCATAATATTTCTCATCTAATAGTTGAGCAACTTCATTTGTAATATCTTTCCCACCGTAATATACTTTATTTTTATATAGAACTACAGAATACTTATGATTTTGGTTTATTTCTTTTAATATCTGTTCAATTTCTATATTTAACTGATCTTCGATTTCCTGTTTTTGTTGTGTATATTTAATATTTATTTGATCTTCAGGCTGATTTTCATTATTTTCATACTCTTCTTTTAGTTCTTCACCTTTTTTTTGTAATAACAGCTTCAGTTGATTTGCCCTTTCACTATCTTTTATCAGTCTCTCCATATCAATAATAGCAATTTGCTTTTCTGTACTATAAAAATTATAGTATGCTGTTAAACCAATAATGATTAATATTAGTATAATTGAAAGCTTTTTATACATTTAATTCCTCTCCTTGTTCACAGTTGAATATGCGCTTTTTAAGACCTCCAGATCATCTTTGACAACCTCATCAACAATTTTTAGCACAGCTAATATTTCCTGTTTCTCTTCATTAATGAGTTCTTCAGCCTGATAAATATTATGAGTAGCCGCAATATATCTCTGCTGTTGGTAAGTAAGATAAGAAGCTTCTATTTCTCTTTTCCTATTTGCTACAAGCTTGTTTTTTTTCTCTGCAAATTTTTCGAGTAAATAACTCACCTTTTCCGCTTTATTTTCATTGAGTAGCTGACTTGCTGTTTTTAACTCATAATATATTTCATTTAACTTATTATTTATTCTAATTCTCTTTTCAAGCTCTATTTCTGCCATCTTATCTTTGTAATCTTTTTTTTGCTCGTCTGTAAGGTCCAGTGTTTCTAACTTTAATCTATAATTTAAAAGCTCATTGCTCCTTTGTTTTTTAAGCTCGCTTTCAAACTCTTCGAACTCTTCTCTGTAATCTATGATTAAATTTTCAAGAGATCTCTCTACTTCATGATCAATCATTGAAGTATAATAAGCTATCTTTTTATCCAATATATTATCAGCCTCTATTTCATATTCTGCAAACTGCCTGTCCAACTCTTCTCTTAATTTTGTGATATCACTGCTGTATTGATCAAAATATAATATATATTTATTAAACTGTATCTCACTAAAAGATATTTCGTAATCATCACTTAATTTCTCCTGGCGGTCAGCCCACTGTTCTTGATCGTCTAAAGAAGCAAAAAAAGGAACTTTGAATTTATCTACAAATACGGTCGGCTCAAAATCCGGCTTAATTTTATATGCCTCTCGATCTATATTGAAGGAAGGCGATTTAGCTTCTTCAATTTCAAAGAATATGATATAGGTAAAAAAACCTGTTATAATAATTAGAACAATCAACAAAACACTAAAAAGATCTCTGAACATAGCCCGCTCTTCCTTCCCTCTTATTGTTCAATAATACTTTCCAAAATTAAGGGAGTCATATTTATCCCGCCCTCTAATATGTCTTCACCTTTTAGTATTAATTTCATCTCATTGTCTTCTGCTACTGTCTTAATTGTTATTTCTATATCAGATATAATATTATCGATCAACTTATTCTCCTTTTGAGATAATAAATCCTGATATTCATTAATCAATTTCTGATGATCTTTTTTGGGCACATCTTCCAGTTTGTTCTCCAATTCTAATTGAAGATCTCTGGCAAGATCATTGATTTCATTTTCTGCCTTTTCCTTTGAAGGATGGTTAACAAAAACCGTCTGAATATCCACATAACCAATTTGACCAGCTAGCTCGTTTTTATCTTCTAAATTAAAGTAATCAATCAGGAGTAATAAGCCGCTTGTTACTACCACAATAACTACTATAGTTATAAATATAATATTATCTTTATCCAAAACATATTACTCCTTTCACAGTCTATTAAAATGTATTACCCAAACTGAAGTGAGTCATTCCTTGTTCTTGGTCATCCCAACCGTAATCTAATCTGATCTGGCCAATAGGCGTATTTAATCTCACACCCAAGCCTTTACCATATTGTAAATCTTCAAGTTTTACTTCTTCCGCTTTATCCCAGGTCTGCCCACCATCAACAAAGATTACACCGGTTAGGTTATCTAAAAATGGTATTCTATATTCTACCTGTGTCAAAAGGGTTTTATCACCACTAAAGGAATTTAATTCATAACCCCTTAAAGTATCTGCACCACCTAATTTGTATTTCTCATAAGGGGGGAGTTCACCCGTAGAAGTTCCACCTTTAAGCCTTAAAGCCCATGATTGATCTCCTTTAAATCCGGGATAATATCTTCGAAATTCAAAGTTGTATTTGGTAAAGTAATCATCTCCACCCAGAAAATAACCAGCATGTTCAATGGAAAAACTATCATTTTTACCTTTGGTAGGATTAACAAGATAATTGGTTGTGTTTTTTGCTATTTTTAGGGTTACACTTCTCAATTCGTTTGTGGTGTCTGCAATTTCCTCATCTAAATAGTTCGTACTTATATTTTCTAATTTATATTGGGCAGTCCCGTGCCAATCAAAAAACAGATCATGCCCTATAGATACTGTGCCACCTGTAGTATCTGTTTTATATTTTTGGTTTGTATCGAAATCTTCACCCTCTTCATTTCTATTATATAAATTTATCGCAAAAGAGGTATTAAAATTCATTAAATAAGGCTCAGAGAAACTAAGATTATAGTAACTATTCTTACCGAACTGATAATTAAAACTTAAGGTCTGGCCATTGCCGCCCAAGTTTGATTCATTAACTTTCACAAACCCAAACCAACCTTCCCGCGAACTATAACCACCACCAAAATTAAAATTGCCGGTCTTTTTTTCCTGTAATTTAATTACTATATTAACATCATTATTATCTTCACTGACCCTCTGTAACTCGGGATTTATATCTGTAAAGTAATCTAGATTGAAAATTTTACGCGAAGCAGCCCTGATATCATTTATATTTACAATCTGCCCTTTTTTAATATCAACTTCTCGTAAAATTACATAATCTTTTGTTTTTTCATTTCCTTCCACCTTTATATCGTTAACATGACCTACCTCTAAAACAATATTTAAAATGCCTTTATCTGAAATATTTACATCTGCAAAGTTTACCACAACATATCCATCATCCTGATATTTTTTTGTTACATTTTCTAAACCTTCATTTAATTTTTTTACATTTAGTAAGCTGCCTGATTTTACACCCAGCCATTCTATAACCTGAGCCCTATCATATACTTCTATCCCTTCTATATTTATCCCCTCAATTATGGGGTTTTCTACAACATTGAAGATTACTTTCAGCCCACCTTCAAAATTTTGAAAATTGACTGTAATGTCCTGGAAGTAGCCCAAATCGTAGATTGTCTGCATATCATCTCTAACCTGATCACTATTGAAGCGATCACCTACTTCAGTTTCAATCACAGAAATTATCTCATTACTCATCAGGTTATCATTGCCTTTTATTTCAATAGCTTTTATTACCTGGTCTTGTGACTGTGCAGATAGGGGAACTGTTATCAAACAGACAAACAAAAATACAGTTAACATCATTATGAGATATCTTCTCTTCATCGTCTTCCTCCTCAGTTAAAATTCAATATTTGCCTCCAATAAAAATCTATAATCATCTTCCCCATACCAGCCGCCTTCTAAGTTCAAATATTCATTAATATTGTATTCAAAAGAAATCTCACTACTGCTGATTTCAGGGGAATAGGTTCCTATATATTGTAGATATAGATCATCTGTAAGCTCTTTTCCTAAGTAAATAGTAATTTCACGTTCTCCTGCCAGAGAATATGTATCTATCTCAAAACGGTCCAGCTCAAATATTTTTTGTAAATTCCTTTCTAACTTCTGTATAAATTCTAGCTGCAATTTTTCTCCTACAAATCTAAATAACTCTGATTGGACAATAGACCCCGGCTCAACTCCTTCTTCAGATGTAAAACCCCTTAACCCTCCCTTGCGGGTAAGTAAGGCTATTATCCTCTCCTGTGGTAATTCGGGCTGTGAGCCAAAACCAATATTTAAATTGTCAGCAGGACCATCCACATATATATAGATTTTAACACCGCTATTTATGGTAGAACCCACCAGATGAATAAAAGGTATATTATCACTATATCTATCAAAGTCGGCATTAACAATATCTACAATAAATTTATTATTATAATAATCAAGACTGCCCTGATTACTATTTAACTCACCAATAAATATTAATTCATTTTCCAGATAATTTAGCTCTAAGCTCCCTCCTTCCACTTTTATATCTATATTCTCATCTCTGAAATACACATCTTTTCTGGGAATTAGATTTAATTTCAACTGGGGTTCGAAATAACTAATTTGTCCATTTCCATTTGAAATAGGCCAATTTAAATCACTATCAACTATAAAGTCATAGATTGTTAAATCACCCTCTATAAGTGGCTTCTTTAACTCATTAATTACTCTTATTTCAGAGTTGAACTTACCATTAAATGAGCCCCGGTTCAAGGAAAAAGATTCCCCAGTTAATTTTATATCCCAGAAATTTTTTCTATCCGTATAATTTATATTACCATTTAACTCAAAACTGCCTTCATCATATTGTCCAGAAAAATCTCTGAGATTAATAGTTTCTTCATCGAAAGATAACTGCCCATTAAACTTTTCTATAGATTTGATATTTTTTATAAGCAGTTCAGATATATCTATATTTATTTGGCCATCAACATCTGGTTTTTCTATATCGCCTTTTAAAACTACCTTTCCATTTAAACTGCCATTCAAATTTTCAACATCACTGTTTACTCCATCCATATGGTTTAATTTATAATCTTCTAAATCCATGTTAAGTTCTGAGATTTGTTTTGTTAAAAGATTGAGAGCACCGTTAACTTCTATTTTCTGTCCTTCTTTTTGCTGTAGAGCCTGGTTGATCTCAAGAGTACCATCAGTATAATAACAAAAACTACCCTTTATATCACTTAATTTTAAACCAATTACTTGCAAATTTTCTAAACTGGTCTCGAGACTAATTTCATAATCCTTTCTTGTCCCGTGCATTTCTGCCTTAAAGTTGAGATCACCCTGATACTGAATATCATAATCGATGGAATCTGGTAATTTGAACAGACTTAAGGGAAGTTCGCGTCCCGTCATTTTTAAATCGATTTTCTTCCCTATCTCACCTTCAATATCTAAGAGATCTACTTGATTACTAAAAACTGATAGTCTTATCTCTGCTTTGGGATCTTCAATGCTTCCACCCAACTTTAAATTACCACTGATTGCATATTCCAGATCATATGGAATGTCATAATCTACAATATTTAATATATCTCTCAGATGACCTCTGTCAGTATGTATCGCCATATTCAAATTTTGCTCTTCACTTAAATTAGAAATCATACCTGTGATATTATAAATCGAAGAATCACTTTTAGCCTCAATATCCTTAAATCTTATTGTATCATCATTATAGGTTATTTGGCCAGAAAATTTATCAGCCATTAGTCTATTATAATTGAAATCATCTGATAAAAAACTCATCTTAATTTCTGGATCGCTAATATTACCATCTACTTTGCCTTCTATAACAAAAATTCCCCTAGCATTATTGTCTAATTCTAGTAAAGCTATATTAAAATTATTAGCTTTGAAATCTAAATCAATATTATTTTCTTGATAAATACCTTCAACAATAAGATTAATATTATCTTTTATTATAAGACCGTTTTTTAATTCAAATAGATTTTCTTTTAAAAACCAACAGATGTCTGTTTTTAATTGATCTAACTTATATATTTTTTTATCAATTTCAATTTGAGTATTTTCTGAAATAATATGGCCTTCTGCTTTTAAATCATTTATTATGCCTGCCAGTTGTAAATTAACTTGAAATCCACCTGTAAGCGGTAGGTCAAAATTTATGAATTTTTGTAATTTATCATAGTTAATAATAGTTGTCTTTAGTGATAGATCAACGGTTGAATCTGTTAATTTTAAATTATCGGCAAGATCTAAACTACCCATGCCTGTAATTTTCTCACCTTCAATATTAAAACTTAGATCTTTTACATTTATTTTTTTCTCTAAATAAGAAAAATCTAATAAGAGTTCTTTAACCTCATAATCTTGATAGCTTAGACGACTGCTTGCAATTTCTCCTTTGATTAGAGGATTATTTAGTTCTCCCTCTATCACAGCACTAATATCTATTTCATTTTTCCCATCTAATGTTAATTCAAAATGGTCATTAAGAGGATCAAGCTCCACCCCTTCGCCTTCTAGTTTAACACAAATACTGTCCTCTTTTAAATCTATTTCTCCGAATAAATTCAATTCCTCTTTTAAAAAATTTATCTTACCATCCTCAATATATATTTTTTTATCAGTATATAATAAGTGACTGTTTAATTGATTAACTCCATTTTTACTCAGTATATTGGACTGATCTGGATAAAAACTAAATTCAGCCTCTGCAATATATGTTTTTGTCCTGTTCGAACCAGTAGTCCTGAGATTGAAATCCAGCTCTCCTCCCAAATATTGTTTAAAATTATATTGATTATCAGAAATGAGATCCCGTATAATTTTGTCATTATAATATATACCAGGCTGGATACCTTCAGCCTTAATGTCCATATGATAATAACCATCTGTAATCTGGTATAACCCCGCTAATTCAAGGCTGGCTCCTGAAAAGGCTTTTAAATTCAACTGATCAAGATAAACACTATTTTGTAAATAGCGTAGCTCAGCCGAAACATCTTTAAATCGATGTTCCATAACCTTCAGCTGATCAAGGTTGATTTCAGAAATAATATTTATATCACTAAAATCTCCATCAAAATCTGCCTTAAATTCACCTTCTGCAGAAAAACTATATGCTAACTCTTTTTTTAAAAAATTATTCAAATAGTTACTATCTATTTTAAAATCATTACTGGTTAATTTGCCACTGTAGCGTTCATCTTTAAGATCATAAACAGCCTCAAAATTATATCCCACATCATCTAAATACAGGTCTAAATTTTCCAAAAAAATCTTATCCTGTTTAGAATCTAAATAAAGAGATACCTCCGGCAGCTTAACATTCTTTTGAGCAGAATCCGACTTCAGTTTTAAGTTAAATTGAGTATCCTTTATTTTGATATTAGATTGATAATTCAGAATCTCTTCTTTCCATCCTGTCAAATGAAAATCAAGGCTGGCTGATCCTTGAATATCATCTATTAGATAATCTGGAATTTCTTTTTTTATAAAATCTGTAATCAGAACATCAAATTCAGAAATATTTAGTTCTCTATTTTTAAAGTATAAATCCCAGCTTTCATTATTCAATTCAGCTGAGATCTTAAAATTATCTGTAGTGATTTTCTCCAATTCAAATTGATCATAAAGCGGGCCTTTAAGATCAAAACCTTTTTTTACTTCAACTACAATATGTTTTCGCCCACTGTCAATTTTCATTGCTGAGTTTAGAGAATTAACCTGGTAAAGATTATCTGCAAATACTAAATTAATTTTACCATCTTTAATATCAACATATAACTGATCTGTTTGATTAAATACAATATCTTTGATCTCCATAAAAGATAACTGCTCACTTTGTCTTTGTTTTTTTGATTCATAGATAAGCTCTGGTTTCTCAAGATAAACATTCTTGATAATTTTGGCGGCCTTTTCTGAGTTGACCAGATAATCAAACACCGAATAACCCATCCTTACTTTTTGGGCTGTAAGTTTAAAATTATCCCCATTTATAATAAGATCCTCTATTTTTATCTGATTAAGAGGCCATAGATTAACTTTTGAATATACTATCTCATATCCACTCTCTTCTTCAAGATACCTTACAATTGTATTTTGAGGGTCAAGAGTGAAATCTCTATAGAAAAAATAACCTGCAGCGAGGATTAATATTGTTAAAGTTAGTATTAAAATATTTCTATATTTCATATATATCCTCCAGCTCTCTTAAAAATATTAAAAGCCGTATTATTACATTTACATCATTCCTTACTAAGTTTTGGTAGATTAGTCTTAGTCTCTTTCTCATTGTCCGGTTTCTCTTTAACCTCAAAATCAAGGGCCAAACTGCCTTCTAAAACATAATCCGTATAGATTTTCTTTTTAATTTCAGGCTTTTCCTCTGGCTCAGCAGCTTCTGACTGATCATCACCGGTGTCAGTTTCTTTTTCTTGAACATCGTTAGAATCTTCTACTTCAGAGCCCTCTGCTTTTTCTTCAATTCCAGCCTGATCTTGTGAAATAAAAGCCG
The DNA here is from genome assembly GCA_018334565.1 of Halanaerobiales bacterium. GTDB lineage: Bacteria > Bacillota > Halanaerobiia > Halanaerobiales > M55B127 > M55B127. Next base: position 19,645 of record JAGXLU010000012.1, on the reverse strand, counting down.
GGTAAACCTGTAATGTTATTTCATTATTCATAGGTGCTTCTAAATAATCTTCAATTAACTCTTCAAAACTTTTATAACCTTCGATAACAGCCCGGTTCATATCATTCTCTTCTTCTTGATTGTCTCTGCTATCAAGTAAATTACCATAACCAGCACTCAAAGTTAGTGTAGCCATTCCAATATTTATATCTTCAGGTATCTCTATTGATAATTCTCTGCTGATTGCATTTGCTCGATATGGCCTGAGAACTAACTTTAGATATAAAGTGTCACCAGGATAAATATCTTTATCTAATATTTCTGCCTCTTCTATTAAAGCAATATCATCGGTTTTATCTACCTCTATATTTACCTTGATATCAAATATATTTATTTCTTTAAACGAATTTCGTACAATTAAATCCATCAACCTATTATAATCAATAAGAGTTGCTACAGCAATATCATTATTACTGTAATACATATTTTCTTTTTCTATCTTTCCTTCCGGAAGATTTGAACCTGTAACAGCAATATTAACCTTAGAAGTTCCTTCACCTATCCTGTCTAATGTGCTATCTATAGACTCTAAAATAACACTGCTGCCTAACTCTCTTAACATTTTTTCATCATTAACAATTTGAGTTCTAACTACGCGACTCGTTTTTAAGCTATTATCTTTAACCTCAACTGTCAGCGGTATGATATTAGGAAATTGATCTATTCTTCCCAAAATACCTGCATTTCTATCACTTTGAACAATTCCCAGCAGCTCATCAAGAGGACTACCAACTTTAAACGGCTGACTTTGGCTGGGGATGATGGCATCAATATAAGCACCACTCATCAAATAATTACTTTCTCCTTTATTTAAAAATGGATGGCCAAAAGCATATACATAACCCTTATCAACAAGTGTGACTGTACCAATAGAAGCAACACTCACGTCACCTCTTATTAGTTGAACAGCAATAGCACTACCTGCTTTAAACTTAAAATCTTCATTGGTATTAAGATGGTGGCTTGCACTCAAACCACTAATAATACGGCTATCTTTTATAGCTAAGCCATCTTTTAAATTATCAAGCGATCTTCCACTTAATCCAGCCACCATGATAGGTGTCTGTACCGTATTTAATTCATCATAAAAAGATAGATCTTTTCCTTGCTTTTTTAAATCTAACATTTCCTGAATCGGGGTAACCAGGGCATATTTATGCTCTGAATTCTCCCATTTGTAACTAATTGCTCCAGCTAGTTTCCCCTCTATATATACCGGACTTCCACTCATTCCAGAAGCAATTCCGCCTATCTTGTCAATTATATCACCAAAGGCCTTGATTAATATCAAATTAGATTCAATCCTCTGTCCTTTAACAATATTAACAACTTCTACTGGGAACTCTTCTATCTCTGTACCTGCAAACACAGTTTTAGCAATACCTTTCTGTCCGGGCTGCAGTTTATCAATTGAAATTATCGAGGGATTTTCTGCTAAAACATTAGTACTTAAAATTGTTAGAAATAATAATATAACAAATAAGGTTTTTATATATCTATTCAAATTATCAAATCCCTTCCGATTTATTTACTTTTACAACATATCACTGGAAGTTAAAATGTCTTTTAAGTTCTCAAGTTCTTCTAATGCAATACCTGTTCCCTCTGCCACACAGGATAAAGGTGACTCGGCGGGAAAAACAGGAATTTGTGTCTCTTTAGATATTAAAGTATCCAAACCATGTAGTAAAGAACCTCCCCCAGTTAGTACAACTCCCTTGTCCATAATATCTGAAGATAACTCGGGTGGGGTTTGTTCTAATACATGTCTTACGCTTTCTATTATAGTAGTAATATTTTCTTTAAAAGCCTCCACAGTCTCCATGGAACTGATGGTGAGATTTTTGGGCATACCAGTCATCAAATTTCTGCCCCTCATCTCATATTCTCTGCTTTCTCCATCTATCCAGGCTGATCCAATTTCCATTTTTACTTCTTCAGCTGTTTTCTCACCAATCACCATATTATATTTATTCCTTATATAGCGCACGAGGGCTTCATCGAATTTGTCTCCACCAATCCTTAAAGATTCACTTACTACAATCCCACCCATAGATATTACGGCAATTTCAGTTGTACCCCCACCTATATCTATAATCATACTGCCGTCCGGTTCTTCTATTTTTAGACCAGAACCAATTGCAGCAGCTAACGGTTCTTCAATAAGATATGTGTTCCGGGAACCAACCTGGGAAGCAGCGTCCATGACGGCCCTTTTCTCCACACCGGTAATCCCTTCTGGAATACAGATCATGATCGTCGGTTTAAATAAAAATCTCTGTTTTACAACTTTAGAAATAAAATGTTTTAGCATTAACTCCGTTACTTCAAAATCAGCAATAACACCATCTTTTAAAGGCCTTGTAGCTATAATATTACCTGGGGTACGGCCTAACATTCTTCTTGCCTCTTTACCTACAGCCAATACTTTATCGTTGTTTTTGTCAATAGCCACAACAGATGGCTCCTGTATTACTATACCTTTACCCTTTTCATATATCAATATATTAGCCGTGCCTAGATCAATTCCTATTTTTTTTGACAACCCCATAAATTAATTTACCTCCTTATGCAGTTTAAAAATTTTTGTTTATATAAATCAAAAATATATTTAACCATATTTTGTTAATTTATATGAAAAATCTTTTTATATCTAATTTTACATATATTTTAAATATAAAAACTTAGTACAATACCAAGATACAGACCACAGCAGCTGCAATTTATATTAAATTACAAAGCAGAAAATATAAATAGAGATTAAAAAAATAGGAATGGAGATATATCGATCTGTAGATTGCTCTTGTACTAAGTCTTCCTGAATCTTTATCAGTTTAGCCAATATTTCAACTAGCTCTTTATTTGATTGTAATTTGTTAAAAATTAAAATCCCAAAATTTAAGACCTAAGACCCAGGATTTTAAATATTTTTTGCCTATTCGACTCTTTTGATATCGGCTCCCAGTCCATATAATTTTTCTTCTATGCCTTCATACCCTCTTTCTACATGATGAATTTTTCTAATCTCTGAACTGCCCTCTCCAATCAGAGCCGCAAGAACCAGAGCAGCACCTGCCCTTAAATCAGTAACCGTTACTTCGGCTCCAGATAAATTACTGGCTCTGATAAGGGCACTGTGACCATCTATAGTTATATCTGCACCCATCCTTTTTAATTCATCTACATGCATAAACCTATTTTCCCAAACTGTTTCTTTAATAATGCTCGTACCATCAGTTTGTGTTAATAGGACCATGATCTGTGACTGAAGATCAGTTGGAAAACCAGGATAGGGAAGTGTTTTGACATCGACTGAATCCAATCTCCCATTACCGCTTACCCTTACTCCAGAGATCTCCTCCTTTATTTCTAAACCCATCTCATGCAATTTTGCTATCAGGGATTTGATGTGTTCAGTTAAAACATTTTTAACAAACACATCCCCCCTTGTCAAGGCAGCAGCAATCATAAATGTACCTGCCTCAATGCGATCCGGGATAATTCTGTGTTCCCGACCTTCTAAACTATCAACTCCTTCGATCTTAATTATATCAGTACCAGCTCCCTTTATCTTAGCTCCCATTACAGTTAAGAAATTAGCTAAATCAACTAGTTCTGGTTCACGAGCAGCATTTTCTATTATAGTCTTACCTTCTGCCATACTGGCAGCTAACATAATATTGATAGATGCACCTACACTGGGATAGTCAAGATATATTTTATCTCCTATTAATTTATTGGCCTTAAGCTCAACAATTCCATGGTTTAATGACACATCTGCTCCTAAAGCCTTAAAACCCTTCAGGTGTAAATCGATCGGCCTATTGCCAATATTACAACCCCCTGGTAAAGAGGTCCTGGCCTCCCCATTTTTAGCGAGCATTACTCCTAAAATATAGTAGGATGCCCTCAATTTTTTAGCTAGCTCTTTATCTGTCTCATAAGTATTTAAACTTCTAGGATCTATTTCAACCGAATGTCCGCTCTGTTTAACATCGGCGCCCATCCTTCTTATTATTTCACATAAATTAGTAACATCTCTCAATATTGGAATATCTTTCAAATTACTGGGTGTATCTGCTAATAAAGTTGCTGCTATTATAGGTAAAGCAGCATTTTTTGCACCATTTATTTTAACCAAACCTTCTAAAGAGTTACCTCCGTTAACAATAAATTTGGACAATTTATATGCTCCTTTCATTACTGAAAAAAATCTCTATATAATAAATTCTATATATAATTCAAAACACCTGCATTCAAGGCTTATACATTCTTAGTTAGAATATCATAATTTTTGTTTTTTTTCAACAAATGTGGTTGCTAATAATCCTCTTATTTTAGCCTAAAAAACTATTATATAAATACTAATCAGTAACTGAGCATAAGAAAAAAAGCCCCATAACCTGGGACTTAAATATCTATATTAATAATATTGACTGCTGTGCTTGTCTGCCGCTTTAATCCTTGATATAGCCCTTTCCATAGCACCTTCAGCTCTCGCATGATCAATTTTAGCACTGGACTCTTTTAATCTTTCTTCAGCCCGCTCTTTTGCCTCTTTTGCTCTTTCAAGATCTATGTTTTCTGGCAGTTCAGCAGTTCTAGCCACTATATTAACCTGATCAGGTTTGACATCCATAATACCCTCACTAACTGAAATAAATCTTTCTTTATCATTAATAACAACCCTGATAACCCCTGTTTTCAAAGCAGTTATCAAAGGTGCATGTCTTGGTAAAATTCCTATAAGCCCATCTACAGCCGGGGCCTCTAGAAGATTTACTTTTTCTTTAAACACAGTTTCCCCTGGTGTTATAATTTCTAATACTATTTTCTTTTTAGGAGCCATTTTTATTCACCTTTTTTCTCCTCGGCCTTCTTTTGCCTTTTTTTACCCTCAGCAGCCAACTTCTCTGCTTTATCAACTGCTGCTTCGATGGTACCAACCATATAAAAGGCCTCTTCGGGTAAATCGTCATGTTTTCCATTAATTATTTCTTTAAAACCCCTAATAGTGTCATCTAATTCTACATAAACACCCTTTTGTCCCGTAAACTGTTCAGCTACAAAGAAGGGCTGTGATAAAAATCTTTCAATTCTGCGAGCTCTGTTAACAACTATTTTATCTTCTTCGGACAGTTCATCCATACCCAAAATAGCAATAATATCCTGCAAATCCTGATAATTCTGCAATATTTCCTGAACATCACGAGCCACCTGATAATGTTCTTCCCCTATTATTCGGGGATCAAGGATAGTAGATGTTGAATCCAGCGGATCAACAGCTGGATAAATACCCTTTTCTACGATCTGTCTTGATAATACAGTTGTCGCATCAAGGTGAGCGAAAGTTGTGGCGGGAGCAGGGTCAGTTAGGTCATCAGCAGGAACATAAATAGCCTGAACTGAAGTTATTGAACCTTTTTTAGTAGAGGTGATCCTCTCCTGTAAAGTACCAACATCATAAGCAAGAGTTGGTTGATAACCAACCGCAGAAGGCATTCTACCCAATAAAGCAGAAACTTCTGATCCGGCCTGTATGAAACGAAATATATTATCAATAAATAAAAGGACATCCTGTCCCAATTCATCCCGGAAATATTCAGCCATAGTTAATCCTGTTAATCCAACCCTCATTCTAGCACCGGGTGGTTCGTTCATCTGACCAAAAATTAGAGCAACCTTGTCCAAAATATCGGCTTCCTGAAACTCAAGCCAGAGGTCATTACCTTCTCTGGTCCTTTCTCCTACTCCTGAAAATACTGAATATCCACCATGTTCAATCGCAATGTTGTTTATTAATTCCTGAATTAAAACTGTTTTACCTACTCCAGCTCCCCCAAATAGTCCTACCTTACCACCACGGGTATAAGGAGCAAGTAGATCAACAACTTTGATACCTGTTTCAAATATTTCAGTAGAAGTACGCTGTTCATCATAACCAGGTGCTTCCCTATGAATGGGCATTTTTTGGTCAGTTTTAATTTCACCTTCATGATCAATGGTATCACCCAGTACATTAAAGAGCCTTCCCAAAACCTGTTCACCAACAGGAACTGATATTGGACCTTTTGTATCAACTGCCTGCATACCTCTAATTAGTCCATCTGTTGAATCCATAGCAACACAGCGCACCCTATTATCCCCGAGTTGCTGCATAACTTCGATAACCAGAATATCTTCTTCTTTTTCATCTTTGATTATTTTAACAGCATTATATATTTCAGGCAATTCACCACCGGGAAACTCAACATCAACAACCGGTCCAATCACCTGAACTACTCTGCCTAAATTTTGCTCCTCACTCACAAAAACTCCTCCTTTATTTCAAAGCTTCAGCCCCGCCCACTATTTCAGTAATTTCTTTTGTGATGGATGCCTGACGGGCTCTATTATATGAGAGTGTTAAGTCATCGATCATCTCATTAGCATTTTCTGTAGCTGCATCCATAGCGGTCATCCTGGAGCCAAATTCACTGGCTTTAGATTCCAGGAGCACCGAATAAATTATGTTACTGACATACTTTGGTAATATTAAATCTAAAATTTTCTTAACAGAAGGCTCGAAAATATAATCTACATGTTCTTCACTAACATCTTCGCCTTTTTCCTGCAGTTCATAATCAATTTCGTCTGCATCAATTGGTAAAAGAGTAATATTTTTTACCTTCTGACTGATAGCAGATTTAAAATGTGTATATATAACATTAACCTGATTGAACTTTTTCCCTCTAAATATCTCTATTATCTCTTCACTTAATTGATTAGCAAAATAAAAACCGGGATAATCATCAATTTGTTCATATTCTTTAATAAAAACATGCCCTCTTTTTTTTAAGTAATTACGAGCATTACTACCCAGAGCATATATTTCAGTATTGGGGTTCTCTTTTAAAAAACTCCGTGCCTCATCTATAATCCTGGCATTATAAGCCCCACATAAGCCCCTATCAGAGCTGATAATTAACAACAAATTATGATCACCCTCAGACTTATGTAAGAGGGGATGATCATCTTTTTTCTGTGAAAATTTATATACATCAGAAAGTATGCGCCGGGTTTTATTGAAGAAGGGTTTAGCATTACGGGCTTTTTTTTGGGAATTTTGCAGTTTTGCTGCAGCAACCATCTTCATTGCCCTCGTTATTTTTTTGGTATTTTTAACACTGTTAATACGACGCTTAATATCCCGCATTGTTTCCATAAAATTCACCTCAATTTTAAAGGCAGTTCACCTTTAATTGATTAATTCTAATAATTTTTTCTCTTATCCTTCTTCAGTTTGAACAATACTTTCTTTTCTGACTGTGAATGATTCCTCAAATTCTTCTATAACTGAAATCAATTTGTTTTCTATCTCATCGGTTAATTTTCCCTCGGCCTTTATTTTTTCTTTTAAATACGCATGGTTTGTATCTATAAAGGATAAGAGCTCATCTTCAAATCTCTCTACATTGTCAACAGGTATATTATCAAGATAGCCGTTTACCACCGCATAAATTACAATTATTTGCTCTGCGATCGGCATCGGTGAATACTGGGGTTGTTTGAGCGCTTCAACTATTCTTTCTCCTCGAGACAATTTGTTTTGTGTCGCTTCATCCAGATCAGAACCGAATTGAGCAAAAGCCTCCAGTTCTCTATACTGTGAAAGATCAAGCCTTAAGGTACCGGCAATGTCCTTCATCGCCTTAATTTGAGCATTACCTCCAACCCGAGAAACCGAAATACCAACATTAACTGCCGGCCTCACACCAGAGAAAAACAACTCACTTTCTAGATATATTTGACCATCAGTTATAGATATAACATTAGTTGGAATATAGGCAGAAACATCTCCAGCCTGGGTTTCTACGATTGGTAGAGCTGTTAAAGAGCCAGCCCCTCTTTCATCATTTAATTTGGCTGCCCTCTCCAGTAAGCGAGAATGTAAATAAAATACATCACCGGGATAAGCCTCTCTCCCAGGTGGCCTCCTCAATAGTAATGACATTGCACGATAGGCTACCGCATGTTTGGATAAATCATCATAGACAACAAGTACATCTTTGTCTTCTTCATACATGAAGTATTCACCCATAGCACATCCTGCATAAGGAGCCAGGTATCTTATGGGTGCAGGCCTAGAAGCTGATGCTGATATTACGATTGTATAATCCATAGCCCCCCGTTCTTTTAATTCCTCAGTAATCTGAGCCACTGTTGATTGCTTTTGACCAATTGCAACATATATACAGATTACATCTTCATCTTTTTGATTAATAATTGTATCAACAGCAATTGCTGTTTTACCTGTCTGACGATCTCCGATTATTAACTCACGCTGACCCCTACCAATAGGAACCATAGAGTCAATCGCCTTCAAACCGGTTTGCAGCGGTTCTTTAACTGGTTGCCTCTCAATTACACCAGGTGCTTTTTTTTCTACCGGTCTTGTTCGATCAGTTTTTATTTCACCTCTGCCGTCCAGCGGCTGTCCAAGTGGATTTACAACACGGCCTAAAAGGGCTTCCCCCACCGGTACCTCTACTACATTACCGGTTCTTTTTACGGTATCACCCTCACTAATCTTGGTTTCATCTCCCAATAATACCACACCAATATTATCTTCTTCTAAATTTAAAGCCATTCCATAAACATTGTTAGGAAATTCCAACAGCTCATTTGATTTGGCATCTTCTAAGCCATAAACATGAGCGATACCATCCCCTACGTCAAGTACGGTTCCTACTCCTATTGATTCAATCTTTTTATCATAATCTTCAATTTCTTTTTTAATAATCGAACTTATTTCCTCTGGTCTAAGTTCCATATTTAATTACACCCCTATCTCATGTAATGGAATCTTCTTAATCTTTTCTTCAAGGGATTCAAGTTTGCTTTTTATACTACCATCTATTAGATAATCGCCAATCTTTATGATCATTCCACCTATTATCTCAGAATCACGTTTATTATGCATCTCTATTTTTGTACCGACATATTCCTCTAACTTTTCCTGAAGGTTTTCTTTCATCTCAGGTTTCATATCTACAGCTGTTATTACTTCAGCAATCATTATATTTTCTTTTTTATAGACTAACTTTTCAAATTCATTAATTATATTTTCAATAAAATATATCCTTCTTTTTTCGATAAGAAGCATCATGAATTGGAAAAGTTGCTTTGTCAATTTATCTGAAAAAACAGTCTTAAAAACAGCTTTTTTTTCTTCAACCAATACCCTTTGATGTAAAAGAGCCTCTTTGAGTTTATCATTTTTATTGATAACTGCCCAAAGTTCATTAATCTCTTTATAAAGTTCCATTAAAATATCTTGCTCTTCTCCAATCTCAAAAAGTGCCTTGCTATATTGTCGGGCAATTTCATCTTTTTTCACTGAACATCACCCAGCTTTTTTTTATCTAACTGATTAATATATTTTGCCATCAACTCTTCATGTTTATTTCGATCAAGCTCTTTTTCAATCATCTGAGCAGCAGCCAATAAAGTTATATCAGTAAAATCATCTCTAATCTCTTTTCTCGCTTCTACTTTGGCTTGTTCTATTTCTTTTAATTTATCTTCTTCTACTTTTTCAGCCTGTACTTTGGCCTGAGTTATAATTTCTTTGGAACGTTCTCTTGCCCTTCTCTCGGCCTTATCTACTATATCAGATGATTTTTCTCTAGCTCTTTTAAGTTCGGCTCTGTGTTCTTCTTTTAACTCCATTGCTTCTGCATGTTCTTTTTCAGCTTCTGCAATTTCATTTTTAATGGTATTTTCTCTTTTATCTAATATCTCCTTAATTGGTCCATATAGGTATTTTTTTAATAACCATAAAAGTACTAAAAAATTGAGTACCTGCCATAATAAGGTGGTGTTAATGTTAACCAAAGTCGTTCACCTCCCGCAAAATGAAAATGTCAAATGGGAAAATTATGAATAAAATAAATGCTAAAAGGAGAGAGGGAATTAATCCCCTCTCTTAATTTCGTAATTATATAGTAAAAATCAAGACAATTGCAATTACCAGGGAATAAATACCGGTTGACTCCGCAACAGCCTGCCCCAAAAGCATTGTTGTAATGATATTACCCCTTGCTTCAGGATCACGCGCTACAGATTCAACTGCCTTACCAGCAGCATAACCCTGACCGATACCAGGACCTATACCTGCAATCATAGCAAAACCAGCACCTAATAAGGCGGCAGCTCTAATAACTGTATCAATAACTTCCGGTGAAAATTCAACCATTTTATTGTCCCCCTTTCTCATATTTATCTTCTTTTAAATCTTTATAATCCTTTAATTTATTTTGTAATCCTCCTTTAGCCATATCAAATATAGCCCAAATAATAACCGTGAACTTCATCATGAAGAGTCCAACAGCTGTAGCTAAAAAATTCAAAGAAGGATTTCTTTTAGCAACAACTAAAACTGCAAAATAGATAAGATATTCTATAAAGTACCTGTTTCTGATAAATGTTTCTGCTTTCCCCTCCGGCATATCTAGCGACCTCTCAATATTCAATACACGCAAGCGAAGAAGAAGTGTGCTTATAATCAAACCTAAAATAAAACCCAAAAGTGTTTCAAATTCACCAGCTATTAAAGCATAAACAATAGGTATAATAGAAAATATATATGTTTTTTTAATAATTTCTATCTGCATCCGATTTGGATCATTAATGTACTTCATAAATTAAACCTCAAAACTTTTTTAAGTGAAGACCAAGTAAATAGCTATAACCAAAGAATAGATGCCAGTTGAACCAGAAATAATCTGCCCTAAAAGCATTGTTGTAACTATTGATCCGCGAGCTTCGGGTTGCCTTCTTACAGCTGAAGTAGCCTTACCAGCAGCAAAACCCATTCCCACCCCAGGACCTATGCCAGCTATTAGAGCTAACCCTGCGGCTATCACAGATACACTTCTTATAACCATTTCAATCGTTTCCGGTGAAAATTCAACCATAAGGTTCCCCCCTTCTATCTAAAATAAATCTAAATTAAGACTTTGCTACTGAAATGTAAGAAATTGCAACCATACCAAAAATAAGGGCCTGTATTAACCCAATAAATAGATCAAACCAGGCATGCAGAGGTACTGGTACTAACCCCGGAGCTGCTTGATAAATCAAGGTTATGATGATACCTCCCCCAACAATGTTTCCAAAAAGACGGAAGGAGTGTGATATCGGTTTAGCAAATTCGCTCACAATATTTAAAGGCAAAAGAAAGATGACCGGTTGCCCAAAACTCTTAAAATATCCCCAAACACCTTTTTCCCTCATGCCCTCATAGTGGCTTACTAAAAACACTACTAAAGCCAAACCTAAAGTGGTATTCAAATCTCCCGTTGGACTGGTTAATCCGGGCACAAAACCTATTAAATTGCAAAATCCAATATATATAAAAATGGTGGCAATAAAAGGCAAAAACCTCCAGCCTTCTCCTGGAAGCATCGGTTCAATTTGATCATATATTGCTGTAACCATTAACTCGGCAACATTTTGCTTGCCTTCCGGCCTGAGCTTTAAATTTTTAGTCAAATACTTGGCCAATATAATGATCAAAATAACAGACAGCCAACCAATAAGCAAAGTATCGGTCACAGGTAAATATGATTTGCCAAATAGGTGAGTTACAACTTGTGGACCGGGATTCATAGAAAAATCTCCTTTCTCAATAAAACTTAAGTACACTTAATTCTCATCATCATCTTTCATAGAACCCTTAATTATTTGGTAATCAGAATAAAACCCGGAGGCGACTCCAATTAGGATTCCTAAAATTTTAAATATCAAATTGTAATTTAACCATTGATCTAATTTAAAGCCGAGGTAAAATCCCAGGGCAATATTCGCCAAAATAACAATCCCCAGTTGAGTCAAAAGACTCATTGATCTCATAATTTTGCGCCAGTCTTTCTCTTCCATTCTAATTACCCCTGGCTGTAATTTTTTTACTTATTTATTAAAAATTATATCATAACTGTTTTTAAATATCCAATTTTAACCTTTAGTTTGTTATACACTAAACCCTGCTATTTTATTTTAGCTGAGAAAAGTTGTAACAAAGTTTAAAAAATATAATCATGATTATAACTATAATTAAATTTATCACATAGGATAATCTTTGTAAAGAATTATTTTCCTTCATCCCAGGCCTTGCTTTCAGTAGGAATCTCTGTAGAAAATATTCCCAACCGCCACGCTCCATATATAACACCTGCTACAGCAAGACCGAAAAGTATCATGCCATTTTTTATATCTAGCCCGTTAATAATTAAAGCAGTAGTCCCTAAAAATATACTGCTTCCGTAAACAATGATAACAGCCTGACGATGACTCCAACCTAAAGCTAAAAGCCGATGATGGATATGTCCTCGATCGGCTTTTCCAATAGGCTTATCATGGTAAATCCTCCTGACAATAGCAAAAATGGTATCAAAAATAGGAATACCAAGTGCCAAAATTGGTACAATCAGGGTTACTGCAGCTGCACTTTTTAATGCACCTGTGATAGAAATAGCTGATAAAATATAGCCAATAAACATCGAACCTGAGTCACCCATAAAGATTTCGGCCGGATGGAAATTATACTTTAAAAATCCAACTAAACTACCGGCTAAAGCGATAGCTAAAATAGCAGGTATAAATCTATATTCCTGTATTGCAACAAAAAATAAGGTCATCGTAGCTATTATTGATATACCAGCAGCAAGACCATCAAGACCATCTATTAGGTTAACTGTATTTGTGATCCCCACAACCCATATAATTGTCACGGGGATACCGAAATAACCCAGATAGATAATTCCGCCCAGGGGATTAGTAATAAATTGAATCTGCACGCCAAAAAAAATCAATATTGCAGCAGCTGCAATCTGTCCCAACAGCTTTATAAGAGGAGAAATTTCATAAATGTCATCCACCAATCCCAGACCAAATATAAAGGCAGAACCTGCCATAATACCATAAGTAGAAATAGAATGAGTATTAAAAAAATAGTAGCTGAGTATAAAAGAAACAAAGATAGCTATTCCTCCTGTATTAGGAATAGGTCTAGTATTGACTCGACGCTGTGACGGGTGGTCAAATCCATCAAAAAAGTAGGCTATTTTTTTTGCGAGGGGAGTTAGTATATAACTGATTATTAAACTGGTTATAAAGATCAAGACTAATTTTTTAATCACTTTAATTCCCTTCTTTAATGAAGCTTATTTTGTCCCATATAATCTGTCCCCTGCATCTCCTAAGCCCGGTACAATATAAGCATGCTCATTTAATTTATCATCTATTGCTGCCGTATAAATATCTACATTAGGATGTTCTTCTTTAATCCTTTCAATTCCTTCTGGAGCAGCTATTAATACCAAAAGCTTAATACCCCGAGGATTTCTCTCCTTTACAAAGTTAATTGCCGCACAGGCTGAACCACCTGTGGCTAACATAGGGTCAACGATAAGTAAATCTCGTTCTTCAATATCGTTGGGAAGTTTACAATAATATTCAACTGCTTCTAAGGTATCCGGATCACGATATAGACCGATATGACCAACCTTGGCTGTAGGAATTAACTGTAAAACACCATTTAACATACCCAATCCTGCTCTCAAAATAGGTACGATGCTAATTTTTTTACCTGAGATTACTTTAAATGTATCCTTACAAATAGGTGTTTCTACTTCTACATCTTCTAAAGGTAAATCTCTTGTGACTTCATAAACCATTAAGGTAGATACTTCATCAACAAGTTCTCTAAACTCTTTTGGCCCTGTATTTTTATCTCTAATCAATGTCAACTTGTGCTGAATTAACGGATGATCTATAAGAATTACTTCTCCCATGGTTATATTATTCCCCCTTATCTTTTTTACAATCCATCTGTTCTGTTATCTAAATTTCTCGAGATATTTAATTTGCAATCAATTAATACTCTCTGCCATTTTAAATAATAAATTAGGCAAAAACATTAAAAAATTTAATTTTGTTTGCCGCTTAGCTAGCTGATAAAAAGATCAATAAATTGACTTTCTTAAATTGAATATTCGACCATTATTCTAACTTAAAGTATTCTAGATAAGAAGTATTATTCCTGCCTTTTTAATCCCTTTTCAGCTTTGTAAAAAGTTCTTTTATAGTGTGCTTAATCTCATCTCTAGTTTCTCTATATTTTTCGATTCCAAATCCATATGGATCTAAAATATCACAGTTTTCACAGGCCTGGATACTATATTTTAGATTATATATGTTATCATGATCATACATGTCTTGGATGACTTTACGGTGATTATTTGTCATAGTAAATATCTTATCATTTTCCTTTAGGTCTTCTTCCCTTAACATCTTGGCCTTATGTCCGCTTAAATCAATTCCAATTTCCTCCATAACCTCAATTGCTTCTGAGGAAGCCCCTTGTCCAACTCTTGCATTAATACCAGCAGAATCAAATTCATAGTCCTTGAGATTATTGTCTTCAATATATTTTTTTGCAAAATATTCAGCCATAGGGCTACGGCAGGTATTACCGGTACATACAAATAATATCTTCATCTCTACCCTCCCTCGTTAGATTATTTTTGTAGCTGCTTTTGTCAATCTGTTCATAACCGCTATTCCAATATCTTTTTGGGAAACTTCTTCGATTAAGATTAATTTGAAATCCTCAAGGTCACTTTCTCTTAAAATTTTAAATAAATTTTTTGCTATATAATTAAGATCATTGATAGAACCCAAATTCTTAATTCTAGCTTTAATTTGATTTAACTTGAGATTCTGTAAAGTTTCAGATGAAACTATAATTAGAGTCTTTTCATTATTTATGTTATTTTTTTTTAAAATTTTGGTAATAGAACTATCCTTTTTAACAATCCATAAAGGGGTACTCGGTGAATAATGCTTATATTTCATACCAGGGGATTTAGGCTTTACATACTCTTTATGGTTAATTGTTTTGACCAAATGTGTATTGCCGACTACTTTTTTAATCATTTCCATGGTGATAGCACCTGGTCGCAGAATATTTACTTGTTCAGACTGAATCTCAACAACTGTAGATTCTAAGCCTATATCACAAATTCCCCCATCAATAATAAGGGGGATCTTTCCATTTAAATCACTATACACATGTTCAGCACTTGTAGGAGAAGGAAACCCTGATGAATTGGCACTCGGTGCTGCCAGGGGAAGTTCTGTCTGATTAATCAAGGCAAGTGCAATGGGATGAGAAGGCATTCTGACAGCAACAGTTTCGAGACCGGCCGTTGTTATTTGAGGAACTTGGCTGCTTTTTTTAAAAATTATGGTCAGAGGACCTGGCCAAAATTCATCAATTAGCTTATCAGCTACTTTTAAAATATAGCCTTTAATTAATTTAAAAAGCTGTTCTCGACGCGAAATATGAACTATTAATGGATTATCAGTTGGTCTACCTTTAGCCTCAAATATTTTTAAAACCGCTTTTTCTTGTAGAGCATTAGCCCCTAAGCCGTAGACTGTTTCTGTAGGAAACGCCACCACCTCATTTTCTACGATGAGTTCAGCTGCCTGTTTAATAGCTTTAGTTTGCTCAATTATTTCAATATTTTTATTATTGATTAAGTCCCTTTTAATCTTTAATAAAGCTGTTTTATACATATTTTTACCCCTTATGTGCTAAGATGAATCGATCTTTATCAGCATAATCTTTTCTAACTTCAATCTTTTTGAAATTATTTTCCCTTAAAATCTTTTCAACATGATCAGCCTGTCTATAACCAATTTCCACAGCTATCATTCCCCTATTTTTTAATATCTGTGGCGCCTGTTTGATCAACTTCTTATATATATCCAGACCTCTCTTCCCACCATAAAGAGCTCTATGTGGTTCTTTTTTAACTTCAGAGGGAAGGTTTTGCATCTCTTCATCACTAATGTAAGGTGGATTGGAAACAATGAGATCTACATTGTCAACACTTTTTTTTATTAAAGGTTTTAAAAGATTACCTCTAGTTAACTTCAATCTGTCTTCCAATCCATATTTTTGAATGTTTTTTCTGCTAACCTGTAAAGCTTTTGAATCAATTTCTACACCCAAAATTCTAGCCTCTTTTAAATAATAGCCCAGACTAACCATAATTGCACCACTACCTGTCCCTACTTCTACAATATTAACTTTTTCCATTTCTTTTTCCTGAAAGTAATCTATAAGGTATTCAACCAGTATTTCTGTTTCCGGTCGAGGTAAAAGAACATTTTGATTAATATAAAAATCAAGCGACATAAATTCCTTGTGGCCTGTAATATAAGCAACCGGAATATGCCTAGCTCTTGATTTAATCATTTGCCTATATCTGGAAATTTCTTCTTCCTTCAAGGGGTAATCAAAGTTAACATATAATCTAATTCTCTCCATATCAAGAAGATCTGCCAGCAGTACTTCTGCATCCAAACGAGGATTATCAATATTATTTTTTTCAAAATACTTTTCTGTATTGAGCAAAACTTCCTTGATATTCAAATATTACACCTTCTCTAATTTTTTCATTGTATCTTCTTCAAGCAAGGGTTCTATTACAATATTAAGATTACCATCAAGTATTTTTTCTAATTTATGTTCTGTTAAATTAATTCTGTGATCACTTACCCTACCCTGAGGGAAGTTATATGTCCTGATCTTCTCACTTCTTTCGCCGGTCCCAACTTGACTTTTGCGAGCTTCTGCTCTCTCGGCTTGTTTTTCTTTCTCCCTTTTTTCCTGCAGACGAGCCCTTAAAACGCGCATCGCCTTTGCCTTATTTTTATGTTGAGATTTTTCATCCTGACAGGATACGGTTAAATCAGTGGGCTGGTGTGTAATCCTTACAGCTGAATCGGTAGTATTTACACTCTGTCCACCAGGACCACTGGAACGAAAGAAATCGATTTTTAAATCATTGGGATCAATATCAATATCTACTTCTTCAGCTTCGGGTAAAACCGCAACTGTAGCTGTAGATGTATGAATACGACCACTGGACTCAGTCGAGGGAACCCTTTGAACCCGATGAACTCCACTCTCATATTTAAGGTGTTTATACACATCCTTGCCTTCAACAGAAAAGATAACCTCTTTAAAACCACCCACCCCTGATTCATTAGCACTCATTAGTTCCCATTTCCAATTATTGTTTTCTGCATAACGGGTATACATTCTAAATAGGTCTGCTGCAAATAAGCCGGCTTCATCTCCACCGGCTCCAGCTCTGATTTCTACTATTACATTTTTTTCATCCTGAGGATTTTCAGGTAAGAGCATAATCGGTAATTTTTCTTCTAATTCTTGCAGACGTGGTTTCAAATCTTTTATTTCCATTTCAGCTAATTCTTGCATTTCAGAATCATCTTCTTCAATAATCTCCCTGGCTTCTTCAATTCCTTTTTTAAGCTTTTTGTGTTCTTTATAATAATTAACTATTTTTTTAAGCTTAGCATGTTTTTTAAGAAGCTTCTGATATTTGTTGGAATCATTCATTACCTCAGGATCGCTGATCTTCTTATTTAGTTTTTTATATTCTTCATATTTTTCTGCTAATTTAGCTTCCAGATCAAACATACTCTTCACCTCTTTCTTCTTCAGGAAGTACGCCCTTTAGGGCTGTTATGGCTATTTCCAGCATATCATCATCTGGCTCATTTGTAGTTAACTTCTGCAGCCATAAGCCTGGTGTGGCAAGTACTTTGATCAATGGATTAACATTATCCCCACCAGCTAATTTAATAACTTCATAAGAGGTTCCGGCTATAATGGGCAGCAATAATATATGGTATAATATCCTGTATAAAAAGGAAGGCCTACCAAAAAATGAAAAAAACAGAATGCTCAGTATAATAACTATAAATAAAAAGTTGGTACCACATCTGGCATGTAGGGTTGTGAATTCTCTAGCATTTTCTACTGATAATTCCTTATCTGATTCGTAATTGTGAATTACCTTGTGTTCAGCCCCATGATACATAAAAACCCTTTTTATATCATCCAATTTCCCTATCAATACAATATACGTCAAAAAGGCAGTAATCTTAATTAAACCCTCGATAACATTTAATAATAGATCATAATGAATATATTGCTGGATAAGAGCAATAATACCAGCCGGGAGGGCAACAAATAATAATAAGGCCAATCCCAGTGAAACAATTATCGTTAAACTCATCTCAAATGGGCTGAGTTCTTCATCTTCTTCTGTTACTTGATTGGCAGCATATGTTAAAGATTGCATACCTAAAATCAGTGAGCTAAAAAGGGTTACTACACCTCGAATAAATGGCCACCCGAAAAACTTAAATTTTTCACTCAAAGGTGTCAACTTTCTTCTTTGAACGACTATTGAATTATCCGGTTTTCTAACTGCTACCGCTAAGCGGTTTAAGCCTTTCATCATAACTCCTTCAATGACAGCCTGACCGCCATAACTAACTTCTCTACTCATATATATCTCCTTTAGGTTTGTCTTTTACATCATGACAGCTTCTACACCTTGCTTCATAATTTTCACTTGCACCCACCATAATAACGGGATCATTATATGAAGCAGGTTCTCCATCTATTAATCTTTGAGTCCTTGTAGCAGGATCACCACACTGCAGGCAGATCGCATGTAATTTTTCTATATATTCTGCCCTGGCTAATAGTTCAGGGACAGGTGTGAAAGGCTCATTCCGAAAATCCCTATCTAAACCTGCTACGATTACCCTGAGACCCTTGTCTGCAAGGTGTTCACATATTGGAACAATATCCTCAGAAAAAAATTGAATCTCATCTATCGCAACAACTTCAGGATCATCCTCCAATCTAGAGATTAGTTCCTGTGGTCTATCGACCGGAATGGCTTCAATACTGTCTCCGCTGTGTGAAACAACATTATCATTGCTATATCTATCATCGATCAGTGGTTTAAATACTTTTACTTTCTTTTTAGCAATCTTGACTCTTCTGATTCTCCTGATAAGCTCTTCACTTTTACCAGAATACATTGGCCCTGTAATAACTTCTATCCAGCCACTGTTATTAATCTTATACATGCAAGTTTGCTCCTCTCCTATCAACTAATTATTTCTTTAAATAAGAAAAAAGCAGAGCTAAAGCCCTGCATTATTGTTATTAAAATAACTATTCTTCTTCATTTTCTAATTCTTTAGCTTCGCTCTCTTTTTCATTTTCAGCTTTAGCTTCCAATTCGACTTCTTCTTCTGATAAACCATATTTCCTATTAAATCTTTCAACTCTACCACCTTTAGCAGCTCTTCTTTTCTTGCCGGTGTAAAAGGGATGACAGCTTGAACATACCTCAACACGGATATTGTCTCTGCTAGACATTGTTTTGTATTCTTCTCCACAAGCACAGGTAATAGTAGCCTCTTTAAATTCTGGATGTAGCTCCTTCTGCATATATTTCACCTCTTTCTAAAAAATCTAAACTTTTCATTTATCTTCAATTTTAAATCTCTTGTTGACAGCTAGAATTATTATAACATAGTACATTTTAGTATGCAACCATCAATTACCTTCCATTTTACACCTCTATTTAAGTTTTTAAAACCCATACAAATTTTGAATTTCCTAAATACAATAATTAATATAGTTTCAAATCTTATATAA
>JAGXLU010000044.1 GCA_018334565.1 Halanaerobiales bacterium | reverse complement strand
TATAAATCCCGTCAGTCAACTTTTCCAGGTGGTCGGCGGGATTTTTGTGTATAAAAGAACGAAAAGAAGAATTGTGATGTTTAATGCTGAAATTATTGGTAAGGTTTATCTTTAAAATACAGATAAATTGGAGTTTTAATAAATAAAAAGTGTGAGGGAAAAAGGTAAAATAGCTGAGATGTTAAATAATATAAACAGTAACTAAATCTATTAATAGGAGATGAATTTATGACTCCCTACGAAAGAGTATTTAAGAGATTAGAGGGCAAAGAAGTTGATAAAATACCTAATCTTAATATTATTATGGCCTTTGCTGCTAAATTTATTGGTGTTCCTTATAGTAAATATGTAACTGATTATAGATATCTTGTAGAGGGTAATATTAAATGTTGTGAAAAATTTGGTATTGATATGGTTAGTGCTATCTCAGATCCCTGCCGCGAAAGTCATGATCTGGGAGCTAATATTAAATTTCCTTATGATGATGTTCCTCAATTTGATGGTAATTTAATTGATGATTATAAAAAGATAAAGTTTTTAAAGGTAGTTGATCCTTTAAAAGGGGAACGTATGAAAGATAGAATTAAAGCTATTGAACTTTTTAAAAAAGAAGTTGGTGGGATTTATCCCATATTGGGATGGGTAGAAGGTGGTTTTGCAGAAGCCTGTGATCTTAGAGGAATGAACCAAACTATGTTCGATATATATGAAAATACTAAAGAATTAAAAAACTTATTAGAAATTTGTACTAAACAAGCAATTTATTTTGCAGAAGAACAGGTAAAAGCAGGAGCAGATTTTATTGGTGTAGGTGATGCCGCAGCTTCTTTAATAGGTCCAGAAAATTATAGTAAATTTGTATTACCATATGAAAAGAGGATAATAAAGGCTGTACATAATCTTGGCGGTAAAGTTAAATTACATATTTGTGGTAATATTAATTCACTTTTAGAACTATTATTAGAAACTGAAGCGGATATCATTGATTTAGATTGGATGGTTGATTTCAAAAAGGCAGTAGAAACATTTAAGGGAAAAGTTTCAGCAAATGGTAATTTTGATCCAGTTGGAATCTTGATGCAGGGCAGTCCTAAAAAAGTAAAAGAGGCTGTAACAGAGTGTGTAAAGATAGGAGATAGTACTACTTTTATTTCAGCAGGCTGTGAGGTACCAGCTTCTACACCAAAAGAAAATATGTTTGCCGCAAATGAACCGCTGTATAAATATTAAATTTCTCATATTCATAGATCTTATTAAAGGTTTTGAATAAAAAAATCAATTTTGACTTCCTCTTTTTTTTTATGGATTTAATTAAGAAGATCCAAAAAGATAATGAATATGAAGAAATTATATCACATATAAAAAATATAGCAGCACTAATAAAAAATTATTTATTGTTGATATTATAGCTTACAAATAGCAGGATATTTAATACTTATGGTTAATAATATAAATACCAGCTATAAGGAGGTAAGAATGATGAAAATTTTTTTAATGATGTTAATAGGGATACTTATTGTTGTTATTTTTGTGGCTCCCTTATCATTAGCAGAAGAAGCACAAGAAATATCTTATCCAGAGATAGATGGAGTGTTTAATGAAGAGGATTTTGAAAATATACTTTTTGTAGAGAATCTAGATATGCATATTGCTTGGTTGGTTAAGGGAGAGAACCTTTTGTTTAGTGTTAAGTCGATTGGAAAAGGTTGGGTGGCCGTTGGTTTTAACCCTAGTAATATGATGAAAGATGCAAATATAATTATTGGTGATGTAAAAGGTGAAGAGATAATCATAGAAGATCACTTTGGAGTTTCTAATACAGGACACCGCAAGGATGAAGTAGATAACATTTTACAAGCAAATGGTTCAGAAGATGAGAATTTTACCGTTTTAGAGTTTGTAATACCTTTAAATAGTGGAGATGATATGGATCAAGAATTAATACCAGGAAACAAATACAAAGTAATTTTGGCTTATCATATGTCTAGTGAAAGTTTGAAAATTCGACACAGCAAAAGAACATCTATAGAGATTGAAATCTAAAAAATAAAATGATACAGGGAGGTTTATATGCTTTGGTTAAATAATATTGCATATACTTACTGGGGTAACTATCCTATTGTAGTCTATTTAGGTATTTTAACTTATTTATTATTGCTTGTCACGGCAGCAATACCTCAAATGAATCGGAGAAGATGGACACGAATACCAATCAAATACCATATAATCTTGGCCTATATTACTGCTGTATTAGCAACTATACATGGTTTAATGGTTTTAGCCGGTTATCTATAAGGTAGCCGGGATTTTTTTGTATGTGTTACATAAATTATTCTGATAGTAGGTGAAAGTCCTGGCTGTGCTTAAGTATGGAAGATAAGGTTGAAATATTGTGGCACGCACAGACGAAAAGGTGAGTAAACGGATAATAGAAACGTCAATTTAAGTTAGTACACCAATTTTCGAATCTACTTGTAGTGATGACAAAACCAAAGAGAAAAGCTAAAAGAGCTTATGAAGTAGTTAAAGAAATTATTAGAAAAGAACTTAAGCTGGAACTGCATTTAGAAAAGACAGTAATAACTAACTTTGAAAGAGGGTTTCTGTTTTAGGTTTTGCATTCATAGCCTGGAGATATAAAAGGCCAAGGAAGAAATCACTTAAAAAAATCAAGGACAATGTTAGAAAAAAACTAAAAGAAGTCAGTTCTGGAAAGTAGAGTTAATCATAAAAAGGCTTAATGCTAAGATACATGGTTGGTTTGACTATTTTGGTTATGGAAATGCAAGGGTCTTTTCCGGAGCTTTGATGCATAGATAAGAATGCAGCTGAGGCCATATATGGAGAAGAAGAAAGCGTTAATAAATCAAAACAAAAAAATCCCCCACTCTTTTTTAAGAAGAAGGGACTTATTTCACTACTTACTAAATTGTCCTAAAGGACTAAAATATAAAGCTTTGCTAACACATTTGTTTTGGTAAAGGCAACTATGCCATCATTATAGGTTATTTTTTTTCGCTATTTAGTGTGAAAATTGTCCCTTCGATAAGATTATCATCATCTTCAATGGTTAAGCTAATAGCATAATTAATTATTAATCGAGTTAACATGACATTAATCGATAGATTATCACCATTGATTACTGAAGTTTTAGAAACTAAATAATAGCCACCTGCAGTGACATTATAGTTATATTTTTCATCCAGTATAATTGTTGTTCCTTCCATCGGATTATTTTCAGTATCTGTAACCGTAAAATCAATATTGTATTCAGTTATTAATTGAATCAGAGTAATATTAACAACTTCATCATCATTATTGACAATCGCTGTGCCATCTTTTTGTCATCTTTTTGTATATATCCATCGGTTTTAATAATGTAATCATATGAACCGTTTTCTTTACTGAAAGTCACTTTGCCCTGACTATCAGTTTTTTTGTAATTTCGCCGAGTGTAAACTTTGTACCCATTAATATTAGGCTATTTTCATTTAATACTGTAAAAATTACATTATAGTTTGATATCCTCGGTAAATCTGTTCCATTATTAGAATATCCACCAAGTAAAATTAATGTAGATAATAGAAGGATCAAAAATAAGTATCTAAATAAAAAGATTTTTGTTCATTTTTATTATTCTTTATATATTGTATTTGTGAGGTTAGCGCAGGAAAAATAAAATATTATATATAAAAAATTTCAACACATATGGGAAAATTACTTTTATAATTTTATAATTTTCAGAAATTTTTTATTTTGCTTTTATTTATTTGACATTAATTATAATTAATGTTATAGATATAAAAGTAGAAGTATTAAATATTTTTTGGGTTGCTTTTAATAAAGAGGATGTATTTTATATGCAAAATATTAAATTTGATGAGCAGAAGCCGATTAAAACCCCATTTTATTATGGTTGGGTTGTATTACTAATTGCTGCCTTGGGCCTATTCTTTTCAGGTCCCGGACAAACTTATTCAGTATCAATATTCATTGATCATTATATTGATAAATTTAATTGGAGTAGATCATTAATTTCTAGTTTTTATTCAATAGCAACTTTAATATCGGGATTAATACTTACATTTGTAGGTAAATATATTGATAAACTTGGTCAGAGAAAGATGACCACAGTAGTTTCTATTTTGTTTGGCCTTGCCTGTATATGGATGAGTTTTGTTTTCAATCCGCTGATGATATTTATAGGCTTCTTTTTATTAAGATTGTTAGGACAAGGATCAATGACTCTTTTACCTCAGACACTAATACCCCATTGGTTTAAACAAAAAAGAGGCTTAGCATTAAGTTTATTAGGAATGGGTGGAGTTATTAGTTCTAGCCTTTTACCACCTCTTAATAATTGGCTTATTTACACATATGGATTAAACTTCGCCTGGAGGTTTTGGGCATTTTTGCTTATCATATTTATGGCACCAATAGGTTGGTATTTTATAAGGAATAGGCCGGAAAATATCGGTTTAAAACTTGATGGAGTTAAAGATGATGAATACATAAGTAAGATATCTCCCAGAGTTCATATAAGTGAATCTCCCTGGACATTAAAACAGTCTATGAAAGCTAAATCATTTTGGTTTATGAATTATTGTGGGGTTGTTTCTGCTTTAGTGAATACAGGTTTAACCTTTCATATGGTTTCTATAGTTCATAATATTGGTTATTCACCGGGGTTTGCTGCTTATATATTAAGTATAACTGCAATCATAAAGTTCCCCTTTACTTTTATTGCTGGTTGGCTTTTAGATCGTTCAAAAGTTCATATAGTAAAGGGAATTAATTTTATTATATTATCAGGAGCTATAATATTATTATTAAGAGCCGATAATAAAATAACATTAATAATTTATGCACTTGTACATGGGACTTTCATGGCATTTGATGCAGTAAGTACAGGAGTAGTATGGCCAAATTATTTTGGCAGGAAAAACTTGGGCAGTATAAGGGGGTTTGCAATGACAGCAATAGTATTAGGCTCAGCACTAGGCCCACTTCCATTTGGTATTGCATATGATTATTTTGGTAGCTACAAAGAAATAATGATCGGAATTTTAATACTTCCATTAATTGCTATTTTTGCTTCTCTTTTTTCTTCTCCACCCAAGTATAAGTTATTTAAATCTTAAAATTAAGTAAATTTACTATATTGTATTAATCCTCTCATCCTCATACTTATTTAAAAAATAATTGCTTATTATAATTACTATAAAAACAATAATACTAAGGGATAACCAACTATAAGAATAAGTATTGGTTTCATCAGCAATAAGTCCAAATATTGGTGGACCAATGATTATGCCAAAGCGGATGAAAAATAAAGCTAGTCCTACTCCCATACCAGCATTTTCTTCTCCCACCTGTTTGGAAACCTCTGAAAAGTATAATCCGTGCCAGCCTCTACCAGTGGCTCCTAACATAAATGCTAAAAATAATATAAAGATTAAAGATGGATTGAAATAGTTTAAAAAGGAAAAGATTAAAATTACTATACTAGATAAAATACCTATGAGTACAAATCCTTTTCTTTCTACTCCACCTAAAAATTTATTATTCAAATAACTCCAACCGGTTCTGCCAAACATACTGCCTATTTGTAAGACCATTAAACCCATCCCTGCAGTAATTTTGGAATAATTATGATCTGTATATAAAAAAAATGAAAAATGAGTAACAATTATGCCGGAAACAACACCAAAAATTATTCCTATAATGCAGAGCATTAATAGATATTTATTGGTTAAAAATAAACGTAAATTTTGTAGTAAAGTATTATCGGTATCTTTTTTATTATCTATTTTATATAAATTCTTATTATTATCTTTATAAAAATAATAGAATAAAAAACTTGTAATAAAAAATAAGATACCTAAAAATGTAATTGTCATCTGCCACCCTATTTTTTCTGTCAGCCAGGGTAAAAAACTTGCTCCAAATACTCCACCCATCGCTAGCCCTGTTGTCATGATACCCATAGCGGTTGCCTGATTATCTCCCTTAAACCACTCAGAGACTGCTTTACTGGTAGATGGAAGAATAATACTGAGCCCTAATCCACTCAGGGTAGCAAAAAGCATTAATAAAGCAAAATTATTAGCAAAAGAATGTAAGATAACAAATAAACCTAATAATAATAATCCCCAAAAAATACTTTTTTTAACGCCAAAGTAATCAGCTATTCTTCCTGCAAATATAACCGATAACGCCATACTGATAAATAAAAATGAGGAATAAAGACCTACCTGGGCTCTGGATAAATTAAAATCGGACTGAAGAAAAGGGAATAATGTCATTATGCCGTTTCTATATATACCCGAAGCAAACCCAGCAAAGGTTATTACAATTAAAATTTTCCAGTTAAATTTGTTATTGTTTTTATTATTATTCATATATTCTTCCTCCGTATAATATTGTGTTGTCAGAAAAATTCCTTTGTTTATATCTTAAACGGCTGTCATATTAAGGGTTTAGGTTTAAAATATTTCCTCTCTGCTTTTGATAAAATGTATTTATCATAAACAAAAGAACATAAGATAATTGGCAGAAATTATGTCCTAAATTATTATCTGACTTTTAGCTTATATTAAATATAATGGACAAAATATTTACTTTTTTTGTTTTTAACAGGTGGTTTAAGTATGTTAACTATAAATGAATTCATGACTGGTAATAAACTCCAATAAATTGTTCATCTCATTAGAAAATTTATTATCGGATAGGGTATAAGAATACTCGGTATTGGCCTTCTATTAGAATTATTACACTTGATTTATTATTCCTATTCTTTTATATGTTATAATAAAGTGAATATGATAAAAGGATACTGCCTATTTGTTGAAATTTATCAATAAAATGATATTTAAATTCAACTAAAATTGCTATTTTGTTTAATTCTTATTATTACAGATGATTAAAGAATTTTTATTAAATTTTAAAAATCGCAGCTAATCCCGTTAAAAACTCATAAACAATAATAAAGTAAGTATAATATAAAAAGAATATTTCTTCAAATCTGTTAGGATACTATTTAGATGAAGATAATAATTTTATTAAATGATGGAAAGGTTCAGAAGCTTAATAAATGATTATTTGATGATTAATAGAAAAACCGGTTTACAATTTCTTGAAAACAATAATATTCTGGTTATATTAAACTTTACAACTAATAAAATTTATATACTTCCTGAATTTGGATGACCAATATCAAACGGAAATTTGTTTTTGTTTGCTGAAAATCCAAATTTAAGCAATAAAGAAGGAAATCTTCTGCAGTATCTGCCAATCATTATTTATAATGGTACAGGTTGGGAGATTATAGCAAAAGTTGATTTATAATAGCAATTAATGCATTAGGATTTTTAAAAAGCTCGCTCTCAACTGATATTGGAAGCGGGTTTTTGACTTATGATATATAATTGAAAGTAACGAATTTTTAAATTATAATGAAATCAATAGCCCACCACTTATCTTGTTTTGTAGTTTTTTATATAAAGCATCCTAACATAGCTGGATAATAAAGGCGGCAAAGTGGTTAAAAGTTAAAAAAATTTAAAATGATATAATTTTATTTTTTTAAAGATATTTCATGATAACATTTTAAAAAAGTTAAATATTATACTTTAGAAAACTCTTTAAGAAATGAATAGAAGTGAAAGGGGAATTCTATGTTTGATATTATTGTTGTGGGTGGAGGACCAGCTGGTGCAACTTTAGCAAGGCTATTAGGAAAAAAATATAAAATATTATTATTAGAAAAAAGAGCATTTGAAGAAGACAAAACAGATCATATAAAAAGTTGTGGTGGTCTTATAGCTCCTGACGCTCAATTGATGCTTGCAAAATTTGGTCTCGGGATTCCCAAGCCAGTATTGTTAAGTCCTCAGTTATTTGCAGTTCGGACGATAGATATCGATAATTCTTTAGAGAGATATTATCAAAGACATTATATAAATGTTGATCGAGAGAAATTTGATAGATGGCTTGCAGAATTAATACCTAAAAAAGTTAAAATTATCAATAATTGTATTTATAAATCTTTTGAAGAGAGAGATGATAAAGTAGTTGTTAATTATAGTTATAATGGAAGAAAAAAAGAAGCAAAAGCAAAAATATTAGTCGGTGCTGATGGAGCATTTTCTAAAGTAAGAAGACAAGTTTCTAATTTTGACCCGAGTCCTCAATTATATATTGCAATTCAAGAATGGTTTAAAAGTGATAGGCCTCTGGATTATTACGGAGCTATATTTGATAGTGAGATTACAAGCTTTTATTCATGGACTATACCAAAAGAAGGCTATTTAATATTAGGCTCTGCCTTAAAGCCGAAGGATAGAGTAAATCAAAAATTTAATCTTTTAAAACAAAAAATGAAAAATCATGGATTTAAGTTCGAGAAAAGTATTAAATTGAATGGTTCGTATTTGTACCGTCCGCTTAGTAATAAACAAATATCTATTGGATATAAAAGGGTGGCACTGATAGGTGAAGCTGCCGGCTTTATAAGTCCTAGTTCTGCTGAAGGTTTAAGTTATGCTTTTAAAAGTTCATTGGCTTTAACCAAAGCACTTAAAAATGATATTGATGATTACCATGCACAATATACTAGAAATTTAAAACCCTTAATGCAAAATATATTATGGAAAAATACAAAATCTATAGCTATGTATAATAATTTTTTAAGAAAAATTGTAATGAAAACCGGATTACTCAGCATTAAATCAGAAAGAATAGAATACTAGAAGTTTATAATAAGATTAAATTTCAAAAATTGTTTGATATGAAATTAAAAAATTATAGACAATTACAATCATCTGGTTAATTCAAATTAGAATTTAAATATCAAGCTTTATCTAAATTAGACTCTCATTTTTTAGTCGTCTTAGGATGTGTAAAACATTGATACATATAATTTGAATTAAATTCTTTCTTGATTTGAGTTCAAAGTCAAACTAGGATTATACCATAATTTAATGAGATGAAAAGTTAAAATATTTTTAGACTTATCATGGAATTTATTAAAGGAAAAATGTATTGCATATATAATATATTATAGTAAATATATTTAATGGGAGTGGTGTCATGTTATTCTTATTTAGGTTAAGTTAGGTAAAAAAACTTAACATTGTTAAGAGAATGCAAGTTGAATAAATTATATATTTCAAATTGTAATATCAGTCTACTAATATTGTATAAAGTTTGGTAGCCGAGTCCATTTTATAATAAGGTATCTTTATGACAACAAAGATCAGCTTAAATTGATAATGATGTGATATTGTTTTTTCATGATTTATGCAAAATTTGGCATAAATAAGTAGACCCCATCGTGACTTCAAAATCGCAAATCCCGGAGACATTATATTAAATATATTGGAGGAATTTAATTGAAAACAATCAATTACAAAAAAATAACTAAAGATGAAGTAGAATTATCATTATTTTCAAACTTTAATCGTTATCAAGAGGTAAATAAATGTTGGCGTAAAGAAAATGGAGAATGGGTATTGAAAGAAATTTCTTTTACTGAACAGTGGGGTTTAGATCAATATAAAGATCTTGTTAAATATTTAAAGAATACTATAGAAACTAATGGAAGAGTGTTTGGTGCTTTTAAGAATGATGTTCTGGTTGGATTCGCATCTTTAGAAAATAAGTTTTTTGGATCTAAAAACGAATATTTGCAACTTTCAAGCATCCATACTTCATATGAAAACCGTGGGCAGGGAATAGGTAAACAATTATTTATCCTTGTCTGTGAAAATGCGGAACAAATGGGTGCAAAGAAGTTATATATCTCTGCACATTCATCAGAAGCAACACAGTCTTTTTATAAGTCATTGGGTTGTGTAGAAGCGGTTGAATATAATGAATCATTAGTTGCTAAAGAGCCTTATGATTGTCAATTAGAATATAGTTTATATTAAATACTTTTTTAAAAAGATGAAGCCAATATTGATTGAAATTGGATATGAGGTGGGCTGAAAATTTTACATACAAGGATTTCCCGCAACTTGAAAGAACAGCCTACCTTCATAACAATTATTTAGGTATGGCAATTTCGTAAATCTCCAAAACGGTATGTGAAAGATAAGATATACTTTATACTTTTTTATATAAATTTAATTATTACGTGCAAGATGTATTAAATTGAATGACTTTCCGAACGCTCTAATTCAAAAACCATTAAAGTAATGATGTTGATTATTATTGAATTAAAATTTTTATTCATCATCTCATGTAAAAAAACATTTGATGAAATACATTAAAGGGGAAATAAAATGATGGCAGATAAACCAATGAATAATATTATGTTTCAACTTATGTCTTTTGAATATAAGCTTAAATCCTTTTTTTCATCAGCACAAAAAATATTGGCTGAAACTGATATTAAAAAAGGACATAAGGTGGTTGACTATGGTTGTGGTCCGGGAAGATATACTGTTCCGTTAACAGAAATAGTTGGAGAAAAGGGGGTTGTATATGCTCTTGATATTCATCCTTTAGCATTAAAAAAGGTTGAAAAAATGAAAAAGAAAAAAGGAATAAATAATCTTAGAACACTTTATGCAAAAAATATTAATAAAATAGAAGAGAATAGTATAGATAGAGTAGTTTTATTTGATGTATTACACGATATTAATAATAAAGAAGATACATTGAAAACCATAGAAAAATTATTAAAACCTCAAGGGAAATTAATATTTAAAGATCATGAAATGACAGAAGATAAAATAAAATTACTTATTTTAAATAATACTTCTTTAAATGTACATAGAAATAAAAACCAAAATAATATTATGGAATTCATAAAAACTAACTAATTAATTTAAGAATCTAGTTCTTTACATAAGCAATTGTTACCATTACGACAAAGTCATATATTTTGTTGGGATCCGTTTTCCATTATGCTTTTTTAGAGAGTTGAGCAGAGATTACGAAAGTCCTAAAACAAAATAGGCAAATCTTTAATAATGAAAAATTAAATTACGCAAGTGTGGGATACTTACTATCGTTGTTTATAAAGATTTCAGCGAAAATATGTTGAAAAAACTTGAACTTCCTCAAATTTCTTAAATTTTTCTATTTTACATGAAAGGAAAATAATAATGAATGATTTATACCAAGAAATATTTAAAGAAATTAAAAAGATTCCAGTAATTGATACTCATGAACATTTGCCTTCTAAAGAAGAAAATTTAAACCAGGGTAGAGACATATTAAATGAGTATCTAAGTCATTATATGAGCTCAGATCTCATTTCTGCAGGCTTAAGTAATGATAGTTTAAATAAAATTAAAGATTCTTCAATACCAATTTTAAAAAGATGGGAGATAGTAGATCCGTACTGGAAATTTTGTCGTTATACTGGTTATGGACGTGCTTTGGATATATCAGTAAATAAAATATATAATGTAGATAGTATTAATAGAAATACAATAGAAATATTAAATGAAAAGTTTAAAGAAAAAAATAGACCAGGTCATTTTAAATATGTCTTAAAAGATCTATGTAAAATAAAATTGAGTATTCTCGATACTTGGGATAGTAGATTTGACTGTGATCAAGATCTTTTTCGTAGAGTCTGGCAGATATTAAATTATATTATCCCAATGCCGTTGGAAATACCGGAGGAAGGATTAGATATAGTATCATGGTTGGAGAATGAATATGACATTTCTATTAATAGTTTAGATGATTGGATGCATGCTTTTAATATAGAGTTAGTAGATAATTTAAATCATGGTATTATAGGGATCAAAAATATTTTAGGATATTTTAGACCCCTTCAGTTTAATAAAGTTGATTATAATACAGCGAAAAATAAGTTTGCTTCAGATTTAAGAAAATGGAAAGAAATTGATAGAAAAGAAGGTAAAAATATCAGATTTTCAAAAGATGTTCAGGATTTCATGATGCATTATATTTTGAAAGTTATTAATAAAAAGAAGTTATTTATGCAGGTACATACTGGTTTATTAGAAGGAAACGGAGATATAATCACCAATAGCAATCCCGCTTTAATGTGTAATTTATTTAATGATTATCCTGATGTAAAATTTGATATATTTCATATTGGATATCCTTATTATGCAGAAACATCTGCTTTAGGTAAAATGTTTCCTAATGCATTTATTGACATGTGTTGGGCCCATATTATTTCTCCTGCTGCTTCAGTACAGGCTTTAAGTGATTTTATTGATGCAGTACCTTTCAATAAGATTTCTGCTTTTGGAGGAGACTACTTATTTGTTGATGCTATATATGGACATTTACACATTGCAAGACGAAATGTAAGTAAAGTACTTAGTCAAAAAGTAAAGGAAAATGTATTTACTGTAGAAAAAGCTATTGAAATAGCCTGGCACTTGTTTTATTATAATCCTGTCAAAATATTTGATCTCGAAGAAAAAATAAATAATTAAAGATTAAAATTCTTTTTTAATTTAATTTTTGTTCATATTTTCTACACAGTCTCTACAAACTGTAATTCCTTTAAATTTGAAGGTATTTTCTATCTGGCCACAGAAGAGGCAACCAGTTTTGTTGGTTGAAATTGCTAACCTATCTTTTGCATTATATATATATTCAGAGCCCTCCTCTTTGAAATATATAGTTCCTCTCAATATTTTTGCTGAAGTAACACCTTTTAGATTATCAATACACCTAAATAATTTCAAGATTTTAGCCCCCAAGCTTTATATTTTATTTTAAGGAAATTATATCATAAAAAGGAAAAAATATCAATAAATACGTTATAATGTATTAGCAAAATATTTATCAATAATATATTTTAACAAATATTGGACAAAACCTGAGTTATGACAATTCTTGATTATTAATTAAACTTTCAGGTGTTATAATTATAGAGAGCTCTTTTTTTAAATAGCTTGATTTATTATTAAGCTAGCTAATAAAAAGGAGCTTTCTTTTTTTATATAATACAAAATTTCTACTAAAATTATGATTAAAGATATTGCTATATCAATTATATTGTTTATTTTGTTATTTCCGTTTTGAATTCATGTGTTATATATTTGATATTAATTATTTTTGAACAGTTATTCTGTTTTTATCAAAAAAAGTTAAAAATTTTCAAAAAATTATGATTTTTAGGAAGGAATTTTAAAAAATATATTGAATAATGAAAATATAATATGCGACAATATAATATTATGTTCGATATTATCGAATTTAGGAGTGGAGGGAGATATTATCAATCATTATCAATCAAAAATTAACCAAGCAGAAATTAAATCAGTAGCAAAGGCTTTATCTATCATCGATTATATAAACAAGAATGATAAAGTTACATTACAAGATATCTCAAAAAATATCGAGATTCCTAAAAGTACTGCCTTAGGAATTATAAAAACACTAGAACAATTCTGTTACATTAATAAACTCGAAGATAAAAAGTATGAATTAGGTATTTATTTATTTGAATTAGGTAATAATGTACGTAAAAAAATAAATTTAGATGTTATAGCTAAACCTTATCTTGAAAAATTAGCAGAAGAAACAGGCGAAACAGTAAATTTAGCAATACTGGATAAAGAGGAGGTATTACTCTTAGATAAATATAAACCAGATTATGGTTTTCAAATTGGTGCTCAAATCGGTACTAGATTAAAACCTCATTGTATTGCTGTAGGCAAGGTTTTAATTTCCCATCTTTCTGAAGATGCCTTAGATGAAATTATTGAAACAAATGGATTGCAAAAAAAGACTTACAATACAATAACAGATAGAGAAGAGTTAATAAAACACCTGAAAACTGTAAGAGAAGAAGGTTTTGCTGAGGATAATGGTGAGTTGATGGAGGATATGAAATGCATTGCAGCTCCTATTTTTGACCATCATGGAATTAATATCGCGGCAATCAGTATTTCATCTTTGGAATCTAAATTGAAGGGAAATAAATTTAAAAAAGCCAAGAAATTATTACTTCAGTCTTCTAAACAAATATCAACAGATTTGGGTTATAATTATTAAAGTATTCAGTTTTATTATATTTAATGTTTGACTTAATATTGTAATAAGGTATTAAAATATTTAGGGGGGGATATTTTGTAGATTAATAGTTTGATAATAAAGACCAAGATATTAATATGTAAGGAGGTATTTAAGTGGCTAAAAAGAAATCAATTTTAGATTTTTTTAAGATGAGAGAGAAAGATGACAAGGTTGCATGGATTACTGCTTATGATTTTCCAACTGCTCAGTTTGCTGAAAAAGCAG
>JAGXLU010000043.1 GCA_018334565.1 Halanaerobiales bacterium | reverse complement strand
AATGTAAAACCCTTATTTTCAACCAAACTTTTTCTAAATTTACTCATATTAACTTCACTCCTATCTAATTTTGTTATTTTTTTAATCCCTTTAAGACAATTATAAATTATAATAAACCCTACCTTATTCTTAAACTTACACCTCCCTTAAAATAATACTTATGCTTTTGATATTGCTAAATAAAAGTATACATATCAAACATAGGTAGCACGATTGAAATAACTACAAAACCAACAACAACTGCTAAAAATACTATAATTAGGGGTTCAATCAGGGATACAACCCCTTCTACACTTCTATCAACTTCCCTGTCATAAAATAATGAAACCTTCTCCAACATTCTGGACATTGCTCCCGTTTCCTCACCAACCTTAATCATATGAACTAATAATTTAGGAAACTCATCTCTGTTTTCCAAGGGTTCAGATAAAGTAGAACCTTCCCTAACCTTAATCCTTGCTTCAGTTATTGCCTGAGCATATAAGCTGTTACCCACCACCCCTTCAATAATAGTTAAAGCAGCTAATAAATCTACTCCACTTGAAAGCAGTACAGCCAAAGTGCTGGCAAATCTGGATAGATAGATTTTTTTCATCATCTCACCAACGGTTGGTATCTTTAAAATCAGGGTATCAATTCTTAATTTGCCCTTCGGTGATTTTTTGTAATTAATAAATAAAAAGTATAAAGCCACCAAAGCAATTCCAATCAGCCACCAGTAATTTTGCATAAAGCTGCTTAACCCGATTAAAATCCTAGTTGGTAAAGGGAGTTCTGCCCCAATATCAGCAAACATATTAACAAAGGTTGGAACTACAGTTGCCATTAAAAATATTACTACTAATATTGCAATTACCATAATCGTAACAGGATAGTATAAGGCAGATTTAACCTTGCCCTGAAGTTCATCCTGCTTTTCATAATGGTTGGCTATTCTGTTTAAAACATCACCTATAATACCACCAGTTTCACCTGCTCTCACCATCTGTATAAAGAGTTCCGGAAATATATCCGGGTGTTTCGAAAGGGATTCTGATAAATCAGAACCTGTTTCTATATCTTCTGTGACAGCAATAACAGCTTCTTTTAAAGTGGGATGGTCTATCTGGTCTCGCAAAATATCAAGGGCATCAATTATACTGATCCCTGAATTTATCATGGCTGAAAATTGTCTGGCAAAAATAGCCAGATCATTTAACTTGACTTTTTTACGTAAATTAAAAATCTCATTGAGTTTGATGCCTTCTCTTTTTCTTTTAATATTTAATATATAATAACCTTTTTTTCTTAAAGAAGCAGCAAGCATACTTTCATTATCTGCTTCCAGGGTTCCTTCTATTTTTTGACCACTCTGAGATTTTACTTCATAATCAAATACTGGAGCCAACTTAATCAACACCCCTTATTAAATTTAGTAATTCACCTTACTGGTCAGTCTTTTTTCAACATATTTTCTATTATCGGCTCTTCTTAATAAGATGTCTTTACTTATTGTATCTTTTTTAAATAAATCTAAAAGATAATTATCTCGAACTACCATTCCATATTTGCTACCGGTCTGCATAATAGAATGTAGTTGATGACTTTCGCCTTCACGTATGACATTCTTAACAGCAGGGGTCCCGATTAAAATACCAACTGCTCCAACCCGACCAGATCGATCAGCTCTAGGCAGTAATTGTTGTGATATAACTCCATTTATAGTTGCTGCAAGCTGTATTCTGACCTGTTCCTGTTGGTGAGGTGGAAAAACATCAATAATTCTATCAATGGTAGCCGGGGCACTGTTAGTGTGCAGTGTCGCCAATACTAGATGCCCGGTTTCTGCCGCTTCTAGTGCAATTGCTATCGTTTCTAAATCACGCATTTCACCAACTAATATTACATCAGGATCCTCTCTTAAAGCTGCCCTTAAACCATTTGCAAAGCTTTTGGTATCAACGCCAACCTCTCTCTGGTGAACGATGCAATTCTGATGGGAATGAAGGTATTCTATGGGGTCTTCTAAAGTTAGAACGTGTTTTGATTTCTGTTTATTTATCTCATTAATCATAGCCGCTAAGGTAGTTGATTTACCACTCCCGGTCGGT
This sequence comes from Halanaerobiales bacterium, assembly GCA_018334565.1. Lineage (GTDB taxonomy): Bacteria > Bacillota > Halanaerobiia > Halanaerobiales > M55B127 > M55B127. The sequence continues at coordinate 13,222 of JAGXLU010000043.1, read as the reverse complement.
CCTGTACAAAGCACCAAACCCATTCTCATCAGAGCCAATTTCTTTAATACTGTAGGATAGCCGAGTTCATCTACGGTTGGGATCTTTTGGGGAATTACCCGCAGGGCTATTCCTACTGAGCCCCTCTGTCTATATATATTAACCCTAAATCTTGTAACTCCTGGTACACTATAAGAAAAATCTACCTCGCCTTTTTCCTTAAAGTCCTTATAAAGGGAGTCACTTAACATATCTTTAGCTAGTTCTTCTAAATCATCTATCTCTAAAACATCAGGATACTCTTCATAAATCTGCAAGTTTCCATTATAGCGTATAATCGGTTTTGATCTTACCGTTAAATGCAGATCAGATACTCCATCACTCTTCACTACATTTTTAAATAATTCTTCAAACTTCATCTATAACCCCCCTACACAATTACACGAGCAAGTTCCTGGTATGATGTAAGTCCCTCTTTAATCTTTTCGATACCGTCCTGTTTTAAGTCTATCATTCCCTGGCTTAATGCATATTTTTTTATATCTATCTCATCTTCACCTCTCACAATCATCTTTTCAACCTGTTCATCTACAGTTAAAATTTCTTGAACCGCTAACCTGCCTTTATAGCCCGTATCACTGCATTTGCGGCATGCATTAGCTTTATAGAGGGTTGTCCCCTCTTCTAGATCCATAAATTCTCTTTCTTCTATACCGGCTTCATATGATTTTTTGCAATCATTGCATAACCTTCTTACAAGTCTTTGAGCCATAGCACCAATTACGGTGGAAGCAACCAAATAGGGTGGTATACCCATGTCTACTAAGCGGGTAACCGAACTAACAGAATCATTCGTATGTAAAGTGCTCAAAACTAAGTGACCTGTCAGTGCCGCCCTTACAGCAATCTCTGCTGTCTCTTCGTCTCTGATCTCACCTACCATAATAATATCTGGATCCTGTCTTAATATAGATCTTAATGTATTAGCAAAGGAAAGACCTACCTGTTCTTTAGCATGGACCTGATTAATACCGTTCAGCTGATATTCAACCGGATCCTCAATTGTAACAATGTTTTTCTCGATGTCATTGAGTTTATTCAAGGCTGCAATCAAAGTAGTTGATTTACCACTACCAGTTGGACCCGTTACCAATATAATACCGTGGGGTTGGGCTATCAAATTCTCAAATCTCTGTAAGTTATGGTCGGAAAAACCTAAATTTTCAATATTTACTAAACTTTCATCTTTGGTCAGTAGTCTGATTACTACTTTCTCACCATGAACCGTCGGTAATGTTGAAACACGCATATCTATATTTAAACCGCGCACATTCATTGAGATTCTACCATCTTGTGGAACTCTTCTTTTCGTTATATCCAGATCTGCAATAATCTTTATTCTCGAAATCAAAGCAGCCTGGGTATACTTAGGAGCAGTTAAATGTTCCCTTAACACACCATCAACTCTGTACCTGACGCGCACCATATTTTTTTGTGGCTCTATATGAACATCACTTGCTCTTTCCTGAATAGCTTGGTTGATAATCATATTGGTTAATCTGACTATTGGTGCATCTTCTACCATTCTCTTTAATTCATCTATTTCTGGTTCATCACTCTCAGATTTATAATAATCTAAACTCTCAAAAACCTCAGAAGTATTTTCGTTTCCTTCATAAATTTGCGACATAACCCTACTAATTTCTGATCTAGTAGCAATCATCGGTTTTACTCTTAAATTAGATGTCATTTCCATATCATCAATTGCTAATAAATCAGATGGGTCACTCATCACGACTTTTAGATTATCTCCATCTCTGGAAAGCGGTACAGCATTATATCTTTGAGCTATATTCTCTGGAATATATTGGGAAAGGGAAGGATCTATAACATATTTTGCTAGGTCAGCCTTCTCGACTCCCAACTGAAATTCAAGCACCTCGACTAGATCGGTTTCACTGATATATCCTAGATCTAAGAGTAGATCTCCCAATCTCTTATCATTTTGATCCTGTCTTTCCAGTGCCTTATTGAGTTGTTTTCTGGTCAGATATTTGAATTCTATTAACAATTCACCTAATTTTTTTACTTTTTCTCTAGCCATAATTAAATACCCTCTTTTGTGTTATTTTTTTCTTTGCCCTGTTTACTGTTATTATGGTCTTAGATATTATTATATTCTTTATAAATAATTTTATTCCTTTTTTTTTTTTGAATTATAAATTAACTCATAGACAAACAAACTCTAAACGGTAAATTATCATTTAGAGTTTGCTTGTTTTTAGATTATATTTTTAGATTATATTTTATAAAAATTTTATTGTAAATAATATATAAAACCTATATCTTATTATAACATAATTACTACCACTAAACAACTAAATCCCCATTATACCGTACTTATGTAATTAGTCGTCCCCAGCAAAAAGATAATTTATTTCTTTTTCAATATTTAAATAAGACCCATAAATTTTTAAATTAAAGCTTGTTGTGTCATTACTATTATTATCTATATTTTCTATTTTTATATTATACTTGTTACCAAAATTAAAATCAAGTAGATACTTAAGATTGCTGTCTTTTAATTCCATATTATCTGCCAATAACCTGCCTGCGTGTGCAGTTATCTCTGCTTTTTTTCTTGAAATATGGTTATTGACTATTTTATTTAAAGACATTGATTGATTTAAAAGTGAAGCTGAAATAATCCCTGTTAATAATAAGGCTAACAACACAAAAAATATAATAAAACCTTCTTCCTTTCTGATATATAATCTCCCCTTAATAAATCATTGATACAAAATCCTTAGTTGAATTTTGAAATTGCAAGAAAATTCTAAATAAATAATTCTGGTTCTTTCCAATAGGCACCTCTTCAACTTTAATATCAACCACCCCATTCATAATTGGCTCCTTATAGATGTATTTCAAGACATTATTTTTTAAACTGTACTTATCAATACCAACTGCTGGTTCTGCCTGTGAATTATAGGTTATTAATTTATAAAGATATTTATTATCCTCATCCAGCCAAGATAGCTTCTCTCCCTCTTCTGAAATAAAAGCATGCCCGGAGCAATTTATTTTTTCCGTAAGCCAGCTGTTTAATAAAATGCTCTTTTGTATCTGTTCGGTATTGACCATCTCTTTTTTATATAACTTTGTACAGTTAAATATAATAGAAGTAAAACTAAGGACAATGATACTTGTTAAGCTTAGAGCCAAAAGGACTTCTATTAAGCTAAAACCATTTCTCTGTACTCTTTTTATTTTATCCACCTCCCTTCACAATTGTTTTAAGATGAAATGTTTGATCTGACCAAAAAACATCAAACGAAGTTAAAAAAAGTTTTTCATAAATTTCTTCCTCAATTTTTAATCTTTCCAGCTCAATTTCTAACTTATCTATAAATTTATATAGATTACAGTTATCAATATACAATTTGTTAAAATCACAACTGTAATAGCTTTGGTGACTAGCTTTTATTTCAATATTACCTTTATTAATCTGAAATAAAATATCCTGACACAATTGAAAGGCAAGTCTCTTTTGTTCAACCAAGGTATTAATTTTTTTTACATTAATATAGAGACTAAAAAATCCCATCACGATAATTGACAATAACAATATAGATACAACTGTTTCTACAAGGCTAAAACCCTCATTACTTAACAACTCTGACCCTCCCCAGTTGACTGACCACTATTTTATATATATTATTACCATACTTAAGTCCCACAGTACCGTGTAAAGCAGTTCCATCATATCTAAACTTGATACGTTCATAATAATTAGCAGTAACTTTTTTAGCATTTAAGTTTTTATATAAAATTAAATAACCGGGATAATTCCCTTTTTTAACTACTTTTAGGCTTTCAACATCATATATCATATAGTCTTTAGTACAAGCCCTGCTATTATGATTACAATGAGCATCTCGATAAATTCTAATTCTCAGTTCCCTGTTCTCATCAATTGCCTTATAACGCGCCCATCTAAAGTCCATTTTCATATTTTGCACGGTAATTAAAGTTTCCATAATCCTGTAAGCACTCCTGCTAATAGGTGATATAATAACAAGAAGCGAGATTATGGTAACAACAGTCAATAATTCAAGTAAAGTATAGCCTTTATTATACAAAAAATCCTCCCCCTAATATAATTATACTAGAGCGAGGCAATAATTCCTTCCATATATTATTATTATTTACATTTATTTCTAATTATTACATTAAGTCTATTTATAAGTTATTAATTAATTCCTTAACCAAATCATACTCAACAAGCGCACCGGTCCAAATTTCAAAAGATTTTACAGCTTGATATATGAGCATTTCAATTCCGCTAATTATTCGTGCATCTTGATCTTTAGCATCTTGCAGTAACTTAGTAATACGAGGTTTATAGACCAAATCGATCACTGTATGTTTCTCTTTAATTAAGTCTGCTTTGATAGGACTGATCTGTTCATATCTATCCTGTAGGCCTAAAGGAGTTGAATTTATTATAATATCTGAATGATCAATCGCTGTAGAAAGTCGATTACCGCTCAGTTCAATTACCTCTATTTGTGCAATGTCTTGTAGAAAATCTGTTTTTAGCTGTTCAGCCCTGCCTATTGTCCTGTTAATTAGATAAAGCTTTTTTAAATCTGTTTTGGCCAAATAATAAACTACAGCCGCGGCTGCTCCACCGGCTCCTATAAGGCTGACTGTTTTATGAGCAAAATTGACTCCCTTATTATAGGCTAATTCATCAAACCCGTCAACATCAGTATTATAGCCCACCAACTGGCCTTCTTCATTTTTAATTGTATTAACAGCCCCCAGTTTTTTTACATTCTGATCAATTCTATCAAGATTTTGCATTACATCTTTTTTATAAGGGATCGTAACATTTACACCCTGGATTTTTAAAACTCGCATCGCTTCTATCGCTTTTTTCAAATCCGTTGAATCCTCTATATCAAAAATAAAGTAATGATAATTTAAACCCATAACATTAGATAAATAATTGTGTATTTTAGGAGAAAGAGAAAATTCTATATTTTTCCCTAATAAACCCAAAATCTGATCTTTGTTATTAACTGTAATCACCCCTTTTATGATTACCCACTTCAGAAAGGATAATCCCTGCAAATATTAATGCACCACCTATCAAACCGATCATCGTAAGCTTTTCACCCAAAATTAAAAAGGAAAATAATGCTCCAAATACGGGCTCCATTGAAAATAAGAGGCCAGCATGGGTTGAAGTTGTAAACTGCTGAGCCTTACTCTGTACAAATATTGCTAAAGCAGTTGCAAAGATACCTGTATATAATATCACGGCTATACTATTAAGTTGAATAGGCGCAGAAGACTGTTCAAAAAAAGAAACAATAGTTCCCAGTATCATAACAGTTGCAATCTGCAGCCATGTTATAATCAAGGGATCCTCGTTTATTATATATTTGCTCAAAAAAACAATCTGTAAAGCAATAGATACAGCACAGAAAAAAGTATAAAGGTCACCTATATTAAAACCAATTTCTGAAAAACCGGTCAAAAAATACATACCTACCAGGGCTAATAAAACACCCATCCAGGAGCTTAAGGAAGGTTTGTCTTTTAAAATGAATATAGATAAAACCGGAACAATTATCACAGACAAACCCGTTATAAAACCAGAACGAGATGCAGTTGTAAACTGCAGCCCGTATATTTGAAAAGCAAATCCAAAAAATAGCCATAAACCTAAAAATAATCCGATTTTTATGGTTCTATAACTAATATTCTTTAGTCTTGTATTTAATATTGCAGTCAAAATTATAAAAGCTATGATAAATCTAAATGATATAAAATGAAAAGGGTTCACATTTTTTAGTGCAATCTTCATCAAAGGAAATGTAGTACCCCAGATTATAACAATAAATAATAACGATAAATCAGCTTTTATTACTTTGATTTTGTTATGACTGTCCATCAAAAAACCATTCCCTACTTAAATTGATGTATGTAATTTCTTACCCAGTTTTTCATCATCAACCACAACTATTTTACGTTTATACAGCTTTATTATACCCTCATCGATAAAATTATTTACGATCTTTGTAACTGTTACCCGGGATGAACCAATAAGGTTGGCAATCTCTTTATGAGTCAAAATTATATCGATCATTGTGCCCCCATTAATCTCAACCCCAAAATCATCGGCAAATCGTCTTAACAAACTGGCCATCCTGCCAGCTGCATCATGAAAAACAAGTTCTCTTACCTGACTGGTAAGTAAGCGCGTTTTTTTAGCCAACGATTCTATGATTTTTAAAGCCAATCCCGGTTCGCGAGTAATAATATGTTCCAGTTTACCTCGGGGAATGATCAATATTCTCGCATCTTCCATCGTTTCAGCAGTAATTGGATGGGGATCTAAATCAAAAAAAGATACTTCACCCATTATATCGCCTTCCTGCAGAATGTTTAAGACTTTTTCCTTTCCATCCGGTGAAAGCATTGATAACTTAACCCGACCTGAAATAAGCAGGTAAAGTCCCCCATAGTCATCATCTTCAAAAAAAACTATTTCCCCTTTTTTATAATGTTTTTCAAAAGAACTTTCACAAATCATTTTTAGTTCATCTGACTCTAATTTAGAAAAAACAGCTAGATCTTTTAAACAATTCTGTAATTCTCGCAAAGCTATTAGCCTCCTCAATCATTGCCCTTCTTATTTTTTTTATCTATATTAAATATATTTTTTATTCTCTCCATAAAACCTTTATCATTAATTTCAGGAAACTCATGTCCACAGTTGGGACAGCGCAGTAGACCACAATTTTTTTTGTTAAGTGGACAGTTTGCACAACTATTTTGCGTTTCTTTTTTGTCAAATTCATAATTACACAGAGGACAGGTGATTATATCTTTTTCACTTTTATCCAATTAACTTTCCTCCTTTGAACAATTTTTACATATACCATAAAATTTAATAGTATGATCTTTTATTTTGAAATCATATTCATCCTCAATTTTCTTTTCGAATTCTTCCAAAACTTCATCATTAAACTCAATAATACGACTGCAGTTAAGACATATTAAATGGTGATGATGTTTTTTTATCAGATTAAGTTCATAATATTTAAAAGCATCATTGAAATCAAGTTGTTTTAATATGCCTAATCGTTGAAAAAGTTCGAGATTTCTATATACAGTAGCTGAGCCAATATCTTCATCTTCTTTTTTTAGTATATCTAAAAGTTGTTCAGCATTAAAGTGATTTTTATCATATTGTTGAAATACTTCAAAGATTTCCTTTCTTTGTTTGGTTAATCTATAGTTATTTTCAAGTAATATCTCCTTAAATTTCTCAAAATTTTTATTCATAAAATTATTCCTCCTCTGAGAAATATTAGTGATTAGACCTTTCTTTTTCATTTTATCACGAAATAGTCCAAATTGTAAACTATTGACTTAATATGTAAAAAATAGTATAATGGAATAGGATGAAGTAAATTTTAATTGGTTACACTTATTTTTTAAGGGGGTGGGAATTTGAAATCTACAGGTATTGTTAGAAAAATTGATGATCTTGGTAGAATGGTAATCCCAATCGAACTCCGCAAAACTATGAACATTAACAAAAAGGATCCGATGGAAATTTTTGTTGACGATGACAAAATTGTCCTGAAAAAATATGAACCGGCCTGTATTTTCTGTGGTAGTGCAGATGATACCTTCGAATATAAGGGCAGAACAATATGTCAAAGTTGTATGGATAAAATGACAGAAGAATCTAAACAATAAAATGTGAAAAAAAAGTAGCCCCTATCATTTAGGGTGCTACTTTTTTTATCTCGCGAATATATGAGCTCCTATTTTCTTAATAACCGGTCTATTGGCTATCCAGCTCAGATTTGTGGCTATATCCGGATTGTAGAAAAAAAGCGAACTATAAGTAGGATCATAGCCTACTAAAGCTGCCCTGGCAGCATTTATTGATATTTGATCTGGTAAAAGATGAGCCTGCCCATCCAAAAGGCTGCTGAATTGACCTTCCTGTAAGATTACTTCTCGGATATTGTCAGGAAATAAGTTATCATTCATCCTATTTAAAATAACAGCCCCTACAGCAACTTTACCAGTGAAACTTTCACCACGTGCCTCACCGTGAATAACCCTGGCCAAAAGCAGTATATCCCCTCTTGTAATATTCATCCTACTGTATATATTATTATTAGGCAAAAATCTATAGGTACTATCACCTGCTTTACCATCGACTTTTAGTCCATAAGTTTGTTGTAATTTTCTTACAGCATTTTCCGTCATTCTTCCATAAATACCATCAACTTTTCCATTATAGAAATTGAGATCTTTAAGCCTCTGTTGTAAGATAGCTACATCAGATCCCTGATCTCCATATTCTAATATCCTTGTTCCCATTGCATAAAAATCTTCTGCTTTTAGAACGTTCACATAACTTACTAAGATAAAAATGGTTATTACTAAAATCATAATTGTTCTCTTTGTATTCTTTAATAACATAATATTCCCTCCATAAATCAGCCATGGTACATCCCTCTTTTGATAACGAGTTTTTCTAATAATCTCATCAGTTTGGTTGTGAAAAATTCTTCCTTATTTAAAGGATCAACCAAAATTGTTTGAAAACCCATTCTATTTCCACCTAGGATATCAGTAAAGATTTGATCACCGATTAAGGCAACTTCATTATTTGATATATCAAGGATCTTTAAACCCTGTTTAAAGGCCTTTTTCCTGGGTTTTACAGCATTACTGATAGCCGGGATATCCAGCTGATTACTGAAGCACTCAACTCTTCTCATCATTCCATTTGATATTAGACACAACTTGAAGTTTTTACTTATAATAATTTGAAACCAGTTAAATACTTCACCACTAATTTTTTTGTCAGACCAGGGCACTATAGTATTATCAATATCAATGATTATCCCTTTAATACCTTCAGACTTTAGGGCTTTGAGATCGACTTCAAATATACTTTTATAATATTTATCAGGATATAATATTTCCAATATTATTGCCCCCGGAGTTGACAATTTCTGATATACAGTAATAATAACTAATTAACTATCTATTGTCAAATATATTAAGCTTTTATAATTTTTACGTGAAATTGACTTTTTAAATCTTTCAAAATATGCAAGACTAATTTTTTTGTTCCTTTTGTTACATCAAGATAAATTTCCCCAGGCTTTCCATTCTTCTTCTTACTGACGGTTAGTACAGCTATTCCCTCAAAAGATTTAAAAATCATATCAACATAAACAATTTCTTTTTGGGGAACCTCTGCCACAATTCTTTCAGTATTCAATTCCATCATTTTCTTACCTCTCTTCGCACCACAGAAAGTTTATTATACTTATTTTCAACAGGTATTCTTATTATTTCTTTGGGGTGGGGAGCAATTTCTACCTTCTTGCCTTCTTCATTTATAATATAATCCACGTTCTCTTTTAATACTTCCCCACTATGTTTCATTACTTCAATCCTATCTCCTTTAAAAAATTTATGCCTAACTTCAATTAATGCCTCTTTTCTATCTCGATCATATCCCCTTATCACACCCATAAAATCGTATGTCCTCTGATAGGCTGAAGATTCATAATTTTGATCCTGTTCAGTCGGGGCTTTTATAAAAAACCCGGTCGTATAACCCCTATGGCTTATTTTCTTGAGATCTCTTAACCATTCCTCTTGAAAACTAAATTTATCAGGATCATTATAATAAGAGTTTAAGGCTTTTCTGTAAGTTGATACCACACAGGCCACATAATGCATGCCCTTCATCCTACCTTCAATCTTAAGACTATCAATCCCGGTATCAATTACTTCTGGGATGTGTTCTATAAGACATAAATCTTTAGAATTCATTATATGTGTACCGTTTTTATCTTCGAAAATAGGATAATATTCACCCGGCCTCTCTTCTTCAACTAAATAATATTTCCAGCGGCAGGACTGGGCACAACGACCCCGGTTAGCATCTCTATTAACAAAATAATTGCTTAATAAACAGCGGCCTGAATAGGAAATACACATCGCACCATGGATGAACATCTCGAGACTAATTTTGGTTTTTAAATTTATTTCTTTTATTTCTTTTTTGTTTAATTCTCTGGCCAATATAATTCTTTCTATACCCTGTTTATTCCAAAAAGAAGCACTAGCATAGTTAACTGTATTAGCCTGAGTACTTAAATGTAGGGGTATTTCAATATTTTGATCTCTAATTATCTCTAAAACACCCGGATCTGATATGATGAGGGCATCTACATTAATTTCATGTAGTTGATTAAGATATTGGAAAAGACCTACTAAATCTTCATTATGGGGTATCATATTGACAGTTACATATATTTTTTTATCTCTACTATGAACAAATTCGGTAGCTTCTTTAAGATCCTGATAACTAAAATTATCTGCCCCTTCTCTCAGACCATACCTAAATCCACCACAGTATACAGCATCTGCTCCATATAGTACTGCTATTTTTAACTTTTCTAAATTACCGGCCGGGGCCAGCAGTTCGACTCTCTTCATCTTTATTCCTCCTACGAGAAATTGATATACCATCAGCTAAATCAATTATATCCGTCTTGAAATCATCATTTTCCTCTAAATAATGTAAAAAGTCCCTCATATTAACAACAATTGTCCTTATTTTATGAGTTAACTTTTTGTTTTTACGTACAAGTCCTTTATAAAAAACATTATCACAAATAATAATTCCATTATCACTGATTTTTTCTTGTACCTTTTTAAATAAATTTAGATACTGCCCTTTAGCAGCATCTATAAAAACAAGATCAAATTTTCTTCTAAAATAGGGTATGATTTCTTCTGCTTGACCAAACTTAAATTTAACCTTATCTTTATACCCAAAGTCTTTAATGTTTTTTGAGGCTAAATTCAAAAGTTCTTCATCTCTTTCTATAGTTACAATTTCACTATATTGAGGGCTGTATTCAGCTAACCAGAGAGTTGAGTAACCAATCGCTGTTCCTATTTCCAGTATCAATTTAGGTTTTTTGATTAAAACAATCGTTTTTAAAATATTAGCAGTTTTTTTATCAATAATTGGTATATGATTTTGATTGGCTTTTTTTTCTATATTTTTTAATTCATCCTGTTCTTCCCAGAGTTTATAATTACTATCAATCATCAATCAATCCCTCATTTTTCTTTTCTAGCTGTTTTTGTAAATGATCCTGATAATTATCTGTAAATACATGTTCCCCATTATTTAAAGCAAAATAAAATAAATAATCGGTATCTTGAGGATGCAAAGCAGCCTGAATAGCTTCTTGACCCGGATTGCAGATTGGGCCAGGGGGAAGACCTTTTGCTTGATAGGTATTATAAACCGAATCTATCTTAAGATCTTCATAGAAAAGCCTCTTTTTTTGCGCCTCTAATACATACTGCACAGTTGCATCTATCTGTAACCTCATATCCTTGTCTATCCTGTTATAGATCACAGAGGCAACTAATGATTTTTCATAATTCATTTTGGCTTCTTTTTCGATCATAGAGGCTATGGTAATAAGTTGATGCAGATCATAGTTATTTTTAATCTGACTCTCATCAATTTTTTTAACAACATTATTTTTAAATGAATTCAAGAGAACTTCTAAAGTTTTTTGAGCATTGTAACCAAGTGGTATAGTATATGTGTCTGGGTAAAGATAACCCTCTAGAATATATATAAGTTTATCATCTTCTTTTTTTAAAAAGTCAAACTCAAAAGGGTTCATATCAATAATCTTTGTATAATCCTCAACTTCAAGTCTACTTTTTTCAGCCAATCTGTTGATAATATCTTTAACAGTATAACCCTCCGGTATAGTAACCTTAAATACAGCATTGCTGCCTTTTTTTAACTGGTCTAATATCTCAAACATATCCTGGGCAGGGCTTAAATAATAATAACCGGCCTTTAATTGGTCTTCATCACCTTTTATGTTAATATAGGTTTTTAAGACAAGACTTGATTTTATCAAACCATTATTATAAAGGGTATCTACAATCTCATGAGCGGTAGTACCCTTTTTTACCTCTATTAATAATTCTTGCTCATTACTGTAATCTACCGGATAAGTTAAATCAATAATTTTTAAGGATAATGTTATAATAATAATAAATATTAGAAATATTATTCCAGCCTTTTTCACTTGTTTAAATACCTCTCTTTGACATTTTGAAATTCTTTTTCATCTTCAATTATACTCAAGTACTTCTGCTCACCATCTTGAACCATCTTTAAAACCAGAGCATCCCTATTTTCATCTTCATCCTCTTGATCTGGAACCAAAATTAGATATTTTCTACCATCAAATAAAACCTCTTCTTCAATAATAAAAGATTCTTCTGCCTCACCGTTTTTTAAAATTAGTTGTCCGGCTTCTTCATCCACATAATAGCTACCTTCTTTATTCATCTTTTTCACCATCCTTTTTATTTAAATAATCCAGGTAATTTTGCAGAATTAAGGCTGCTGCTATTTTGTCTACAAGTTGTTTCCTTTTTTTACGGCTTAAATCTGCCTCTATCATACTTTTTTCAGCAATCATAGTTGTATATCTTTCATTCCATTCAGTCACCTTAATCTCTAAATGGTTATTTAAAAAATTAATAAATTCATCAGTTTTTTTAGCGCGAGGGCCTTTGGTTCCATTTAAGGAAGTAGGCATACCGACCACTAATTCATCTATTTCATAATTTGAAATATATTTTTTTAATATCTTCAAAATATCTTTAAGGTCGTTTTTTTTCAATACTTCTTTGCTCTGAGCAATTGTATTAGTACGATCACTTACAGCCAGACCTATGTACTTACTGCCATAATCAATCCCCAATTTTCTCAACAGTCAACCCCCTATTATTGACAAAAGGGTGCTTCCTTTTACCAGAAGCACCTTTTGAGTTTATCTATTCAAATAATTTTTAACCAGTTCTTCTATGATCTCATCCCGATCAATGGTCCTAATCATCGTACGAGCGTCCTTATAACTCGTAATATAAGCTGGATCGCCTGAAAGTATATAACCTACAATCTGATTAACCGGATTATAACCTTTTTCTTCAAGGGCTTTTGTGACCCTCTTAATCACATATCCAGCTTCACTTAACTCTTCTTTTTTTGGTTTGAACTTCATCGTTTGGTCACTTTTATCTTTTTCAGGCATATTACACCACTTCCCACGTTAATTTTATTATAAAATAA